>CAYXAX010000129.1:0-7427 GCA_964463055.1 uncultured Gammaproteobacteria bacterium | reverse complement strand
CCGCCAGGAATTTGCGCAGCCGGCCCTCGACCATCTTCTCTATGATCTCGGCGGGTTTGCCGCTCTCGGCGGCCTGGGCGACGTAGATTTCCTTTTCCTTGGCCAGCAGCTCGGGGGCAACGCCGCCGCTGTCCACGGCCACCGGCTTGCTGGCCGCGATATGCATGGCGATGTCTTTTGCCAGGTCGTCGTCGCCGCCCGTCAGGGCCACGACCACGCCGATACGGGTGCCGTGCAGGTAGGCGCCGATGCGCCCGTCACCCTCCACGTCCATCACGGTGAAGCGGCGTACGGCAATGTTCTCGCCGATACGCGCCACCAGCTCCTTGCGGCGCTCTTCGATGGACTTATCGCCGCCCGCCTCATAGGCCAGCCTGGCCAGGCTATCCATATCTTCCGCGCGCTCCTCCAGGACCCGTGCGGCGATCTGTTGGGCAAAAGCGCCGAAATCGTCGCCCTTGGCGACGAAGTCGGTCTCGCAGTTAACCTCGACCATGGCGACCGCATGGCCGTCCGCCGCGGCCTTGATGACAACGCGACCCTCGGCGGCGGTGCGGCCCGCCTTCTTGGCCGCCTTGGCGATCCCGGACTTGCGCATCTCCTCGATAGCGGCTTCCACATCACCGCCGGCCTCGACCAGGGCCTTCTTGCACTCCATCATCCCGGCACCGGTTCGTTCCCGCAGTTCCTTGACCAGGGCTGCCGATATCTGCATAACGTACTACTCCTTCGAATCCGTCTGTGCGTCGCCGTCACCCGCTTGGGAGGCTTGATCTTCCACACCCGCGTCATCTGCCGACGCGGCCTGTACATCCTCTACCGGCGCCTCCTCGGCGGCCGCGGATTTACGCTTTGTCGCCGCCTTTTTTACCGCCACTTTCTTGGTGGTGGTCTTGGCGGTTTTCTTGCGTGTGGTCGCCGCTGCGGGACCGCCCGTCGCTTCATCCAGTTCGACGAATTCGTCCGCGCCCACGTCTGACAGGCCCTGGGCACGGCGACCCTCGATAATGGCGTCGGCCACGCTGCCGGCATACAGTTGTACCGCGCGTGTCGCATCGTCGTTCCCCGGAATGACATAGTCGATGCCTTCCGGATTACTGTTGGTGTCCACCACACCGATCACCGGGATGCCAAGCTTGTTGGCCTCCTTGATGGCGATGTCTTCAAAACCCACATCAATGACGAACAAGGCGTCGGGCAGGGTCTGCATGTCCTTGATACCGCCGAGACTGCGCTCCAGCTTACCCATTTCACGGCGCAGGCCCATGACCTCTTTCTTGCTGAGCTGCTCGAAATTGGTTTCCTCCGCCATCTTCTCCAGATCCTTCAAACGGCGAATGGAATTCTTGATGGTCTTGAAATTGGTCAACATGCCGCCCAACCAGCGATAGTTGACATACGGCATACCGCAACGCGCCGCTTCCTGGTGAATGATCTCGCGTGCCGCCCGCTTGGTGCCGAGGAACAGGATGGTACCGTTGTTCGCCGCCAGACGGCCGATGAAATTCACGGCGTCATTAAAGAGAGGCAGCGTCCTCTCAAGATTGATGATATGAATCTTGCTGCGGTCGCCGAAAATATACGGCGCCATCTTGGGGTTCCAGAAGCGGGTCTGGTGGCCGAAGTGAACACCCGCCTCCAACATCTGTCGCATGGACACGTCTGTCATGTTATATATCCTCTATGCCTCATATCTAATTCTTTACCGATCGATAACCAGCGGATTACGATGGACTCACCGTGCCCTGTCCCCGTAGGGGCGGTCAGTGAATTGCAGGGGTTCAATGAAAGCGGTATGCCACGCCTTCCATCGGGCTGGGCATTAATAATGCACGGAACCTTGGGCGCGCTTTATACCACAAACCCCTCTGCCATCACAATTAACATGGCGCCCTGCCGCCTCTGCGCGGCAGCTGGCAACCAGCTGCGCCGTATTATAATATCTTATTATGATTCAAGGAAATTTTAGCGATTGAACCCCACCGGCCCGGCCGCCCGGCGCGCCGGCGCTCAACGGGGCTGCCCCATAAGGCTCACAATGACCGTATCCATCAAAACCCCTGAAGAAGTCGCAAAGATGCGCATCGCCGGCCGCCTGGCCGCCGATCTGTTGCATATGATCCGCCCCTACGTACGCGCCGGGGTGACGACGGAAGAGCTCAACCAGCGCTGCCATGACTATATCGTCAATGAACAGCAGGCCATCCCCGCCCCGCTTGACTATCACGGATTTCCGAAGTCCATCTGCACCTCAGTCAACCATGTGGTCTGCCATGGCATACCAAATGATAAGCCACTGAAAAATGGAGATATTATAAATATCGATGTCACCGTTATCAAAGATGGCTATCACGGCGACACGAGCAAGATGTTCTTTGTCGGTGAGCCGTCCATTGCCGCAAGCCGCCTGGTCCGGGTGTGTTATGAGTGCATGCGGCTGGGCATCGAGATGGTCCGACCTGGGGTGCGCCTGGGAGATATTGGCTATGCAATTCAACAACATGCAGAATCCCACCAGTACTCTGTGGTGCGCGAATACTGCGGGCACGGCATCGGGCGCGAATTCCACGAAGAACCCCAGGTCCTGCACTACGGCATACCCGGGTCCGGCCTGGCCCTGGAGGCGGGCATGACCTTTACCATCGAGCCCATGCTCAATGCCGGCAAGCGCCACGTCAAGCTCCTGCCGGACCAGTGGACCGTGATTACCAAGGACCGCGCGCTGTCCGCCCAGTGGGAGCATACCCTGCTGGTCACCGAAGCGGGGTTTGAGGTATTGACCAAGCGTCCGGAGGACGATATTTGACCTTAATACCCTCAAGCGTACACCCATCTCGTAACAACATCAGGCGCATCCCATGAACGATACCGGGGCCGATACCGGTCACCCCCCCGGGGAACTCGCGGCACTCTTCAATGGCCCTGCCTTCGACGCCGAACTGGCGCACGGCGGCGCCCCGCTGGCGCTGTTCCGCAAGTCCCTGCGTGATGCCATGGCGGTCATCAGCCGGCGCTTTTATCAAGGCGAACCGGTGGCCACCCTGGTTCATCAGCACGCGTGGCTGGTGGATCAACTGCTGATCCGCGCCTGGCACCAGTTCATCCCCCCCGAGCACGCCGACATGGCGCTGGTGGCCGTGGGTGGTTACGGGCGCGGCGAACTGCATCCCCATTCAGATATTGACGTATTGATCCTTCTGCGCGGCGATCAGCACGATCGCTTCAAGGACCCCATCGAACGCCTGGTGATGTTTCTTTGGGATATCGGCCTGCAGATCGGGCACAGTGTGCGTTCACTGCAGGAGTGCCGGCAGCTGGCAGCCGGTGACATCACCATCGCCACGACGCTGATGGAATCGCGCCCCCTCGCCGGCGCGCATGACTTATACACGGAAATGCGGCGCCAGTCGGGCCCCGACCAGATCTGGCCCAGCCGTGACTTCTTCGAGGCCAAGTGGCGGGAACAGATCGCACGCCACCACAAGTATCACGATACCTCTCACAATCTGGAACCCAACGTCAAAGAGGGCCCCGGCGGGCTGCGCGACATACAGATGATCGGCTGGGTGGCGAAACGCCACTTCGGCGCGGTTACCCTGCATGATCTGGTCAAACACGGCTTTCTCACCGATGCGGAATACGCGGCCCTCATCGAGGGACAGCATTTTCTGTGGCGCGTCCGTTACGCCCTGCACCTGATGAACAACCGCCGCGAAGACCGCCTGCTGTTCGACTACCAGGCGACGCTGGCACGCCTGTTCGCATACAAGGACGATCACCGCCTTGCGGTGGAGCAGTTCATGAATGACTATTATATGACCATCATGGAACTCGGCCGCCTCAATGAGATGCTGCTGCAGCTGTTCCAGGAGGCGATATTGTATGCCGACGCACCTGAAGAGGTGCACCCCATCAACCGGCGCTTTCGTGTACGCAACGATTTCATCGAAGTCACCTCGGACCGTGTTTTTCAACGCTATCCGTTTGCCTTGCTGGAGATCTTTCTCATCCTGCAGCAGCGTCCCGAGATAAAGGGTGTGCGCGCCTCGACCATTCGCCTGATCCGCGATCACCGCTACCTCATCGACGATACCTTCCGCAACGACCTGCGCTGCCGCAGCCTGTTCCTGGAGATCATCCGCCAGCCCCAGGGTATCACCCACGAACTGCGCCGCATGCACCATTACGGCGTGCTCGCGGCCTACCTGCCCGCCTTCGGCCGCATCGTCGGCCTGATGCAATACGACTTGTTTCACGTCTACACCGTGGATGAGCACATCCTCATGGTCATCCGCAATCTGCGCCGCTTCAGCATCCCGGAATTCGCCGATGAATTGCCCCTGTGCGGCGAGATCGCCAAACGCCTGTCAAAACCCGAGATCCTCTATCTCGCGGGCATGTTCCACGATATTGCCAAGGGCAGCGGGCATGATCATTCCGAGGCCGGCGCCGATGAGGCCATGGCGTTCTGCCGCCATCACGGCATGAGCGACTATGACGCGCGCCTGGTGGCCTGGCTGGTGGAAAACCACCTGGTGATGTCCATGACCGCCCAGCGCCAGGACATCGACGACCCGGAGGTTATCGAGAAATTCGCCGGCATTGTGGGTGATACCGAACACCTGGACTACCTTTACCTGCTCACCGTCGCCGATATCCGCGGTACCAATCCGGCGCTGTGGACCAGTTGGAAAGGGGCGCTGTTGATGGATCTGTACCACGGTGCGCGACGCGCATTGCTACGCGGTCTCGGATCACCGCTGGATGTGGCGGCGCACATCGCGAATATTCAGGAACAGGCCCTGACGCTGCTGGGCCAGGGTCCGGAAGACGAGCGCCGCACCAGGGATTTCTGGAGCAGCCTGGACAGCGATTACTTTCTGCTTCATTCCCCGGATGAAATCGCATGGCACAGCCGGGTCATTCAGGAGGCCTGCGGACAAGACCTGCCGCTTATCTCGGTGCGGGAGCAGACCCGGCGCGGATCAACCGAACTGTTCATCTATGCCAAGGATGAGGATCACCTGTTCGCCATTACCACCAAGACGCTGGACCAGTTGGGACTGAATATCGTCGACGCGCGCATTGTCACAACCGCCGCCGGCCATACGCTGGATACCTACGTCGTACTCGACGAACAGGGACGCGCCATCAACGACACACATCGCATCAAGCAGATTACCGCCACTCTCAGGGCGGCGTTGTCCACACCGTATGATGCCGCCCTGCGAGTCACCCGTCGGCCGGCGCGACAGCTCAAGCACTTCCATATCCCCACGCAGGTGGCGTTCACCGCCGACGAGCGCAATCAACACACCGTGATGGAGGTCATCGCCACGGACCGTCCCGGCCTGTTGTCCCAGGTCGGCCAGGCCATGGTGGAATGCGGCGTACGCTTGAAAAACGCCAAGATCGCCACCTTCGGCGCCCGCGTGGAAGACGTCTTCTTCATCACCGACGACAACAACCAAGCACTGACTTCGCAGTCCCAGTGCGCTCAGCTCAGCGAAGCCATCCAAAAGCGCTTGGATATACAACGGCGGGAACAGGATGCGGCCTCCACCCTGTAATCTCCGCAACAAACGCGGCCGGATTCGGTCATGATCGCCACGCGTCTCCAAAGCCTGCTGCGTGACAACTGGTTCGCCCTGTTCATCGCCGCAACGGCCCTGATAATCGCCCTGGCGGGACCGCACGCGAGCCATTGGCTGCGCTATGACCGCGGCGCCATTCTGCACGGCCAGTGGTGGCGGCTGCTCACCGGTAATTTCGTCCATCTGGGCTGGTCGCACCTGTGGCTGAATCTTGCCGGCTGGGTATTGGTGTGGCTGTTGTTCAAGGCCCAGGTGCCCATCAAGACCTGGATCAGCGCCACCGTATTCTGCAGCCTGGGCGTCGGACTGGGGCTGTTATGGGGGTCACCTCATATATCGTGGTATGTGGGCCTGTCGGGCGTGCTGCACGGCTACTTCATTATCGGCGCCCTGGTCAGCATACGCATGGGGTATCGATTCGAACTGCTGCTGCTGGCCCTGGTCTTCGCCAAGCTCATCTGGGAGCAGAGCGTCGGCCCGCTGCCAGGGTCGGAAAAATATTCCGGCGGCCACGTGGTGGTTGATGCCCACCTCTATGGCGCCCTGTCCGGGGCGCTGCTGGCCGCCCTGCCCAAGCGCTGGATTCTGCCCAAGCCCGCTGCGGTGTGATCAGGACTGAGCTTATGGTGCCTGGCGCAGCTGGGCACGAGCGGCGAACCACGCCGCCGATATGATCAAGACGCCGCCGAACCACTCCAATTCACTCACCACCTCATCGGTCAACAGCTGCGACGACGCCGTGCCGGCCACCAGCTCAAACAACAGGATCACCGCTGACCGATAGACCGGCATGTGCGTGACTCCGTATTGCACCGCCAGGGTCATGAATGTAATACCGCAGGCGCCCAGCGCCGCAGCCCCGGCCAACGGCGCCACCGCCAACGGCGGCGGCGGGACCGCCATGACCGTGATGGCCACCATGGCCACCGCGGCGACGCCGCACCACGAAACCACCGTCTTGGTGGCGACAGAGACGTCCTGAAGCCGGCGCACATACACATTGGACAGGGAAAAGGCGAATCCCGACGAGATGGCCAGCCAATCCGCGGCATCCTGCGGCCATGGGATGTCCAGGGAGGGGTCCCACAGCATCAACGCGGCACCGATCATGGCCAGTAGCACGGTCCCGCGCCCACGCGGACCCAGTTCCTCGCCCAGTATCAGCTTGCCCAGCAGCACCGCCCACAGCGGCGACAGGTAAAACAGCAACAACACCCTGACCACGTGACCCTGCAGGACGGCAAGAATAAAGGCGGTGTTGCACCAGCCGTTGGCCAGCGCCACGATCGTCAGCAGGCCGGGGTACGCCATGACTTCCCGGCGCCTGGAGACAAGATACGGCAGCCCGAGGCACATGGGCACCACGAAGATGATGAATGTTGACCATACGCCCTGCAGCCCATGGGCCTGCAACCAGCGCAGCGGCCACCACAGCAGGCCCCAAAGTGTGGCGCTGAACAACAGACTCGCCACCGGCAGCCAGTGTGCTCTTTGTGAGAACGTCATTTCCCCCGCCTACTCAAAGCCAGTGCACTACGGTACCATAGTGAAGATTAATTGATTATAAAGACTCGAGCCTTGAAAGAAGGGAATATTGATGGATGAACTTCGCAAAATAATTGATGACGCCTTCGAACGGCGCGGCGACATCACCCCACGCAACATAGAAACCCATGTCAAGGAATCGGTCAGTGAAGTGATCGACCTGCTGGATAAGGGAAAATTACGTGTCGCCGAAAAGAAGGACGGCACCTGGGTGGTCAATCAATGGCTCAAAAAGGCCGTGTTGCTGTACTTCCGGGCGCAGGACACCGCCTTCATGAAAGGCGGTTT
>CAYXAX010000128.1:0-7707 GCA_964463055.1 uncultured Gammaproteobacteria bacterium | reverse complement strand
CGTTGGTGGGCACGAAGGCCGACACGTCACCCGCCTGGGTCTCGATGATGGGCAGGGCGGTGAGCGAACCGGTGCGGCCCTTGACGCGGCCGTCGGTGATCTTCTCGATGTGCTCGGCGTTGAGGCGCGAGGCGCGCTCCAGCAGGCGCGAGTGCAGATAGAACACGTCGCCGGGATAGGCCTCGCGGCCCGGCGGGCGGCGCAGCAGCAGCGACACCTGGCGGTAGGCCCAGGCCTGCTTGGTCAGGTCGTCATAGACGATGAGGGCGTCCTCGCCGATGTCACGGAAGTACTCGCCCATGGCGCAGCCCGCATAGGGGGCGATGAACTGCAGCGCCGCGGACTCGGAGGCGCTGGCGGACACCACGATGGTGTGCTCCATGGCGCCGTGTTCCTCGAGCTTGTGCACCACGGCGGCGATGGAGGAGGCCTTCTGGCCCACCGCCACGTAGATGCACTTCACGCCGTTGCCCTTCTGATTGATGATGGTGTCCACCGCCACGGCGGTCTTGCCGGTCTGGCGGTCGCCGATGATCAGCTCGCGCTGACCGCGGCCCACCGGCACCATGGCGTCGATGGCCTTGAGCCCGGTCTGCATGGGCTGGCTCACCGACTGGCGCGCGATCACGCCGGGGGCGACTTTTTCGATGGGGGAGGTGGTGTCGGTCTTGACCGGGCCGCGGCCGTCGATGGGCCGGCCCAGGGCATCCACCACGCGGCCCAGCAGGGCCTCGCCCACGGGCACTTCGAGAATGCGGCCGGTGCACTTCACCGTGTCGCCTTCATTGATGTCCTTGTAGTCGCCCAGCACCACCGCGCCCACGGAGTCGCGCTCCAGGTTGAGGGCCATGCCGTAGGTCTCGCCAGGAAACTCGATCATCTCGCCCTGCATGACGTCTTCCAGGCCATGGATGCGCACGATACCGTCGGTCAGGCTCACCACCGTGCCTTCGTTGCGCGCCTCCGAGACGATCTGAAAGTCCTTGATGCGTTGTTTGATCAGCTCGCTGATCTCTGAAGGATTCACCTGTTGCATCTGTCTATTCCCCTAAAGATATAAAAGCGCTTAACCCGCCAGGGCCCTGGCCAGCTTGTCCAGCTGGGCGGTGACCGACCCGTCGATCACCTGGTCCTCGGTACGGATGATCACACCGCCCAGCAGGGACTCGTCCACGGTCTGGTGCAGGGTCACGGTGCGGCCCAGGCGGGCTTTTAATGCGTCGGCAATGCGCCGCTGTTGTTCGTCGTCCAAGGGAAAGGCCGTGATCACCTGTGCATCGACAATGTGCTCGGCTTCCTTGCGGTATGTCTCGTACAGGGCGGCCACCTCCGGCAGATAGAGCAGGCGGTGATTCTCCACCAGCAACCGAATCAGGTTTTGCCCGAGGTCGTCCAGGTGCTTGCCGGCCAACTCCTCAATCAGGCTGATGAGCTGCTGCTTGGTGACCTTCGGATTCCTGATCAGGGCCTGCATGGTGGGATCGCCCACGATGACGGCGGCGGTCTGCAGCGCGTCGGACCACTTGGCCAGGTCATTCTGCTCCTGGGCCAGGCGGAACACGGCCTGGGCGTAGGGACGGGCGATGGTGCTCTTTTCTGCCATAGCGTCGCCTACAGGCGTGCCACCATTTCATTCAGCAGATCGGCGTGGGCCTTGGCATCCACTTCACGCTGCAGAATGCGCTGCGCACCGGCCACGGCGATGCCCGCCACTTCCTTGCGCAGCTGTTCGCGGGCGCGGACCAGTTCCTGGTCGATCTCGGCGTTGGCCGCATCGATGATGCGCTGGCCCTCGCTGCGCGCCTGGTCCTTGGATTCTTCGACGATCTCGCCGGCGCGGCGTTCCGCCTGGGTGATGATCTCGGCGGCGCGGTTCTTGGCCTCCAGCATCACCTCTTTGGCGTGCTGTTCCGCCAGCTCGCGCTCATGCTTGCCCTTCTCGGCGGCGGCCAGCCCGTCGGCGATGCGCTTCTGGCGCTGCGCCAGCAGCGCCGAGACGGGCCGCCACAGGTACTTGTTCACCAGCCAGATCATCAGGATGAAGGCGATGATCTGGGCAATGAGGGTTACATTGATATTCACTGTACACTCCCCTTAGCTAAAACGTGTCGTGTACGGTCAACTCCCCAGGGCCTTGATCGCCGAGGCCAGCGCGCCGACAAAGGGATTGGCGAACAGGAACCACATGGCGAACGCCAGAATGATGAACGGGAACGATTCCATCAGGCCGGCGAAGATGAACATGTTGGTCATCAGCGCGGGGCGCATCTCCGGCTGGCGGGCGATGCCCTCCAGTGTCTTGGAACAGATCAGGCCCCAGCCGATGGCGGAACCCAGCCCCGCGGCGGCCAGGATCACGCCGACCCCCACCGCAGTGTAGGCATAAATCTGGGCAATCATGTCAGGTGTCATTACCGGTCTCCTTCTTCAATCTCAGAATTGATAAATTGGTTTACTCAAAATCCCGTTAAAATCTTTATCGCCGAATCCGAATCAGTGCTCATCCATGTGGGCCATGCCCAGATAGACGATGGTCAGCACCATGAAAATAAACGCCTGCAGGGTGATCACCAGCAGGTGGAAGGCGAGCCAGCCCATGTCCAGCACCACCTGCACCGAAAACCAGAACATGGCCATGAGGCCGGCGCCGACGAACAGGGCGCCGCCGATCAGCGCGATGAGCATGAACACCAGCTCGCCGGCGAACATGTTGCCGAACAGTCGCAGGCCCAGGCTGATGGGCTTGGCCAGCTCTTCGATAAGCGACATGATGATATTCAGCGGGGCGAGCCACGGCCCGAACGGGTGGGTCAGGAACATCTTCACGTAACCCAGGGGCCCCTTGATCTTGATATTGTAATAGATGATCAGGGCGAACACGCTGAACGACATGCCCAGGGGGATATTGATGTCCGTGGTGGGCACGATGCGCAGGTGCTCGATACCGAGCAGGCGGCCGATCACCGGGACCAGGTCCACCGGGATCAGGTCCATGAAGTTCATGAAGAACACCCAGGTGAAGATGGTCAGGGCCAGGGGCGCGATGAGTGGGTTGTGGCCGGGGAAGGAATCCTTCACCTGCTGTTCCACGAACTCCAGCACCACCTCGACGATGTTCTGGACCATGCCGGGACGTTCAATAGTCATGCGCCGCCCCAGCCAGCGCGCGCCTATGACGATGATAGCGCCCAGGAGCAGGCTGAAAAACACCGAATCCAGGTGCAGCGCCCAGAAGCCCACGCCCTGGTGGGTTACCGGATCGCAGTTACCCACGCACAGATTGGTCAGGTGGTGTTGAATATATTCAACGGTACCGCCGCCTGAGTCTTGCCCCTGTGTCGCCAAACCTCTCTCCCCGTCATCAATCAGCACGCTTTGCCGCGTGCATACCTAAAACATAAGCCAGTTGCGTCAGCGCCAGCCCGACGATCAGCGCCAGCGGCTCGAGCTTGATCAATATCAGTCCGCACCCGAGCAGCGCCGCCACCAGCACAAAGCGCTGAACGGCACCTATATACAGCAACTGCATGCTCTTCCTGGGGTTTTGCCGCGCTATCTCGCCCGCACGCTCGACACGCCGCGCCAACATATAGGTGACCACGACGCTGATGAGGCCGCCGTACAGTGCCGACTGCGCCTCCCACAGGCCTTTGGCCACAAAAAAACCCGCTGCTGTCAGACCACCGATCAACAGCTGCAGACCAGTGACCCGGCGGGTCTCGCGGGTGAGCTCGCGGGCGTTGTTATTCAAAACGCTTAGCTTAACGAGCTCAGCATCTTGTGTATCCGCAAGATGCCGCCCATAAATCCAAAAAGTCCGAATATTAGCATGAACAAAGGCTCGCTATCCAGCCACGCATCGAGCCCGTACCCCAATAAGAAACCGCTCACCGTCATGGACGTCAGCCACGAGCCGGCACCGAATATCAGAAACGAGCCCTTAGCACGCCTTGCGGAGTCACCCACGTCTATCACTCAAAGACACCAGAGTATACCCGGTGCGGGTGCCGGGCCTCAAGATAAGGCGCGCGAAAACTTCAGACGCAAGAGTAAGTTACACCGGCGCGCCGGCGTATCGGCCGGGGACGCCGCGGCGATGCGGTAAGAGATTGATGCGGTTACTTAATGTGGGCCAGGATGCCGTCCAGCTCATCGAGATTGTTGTATTGGATGACCAGGGTGCCCTTGCCCTTGGTGGTGTGGTGAATGGTGACCGGGGCGCCGAGCTGTTCCGACAGGCGCTGTTCCAGGCGGCGCACATCCGGGTCCGCGGTCTTGCGCGGCGGCGGCGCCTTGGCCGCCGGTGACTGCAGGCGCCGCACCAGGCGTTCGGTCTCGCGGGTGGACAGGCCCTTGGCGGCCACCTGGCGGGCGGCATCGCTCTGGGCGCCGCCGCTCAAGCCGAGCAGCGCGCGGGCATGGCCCATCTCCAGCTGCCCGCCGTGGAGCAGGGCCTTGACGTCGTCATTGAGCCCCAGCAGGCGCAGCATGTTGGTGACCGCGGTGCGCGAGCGGCCCACTGCCTCCGCCACGCCCTGGTGGGTCATGTCGAATTCGCTCATGAGCCGCTGCAGGGCCGCGGCCTCGTCCAAGGGGTTGAGGTTCTGACGCTGGATGTTCTCGATCAGCGCCATGGCGATGGTGGCTTGATCGCTGGCGTGGCGCACGATGGCCGGGATCTCGTACAGCCCGGCCAGCTGCGCGGCGCGCCAGCGGCGTTCGCCGGCGATGAGCTCGAAGGTCCCGCCGTCGGCGTCGGGGCGCACCACCACCGGCTGGACCACCCCCTGGGCGCGAATGGAGTCGGCCAGTTCCTGCAGGGCCTGGGGCTCGAACTCGGTGCGCGGCTGATACTTGCCGCGGCGGATGACATCGATGGGCAGGCGCCGCAGCACCCCTTCCGGTCCCACCGGAGCCGCTGCGGTGTGTGTCTCGGGGGCCGGCGCGGCCGGTGTCTGTACCGGGGCCGGGGTGTCTTGCGCCGGTGGCGCGCCGCCGCCCAGCAGGGCATCGAGGCCGCGGCCCAGACCGCGTCGTTTAACTGCCATTGTGTATGTCTACGTTGATGATGTTGCCGGCCGCGGCCGGGGGTTGCGGATAAAACGACGCGCGCTGTTTATTCTCTTTTCTCAGGATCTCGCCGGCCAGGGCGAGGTAGGCCAGGGCGCCGCGGGACTGCTTATCATACAGCAATGCCGGCAGGCCGTGGCTGGGGGCCTCGGCCAGGCGCACGTTGCGCGGGATCACGCTGCGGTAGACCTTGTCGCCGAAGTGCGCCATGAGTTGTTCCGACACGTCGTTGGCCAGGTTGTTGCGCGGGTCGAACATGGTGCGCAGCAGTCCCTCCACTTCAAGCGCCGGGTTGAGGGCCTCGCGGATGCGCTCCACCGTCTGCAGCAGGGCGGTGAGGCCTTCCAGGGCGTAGTACTCGCACTGCATGGGGATGATCACCCCGTGGGCGGCCACCAGGGCGTTGACGGTGAGGATGTTCAGTGACGGCGGGCAGTCCATGAGAATGTAGTCGTACTGGTCCTGCACGGTCTGCAGCGCATCGCGCAGGCGGTATTCGCGCCGCTCCATGGACATCAGCTCCACCTCGGCGGCGGTGAGGTCGGCGTTGGCGGCCAGCAGCGCATAACCGGCGGCGGTCTCGGGAATCAGCGCCCCGGCCAGGGTCTGCTCGCCGGCGAACACGTCATAGGCCGAGGCCTGCACGGCGCTCTTGTCCACGCCGCTGCCCATGGTGGCGTTGCCCTGGGGATCCAGGTCGATGAGCAGCACGCGGCGCTTGGTGGCCGCCAGTGACGCGGCCAGGTTGATGCTGGTGGTGGTCTTGCCCACGCCGCCTTTCTGATTCGTCAGTGCGATGACTCGTGCCATGGTGTCCTCGATGTTGCCGTCACGAAGCGACGGGGGCCACGACCACCAGGGAGCGCGCGGCGTTCAGTCCCGGGACGCGCAGCTGCACGTCCTCGACACAGCGGTAGCCGGGGGGCAGGGCGCTCAGCTCTTCAGGCGCCGGCTTGCCCTTCATGGCCAACAGGCGCCCGTGGGGGGCACACAGCCGGCCGCAGCTGTCGACCATATGGTACAGGGAGGCGAACGCCCGGGCGACCACGGTATCGAACAGCTCGGTGGGCGCGAAGGTCTCCACCGCGCCGTAAACGACCTCCACCTGGGAGAGTCCCAGGTCGGCGGCCGCCTGCAGCATGAAGCGCGTCTTTTTACGTTGCTTGTCCAGCAGCGTGTATCTCCATTCCGGTTTTACGATGGCCAGGGGAATCCCCGGCAGCCCCGCGCCGCTGCCCACGTCCAACACTCGCGTGCCTCTAATGTACGGCAGCACGGCGAGGCTGTCGAGGATGTGTCGGATCACCATCTGGATGGGGTCCTTGACCGCCGTGAGGTTGAACACGCGGTTCCATTTTTCCAGCAGGATTATAAAATCAATCAATTGGCGACGCTGGGGTGGCGCGACATCGATGCCCAGCTGCGCCAGCCCGCGGTCCAGTGTGGCATACAGCTCCGCCGCCTGCTCCGTGCTCATAGTGACGACGGGTGCCCGCCGGCGCAAGGCGGCCTGCGCGGCCTCAACGATGGAATTGCACAGTCCATTGCAGCAGCTCGGCGGGTGAATTTACTGTTTCACACTGTTGATGACTGCATCGCTTGCAGTCGGCCATGATGCGCGGGTTTGCACGCCAATCGCGCCATACGCGATCAGCGTTAATTTACCATAACCCCGGCATGGACCGCAGGGTGCAAACACACACCGAGGGGATCAGGCGCTTAAAGAACAGATTTTCGATCTTTCGTGGCGCATCGTGGCATCTATAATGACGGGAAAGATCAAAACATGGGCCGCAAGCACGCCACCGCCGCAGCGGCATGATTGCGCGGGCAGGCGCCTCCGCTACGCGGAGCGCCGGCCGTCGCCCTTGTGCTTTTTGAGATAGACCATCAACAGGGAAATGGCGGCCGGCGTGGCGCCGGGGATGCGCGCCGCCTGGCCCAGGGTGCGCGGCCGGGTGTGATTGAATTTCTGGCGCATCTCACTGGACAGGCCGGTGATGTTGTCATAATCGAAGTCATCGGGCAGCACCACCTCCTCGCTGCGGCGATGGCGGTCGATCTCCTCCTGCTGACGTTCGATATAGCCCGCGTACTTGGCCTGTATCTCCACCTGCTCCGCCACCTTGGCATCCTCGACCCCGGGCCCCAGCGTGTCCATGGACACCAGCGCGCGGTAACTCACTTCGGGACGGCGCAGCAGTTCCGACAGGCGCTGCTCACGGCCGATGTCTATATCTAATAGAGTACGCGCCTGTTGCGCCGCTGCGGTCCCGGGCCGCAGCCAGGCGGCGTGCAGGCGTGCCTGCTCCGCGGCAATGGCGTCGCGCTTGGCCTCGAACGCGCGCCACTGGGCGTCACCCACCAGACCCAGGCGACGGCCCGCGGGGGTGAGGCGCAGGTCGGCGTTGTCCTCGCGCAGCAGCAGGCGGTACTCGGCGCGGCTGGTAAACATGCGGTACGGTTCCTGGGTGCCGCGCGTCACCAGGTCGTCGATGAGTACGCCTATGTATGCCTCATCGCGGCGCGGATACCAGGGATCGACGCCTTTCACCCGCAGGGCGGCGTTGATGCCCGCCACCAGGCCCTGGGCGGCGGCCTCCTCGTAGCCGGTGGTGCCGTTGATCTGGCCGGCGA
>CAYXAX010000127.1:0-7743 GCA_964463055.1 uncultured Gammaproteobacteria bacterium | reverse complement strand
TGGATGTCTGCCGCCATGTGGTACTCAACCCGGTACGCATGGGCATTACGCGAAAAGCGCGGTCATGGAAGTGGAGCAGTTACCGCGCCACTGCCGGGCTGGAGGAATCGCCACCATGGCTGGAAACCGACTGGATTCTGACCCAACTATCCCGTCAGCGCAGCCGTGCGCAGCGTGCCTATGAGCTGTTCGTTCAACAAGGGAAAAACGCATCCCCATGGGACGCTGTCCGGCACCAGATCTATCTCGGCGGGGACGGATTCATCAGGCGCATGCAGGCAAAACCCAAGCTGACCATCCGCAAGCAGCGCCCCGCGAAAAGCGAATTACAAAAACTGACCCGCCTCAAGCGACGCGCTCATGACCCGAAACGGGCCATGGCAACGGCCTACCTGACCGGTCGCTTTACGCTGAATGAAATCGCACAGCAGTTCGACGTTCACTACAGTACCGTCAGCCGCGCAGTCAAGGACTACGAAAAAAGCGAATAAGGTCGCGCTTTAACAGGGTGTTTTTCATGACCCTGCTAACCGCCGAATTTGAAAAACAGCTCCCGGTAATAGCGCAGCTCACGGATGGAATCGCGCACGTCGTCCAGCGCCAGGTGTGACGATTTCTTTGAGAAGCCCTGATAGACACCCGGCGCCCAACGCTTGGCCAGCTCCTTGATAGTACTCACATCAAGGTTGCGATAATGGAAATAGCGTTCCAACTCGGGCATGCAGCGATGCATAAACCGCCTGTCCTGGCAAACGCTGTTGCCGCACATGGGAGAGGCATTGGGCGGCACATACTTTTTTACAAAATCCAGCGTAATATCCTGGGCGTCCACTTCCGTCAGCGGACTTGTGCGCACCCGCTGAACCAGGCCTGATTTGCCGTGCTGTTCCCTGTTCCAGTCATCCATCGCTTCCAAGACATCGTCGCGCTGGCGAATGGCCAGTACCGGCCCTTCTTCAAGCACGTCCAAGTTGCTGTTGGTAACAATGGTAGCGATTTCGATGACCTTGTCCCGCAGCGTATCGAGACCGGTCATTTCGAGATCAACCCATATGAGGTTGTTGGAGTCTTGAGCCATTGCCTGCCTTTCAGATGGAATCTGCATGAACATTAACATACTGGCCCGCAATTCTCACCACCGGCCGGCGCGAGGGTACGACACAATATATGGATGGCGGGAAATGGCGGCCAAACATGGCGATGCGTCCAGGCCGTCCTGACGACGAGAATCGTACTCAGGGATTAAAAGACGCGCCGCCGATACAGCGGCACAACAGGCAACCCGGTCTCAGGCTGCAACATCGACACTATGAAACGACAAGAGACCGCAGCGGCGCGTCGACATCACTCAGCATCAGCATCAATTGATCTTTATTCTCCAGCAAGTCCGCCAGCGTGTATTTTCCCAGCACCGCGAAAAAACCCTGACACGCCTGTTCCAATATGCCCTTGAGGTGGCAATATTCCTTTATGCAGCACTTCCCGTTGTCACCGAAGCACTCCACAAGGCAGAAATTGGGTTCCGTCTTTTGGATGACGTCCGCCACATTGATCGTCTCGGGCTCCCGCGCCAACATCATGCCGCCATGACGTCCGCGTATGGTACGGACAAAGCCAAGATTTGAGAGATGATGAACCACCTTGACAATGTGGTTGCGGGATATACGGTAGCTTTGAGATATATCTGCAATGGTAGCCACGGTCCCTCGCCGCAGCCCCAGGTATATCAATACCCGTAACGAATAGTCACTGTATGACGTCAGCTGCATGATTGCCCCCTCCCGGCGTATTGGTCGGCCCCTTATCGGGACCTTGAGTCTTGTTAGGTCATGTTGAATTCGGCTCCACCAATAGCGCTCCCGTCAAGATCACCAATGCCTTTACTACCAATAACGCCTTTGCCTGCCCGCGGTGCTCGGCACGTGTCTCGCCGTTTCCCGCGTTGTTTAATAATTTTCGTCCGGCAACGACCTGCAGCACATATAACACATACAAGGTGATCAACAGGAAAAAGTGCATCCATATCAAAAATGTCGTAATCTCCTCGTGCACAAAAAGCCGCTTGTACCAGTTCCTGGTCGCAAAGAGATAAAACGGCATGCCCACGTCACACAACATCACGCTCGCCATGATGGTAACGTGCCAGCGGCGATACGCTGAAAGGTAATACCCCACCCACATGGCGAGATAGGTCGCGGTGCTGAACAGAACGGGACCTGACAACATACGAATGCGCTTTCCGTATCAGGCCGTTCGATTTGTATTTTTATTCAACCGCACGGTCTAGTCTTTTCCACCGCCGGATTCATCGGCGGCGATTATTTTCATGACCGTGCCTGTGCGGTGCCCCAGGACATACAATTCCTTCATGTGATCCTGCCCGAAGCTGCTCACGTTATCGGGCGCATCGATCAGGTTTCCCTGGGCGCTGACCTCTCCGTTTTTGAGACGCAGTCCCCATATCCGTTTGGTGACATAGTCCGCATACAGATAGGTCCCGCACAAACCCCCTATCTCATTTCCACGATACACGAATCCCCCTGTAATGGAAAAGCCCGTCGGGTGCAGATAGGTAAAAACTGGCATTTCCAGGGCATCTTTTTTGCAGGTATCGCCATCGGTACAGCGGTCCCCCTCCATCACTGCCCAGCCGTAATTGCCGCCCCGTTTGATGATATCAATCTCCTCAACTCGATCCTGGCCCACATCGGCGAGAAATAACCGCCCATCGGCGGCGTCGAAGGAAAACCGCCATGGATTGCGCAGGCCATAGGCCCAGATCTCGTCCCGGTACCCCTTCTTTCCCACATAGGGGTTATCACTAGGAATGCCATAGCGGCGTCCCCCATCGGGGTGATCCACATCGATGCGCAACAAAGCCCCCAGCAAGGTGGCGGGATTCTGCCCATTGCCGAACGGATCGAAGGCCAGACCGCCGTCACCCATGCCGATGTATAAGTCCCCGTCGGGCCCGAACATCACCAGGCCGCCGTTATGATTGGCGAAGGGCTGCTTGATCTTCAATAACACCTCTTCACTGCTGGGGTCGGCACGGGTGGCGGTCTGGCGCTTGAAGCGCGACACGATGGTATACAGGCCGCGCTGGTACGCCGTATAGTCCACATAAAAATAGCCGTTGTCACGGTACGCCGGATGAAAGGCAACGCTCAGCAACCCCTTCTCCCCTCCACTGTCCACTTTGGCCCGAATATCGAGAAATGGTTCATCCAGCAGAAGCCCGTGATCGATGATGCGGATGACGCCGGGTTGTTCGACGACGAACAAGCGGTCACTGCCGTCATCGGCGTCAGCGAGAAATACCGGAAGCTTCAGGCCGTGGGCGACTTCCTGCAGTGCAATGGGGGGAAACGGAGCGGAGGGTCCGGGCTCGGTACACTGGCCCGCGGCACAGACGAGGGGAAATAAGCAAACAATAATTAACCAAAACCTAGCCACGGCCCGTCAAAACTCTCTCCTTCCCACCAGGGCATGGGCCAGGGTACCGCTGTCGCTGTATTCCAATTCACCCCCCATGGGGATGCCACAGGCAATGCGCGTCGCCTTCACGCCACGGCAGCGGGCCAGTTCAGCGATATAACTGGCGGTGGCCTCGCCCTCCACCGTCGGGTTGGTGGCCAGGATGATCTCCTTCACCCGCCCCTCGCCGAACCGCGCCAGCAACCGGCTGATGCCCAATTGGTCCGGGCCGATGCCGTCCAGGGGTGAAAGATGCCCCATCAATACATAGTACAGGCCGCGGTAAGAGGTGGTGGCCTCGATGGCCATCACGTCCGTGGGCATCTCGACAATGCACAGCTGATTTTGGTCGCGATTTTGATTGGCGCACAACTCACACAGGTCGTGCTCGGTAAAATTGCGGCACAGGGCGCAGTGTCCGACGTCATCAATGGCCGTCAGCAGCACCTGGGCGAGGTGGCGCGCTCCATCGCGATTTCTCTCCAGCAGATGAAAAGTCATGCGCTGGGCAGACTTGGGCCCGACGCCGGGCAGGCAGCGCAGCGCCTCGATCAATTGTCCGATAAGCGAATTGTCCGCCATATCAGAATGGCAGCTTGAAATCCGAGGGGAGCCCCATGCCCAGGGCCATGTTCGACATGCGGTCCTTGGTCTGTTTTTCCACCTGATAGACTGCGTCATTAACCGCCGCGGCCACCAGATCTTCCAGCATTTCCTTATCTTCCGCCAGGAGGCTGGGGTCGATGGCCACGCGCTTGACGTCGTGACGACCGGTCATGGTCACCTGGACCATTCCACCGCCTGATTGGCCGGTGACTTCCATTCCGGCAAGCTCCTCCTGAGCCTTCTGCATATCCTCCTGCAGCTTCTGCGCCTGTTTCATGATATTGCCGAGCGAGTTTTTCATGTGAGCACCTCTGCGTCATGTAACGATTTCTAATTCTATGCTGGACGCCGGACCCGCTCAGTCGGCGGGCCGGATACTGTCGGGCACAATACGGGCGTTGAAGGTGTCCTTTAAGGCCTTGATCGTGGAGTCGGCCTCCACAGACGCCTGGGCCGAGCGTTCTTTGGCGCTCTGGCGCTGCTTCTGTACCGAGGCGGGGGTATCGACGGCTTCCTCACCGACACTTACTTCAAGCATGAAGGACGGTCCGTAGCTGGCCTGGAGGGCCTGTTCAATACGCTGCTCTATCTTATTGTTGAGCAGGTGTTTGTGGGTGATATCCAGCATCAGCTTCATATGTTCGGCATCGGCGCTCTTCACGGCGCAATGCAGGGCAAACTCCCTGGCCATGCCGTTCAACCCCAGCCTGCCCACCAGCGCGGCCCACTCATCCGGAGTCTGTGCGGCAATCGGCTCGGTGGCCCGGATCGGTTCCTGGACAACGTCGCGCGGAGAAGATGCAGGGCTTGCCGTCTCACGGCGGCGGGGCTGCGCCTGCGACACGGCGCCGGGCACGGTAATGCCCTGGCGCGCGGGGCCGGTGGCCGCACCGGTCTGGGGCTGGGTGTCAGCGGGACGAAACGCCAGCATGCGCAACACCAGCATTTCAAATCCGCTGCGCGGGTCCGGGCCTAGTTCGAGATCGCGCCGGCCCATCAGGCCGATCTGATAATATAGTTGGACGTCTTCCGGTGGCAGTGCCGCTGCGAGACGCGTCACCGCCTCTTTATCACTGTCACTGTCATCCACGGCATTGGGGACCACCTGAGTCAGAGCGATACGGTGAAGCAGCGACTGCAGCTCGCTCAACACGCCGCTGAAATCCGCCGCCGATTCGTCCAGGCCATGAACCGTCTGCAGCAAGGCCTCACCGTCCCGGGACGCCAATGCCTCCACCAGTCTGACCACCGCCCCTTGATCGATAGTCCCCAGCATGGCGCGCACATCGGCCTCCCCCACCTTGCCGCCGCCATAGGCAATGGCCTGATCCAACAGACTCAGGGCATCGCGCACACTGCCATCAGCGCCGCGGGCAAGATGGGTCAGGCCGGCGGACTCAAACGGGATGCCCTCACTTTCCAGGATCCGGGCCAGGTGATCACGAATGCGCTCCAGCGATAAACGCTTGAGGTTGAACTGCAGGCACCGGGACAGGATCGTCACCGGCAGGCGTTGGGGGTCGGTGGTGGCGAGGAGAAATTTTACGTGAGGCGGCGGCTCCTCCAGAGTCTTCAACAAGGCGTTGAAGCTGTGGTTGGACAGCATGTGGACTTCGTCGATCAGATATATCTTGAAGCGGCCCCGCGTCGGCGCGTACTGCACGTTTTCCAGCAGCTCACGGGTATCCTCCACCTTGGTACGCGACGCCGCGTCCACCTCGATGAGGTCCACGAAACGCCCCTCATCCACCTCACGGCAACTGGCGCACTCACCGCACGGCGTGGCGCTGACACCGGCCTCGCAGTTGAGGGCCTTGGCCAGGATGCGGGCGATGGTGGTCTTGCCCACCCCGCGCGTCCCGGTGAATAAGAAGGCGTGATGGACTTGATCGCGGTCCAGGGCGTTGATCAGGGCGCGCAGTACATGCTCCTGCCCCACCACCGTGTCGAATGAGCGGGGACGCCACTTCCTGGCCAGTACTTGATAACTCATAGTCACAACGGTCTCGAGTCCCGGGTTTTGAGTTTCGGGTTGCCGGTCGGGGGATATCCGGCAGGCTGAACATGCGGATCCATTGTCTGCCTTCCCGACCGCCCCATGACGGATCACGCATTAAATTATAGCGCAATCCGAAACCCGTATCCCGGAACAGAGGGCTCGGAACATCTTATACAAATGGAGGCGACCCGTGCCCGCCGTATCCCGGCACACGCATCAGCTGCTGCCGCTGCTCCCTTCCGGGCCTGACGGGGTTCACAACCTAGCGTTGCGGGTAGACCGGCACAAGTCGCCATAAAGCGGGGACCCACCAGTTAAATACCGGCATTGGAATGGATTAATTGGGGACAGCGCCTGATTTCCCGGCGTCTTGCCACTCATCAGCCGGCTCACAAGATACTGCATTTTCTCCATTGGCGAAAGAGATTGGCCGGCGCGGAACATGGTCGGCACTGTATGCGTGTATTTTTACGCATGGCGCCCACCGCAGCTTATATTAGTCCACAGACTGTGCGATCTCAATAGACCACGCTGACGGAGCCCAGACATTCGGCTTTTAAATCAGCGAATTGGAGATGCTCAACGGAAAATACGAAGAACAAAGCCAAGCCATGGCTCAGCCTGTCGGCGGCGCAGCGCCCGTCTCACTGTCAAGCACCGCTGGCAAGGTAAAATGAAACCGCGCCCCGGTGTTTGGATTGGGTTCGGCCCACAGCCGCCCGCCGTGGGTGCGCACGATGGAACGGCTGATGGACAGGCCCACGCCGATGCCGTTGGGCTTGGTGGTGAACAGCGGGTCGAACACGCGGTTGATCCCGTCTTTGGGCAGGCCCTCGCCGGTGTCGCTGACGATGACCTCCACGGCCTGTTCCATGCCGTCGTGGCGGCGGGTGCGAATGTGCAGCCGGCGGGCATCCTGGGCCATGGTCCGCATGGCGTCGATGGCGTTTTTCACCAGGTTGAGAATGACCTGCTCGATCTGGATTTTATCCATGGCATGGGGCGGCAGCGACCCGTCCAGGTCCAGCTGCAGCGCCACCCGCTGGGCCTCGATCTCATGGCCCAGCAGCTTGATCACATCGGAGACGATGGCGTTGATGTCCGCCAGGGTACGCTCGGTCTTGCCGCGGTGAATGAATTGGCGCAGGTGACTGACGATCTCCCCGGCGCGCTGGCCCTGTTTGGCGATCTGTTCCAGGGTGTCGAGCAGTACCGCGGGGTCGGCGCGCCCGGCCTGCAGCAGGCGCCGGCAGGCATGAGCGTAATTGACGATGGCCGCCAGGGGCTGATTGATCTCGTGGGCCAGGCCCGAGGCCATCTCCCCCATCAGGCTCAGGCGCGAGACTTGGGCCAGCTCGTCCAGGCGGCGCTTGGCCTCCTGCTCGGCCACTTTGCGCTCGGTGATGTCGCGCACCATGCCGGTGAACATGGGCTGCTTCCCGGGCACGGGGACCTTGCCCACGGCCAAGTCCAGGGAGAACAGGCTGCCGTCTTTGCGCCGCCCCACCACTTCGCGGCCAGTGCCGATGATCTGCCTGACGCCGGTGTCGGCATAGCGGCGCAGGTATTGGTCGTGCTCGCCGCGGAACGGCTCGGGCATCAGCACGGTGATATTGCTGCCCAGCACCTCGGCGGCGGCGTAACCGAAGATCCTCTCGGCG
>CAYXAX010000126.1:0-7833 GCA_964463055.1 uncultured Gammaproteobacteria bacterium | reverse complement strand
CAGGTCGCAGGTCGCAGGTCGCAGGTCGCAGGTCGCAGGTCGCAGGTCGACAAGATGCTACAACTTCTCTGACATGTTTTTCTCCCTCTCCCTCCCAGGGAGAGGGCCGGGGTGAGGGGGAGTGATAGAAACTGCAATCTCTTTTTTGATCCCCCTCATCCCCCGCTTTCGCGGGGGCAGGCTCTAACCTTCTCCCTGAGAGGGGAAAGGAATCAAATACCACTATCTGTAGTAGTAACTATAACGCGATGCATATCGGGGGGGGACTTCGACTTGAACCCTGTGACCTGCGACTTGAGACCCGATTTTATTTATTCTCCTGCAACTGCTTTTTCATATTCGCCCACGTGTCCTTGAAGGCTTCGTATTCCCGGGCATCATCTTTGGGTTGTTGATTGGGTTCCTGCGCGGCTGGAGTTATCCACACTTTAGTGTCAACGGCGAGCTGATGGAACAGGCTGGATTCGCGCTTGTAAAAGCCCTCGGTATGAAAACTATCCGCCAGGTTGAGAAAGGTATAGTCCAGGTGATGGCCGAACTCGTGGAGGACGGTTCGAAAAAAAGACTTGAACGCCACCACCCGGCGCTGCTGGGCGGTACGCATCCACACGGTAATGCGTGCGCGCGTCCCGCCATCGCGGGGATAATAAAGCCCGTGCAGCTCTCCCCAGTCTTTGGAGGGCCGCGCCGCCAGGACCTTGATGGACACCGGCTCGATATTCAGGGCGGCGGCCATGGCGTCCACGAGCTGCTGACAAGCAGTCTGGATCCTGCCCCGGTGTTCTTCCTTCAGGGATGCCTCGAGATGGCTAACAAGGGGATAAAATCGCCCGGGCTCGGGCAATCGCACAGAGGTCACCTTATCGCTGGCGCGATAAATCTGCTTTTGTGTCTGATTCAGTCGCTTGAAATAGGCAAAAACCATCGCCGGGCCGCCTCGTGATTACTTGGACTGACTGCCGACCATTGTACCGTGTTTTAACCCGCAACCAGGAACCCGCGTGACTTAGCAGGGTGTTGAAAATCACCCTGCCAAGGCGGCGCAGGGAAGCGTCGCTCGAAAACCGAACACCTAAGTGTTTGGCTTTCGGAGCAAGCCACGGGACGTCATGCCCCGCCATCACCCGTCGACGGTGGCCTCGTTTTGGCGGATTTCACTCGCCCCCTCTGCGGGTGTTTGCTTTGGCTCCGACACATAGTAACGGTTCTGTACCTTGAGGCTGTCATCGAATTCATAGGCCAGGGGCGCACCCGTGGGCAGATCGAGGTCCATGATGTCCTGATCAGAGATGCCGTCCAGGTGTTTGATCAGCCCGCGCAGGCTGTTGCCATGGGCAACGATAAGGACTGACTCCCCATTGCGCAGGCACGGTACCACCGCCTGCTCCCAGTAAGGCACCACCCGGGCAACGGTCTCTTCCAGGGATTCTGTGGCGGGCAGCCGGGTCGGCTCCAGGGCGTTGTAGCGGTAATCGAAGCGCGGGTGCCGCGGGTCGTCGTATTCCAGGGCCGGGGGGTGCACGGCATAGCCGCGGCGCCACTGGTGCACCTGCTCGGTGCCATAGGCCTGCTGGGTCTCGCCCTTGTCCAATCCCTGCAGGGCACCGTAGTGGCGCTCGTTGAGCCGCCAGTCCATGACGGCGGGAATCCAGCATGCGTCCATCTCGTGCTGCACCAGCCACATGGTGCGGATGGCGCGCTTAAGCACCGATGTGAACATGCGGTCGAACTGGAAACCTTGATTCTTTAATGCCTTACCGGCCTCACGGGCCTCATGCTCACCATGGGACGATAGATCCACATCGGTCCACCCTGTAAACCTGTTCTCGAGATTCCACGTGCTCTGACCGTGGCGCAACAGCACTACTTCAATCATGTTCGTTCCTCTGGGGCGATGCGGCACGACTTCGCGTACCGCTAAGGAGTATTCAGGGGATTGCTATTTCCATGCCAGGAATAAGCGCCGTCGTGGGCACGGCAACGCTCGTCAAACAGCGATTACCATTCAGCAGCGGGGGGATATCCTTTATCCACTCTAGTTATAAGACAGTGGCGGCGCCGTTTGGTTGTCCCGGCAAGTACCGCGCGAAACCGGATATCAGGCGCCATCACCCGGTGAGTGGTTAAGTGGATGAGAGGCGGGTCTGTTCGCATCGACCACTGTCGAACAGGGTGATTTCCCAGGTATTGCGCCTCACCTGGTGATGCAGGATATAGATACCGTCATCAATGGCGCGAAGCTTGAAGTAGTGATCGTCGCAGGACATCCAGCGGTCAAGGACACCCACCAAGTCGATCCGACGACAACCGATAAAAAAATACCGGGGAATCGCTTCACCGCCATCGTCAGCATCACACTCAACTCGAACGTGCATCGGCATGCGCCTGCCCGGGCATCACCCGGGAATACCCACTGAACCTCCAAGATATACCTGTCAGACGTTAAAATTCAAGCAGTTGCCACGACGTTAGTCGACGGATAGTGCACCTTGCAGAGGTAAAACGTCGGTTTACTCGAGGCAAAATATGAAGTATTCTTAAAACGTATTACATCGAAAGGTCGCGTATTACCGACCGCGATGTTTTACAATGTATAACGTTTGATGTAGCATGTATAACAATCAGACAGGTCGCATGGCTTATGCTCGTCAGTGAAGGACAGGTTCGTTTAACACCCACGGAACGCAGGCAACTGGCGGGGATCACGGGCATCGACCCGGTGCACATCAAATCCGTGGATCAGCTCAGCGGCTTTATCCACACCCAGATCGAGAAGCTGCAGTGTCGCGGGTCGGCCGGCTGTCTGGCCAAGCGTCTGTTGATGTCTTACCTCCCCGACGAGTCCCCCTTCACGGAACACCCTGAAGGCCAGTACTCGCGCGACGCCAGTGCCTGATTTGCAAGTGCCTGCATGAACGCAGACTTACCGCTTTGATAAAACTGCGATAGCGACTTGGTCGGACGTGAAGGCTCGGGCGTCCGTCCGAGCGTCTAGTGAAGTTTGAACTTCATGCGTCCCTGAACGGGGAATTCCAGCAGACCCTGCTGCCTGCGCAGATATCTCAGATAAAGCTTGGCGGCGCGATAGCCCTCTCGAAATGAAAGCCTGAAATACTCCACGTGGTTCAACTGTCCGCCTTTTAATCCGTGTTCAAACCCGGCGCAAAACCGGTCTTCTTTGACGTGGACAGGGATTTTGATGCCCACTTGCCGCGGCCTGGGATAGGTATATCGCATTAGACATCTCCTCTCGGTCACCCTCCCCTACAGGATGTTGAAAAAGACCCTCCCTGGCCTTTTTCAACTCGCTGCGCCTCTTTAGAAGGGTGTTTTTCAACACCCTGCTAACTTAGGTTATCGGCTGTCAGTACTAATATAGTTAGAGATGCCGCACCGGACGGATGTTCAACAATGCCTATATATTACATATAAATCATGGAGTTATAAGTTATGACCGGGCCAGGTGATCGGTGCCGGCCAACATCACGGCCTTGGCCCGTTCAATGGCCTCCGGCGTCCCGTAAAGAACAACCACATCCCATTCCTCAAGCGTCGTATCCGCCTTTGGGCTGAGTCCACGCGCACCGCCACGGCGCACGGCAGTCACCGTGACATCGCACTCATCAAGCTTCAGCTCACGCAGCTGCTTACCCACAGCGTTGGCGCCACGCACCAGGGTCACGGTGCGCAACCCCTCGCGCAGGGCATCGGGTTCCTCCACGTCGAAGCTTTCCTGACCGTGAAAGACTTGGCGCAGGATGCGATAGCGATCCGCACGCACCGCCTGAATCTGGCGCATGATGCGGTTGACCGGCATGTCCAGCAGATACAGAAGGTGGAACACCAGCATCAGCGTGGCCTCCAGGGTCTCGGGGATGACCTCCGTGGCCCCCGCGGCCTGCAGCCGTTCCAGTTCACCGTCATCACCGGTGCGCACCAGGATGGGAATATCCGGACGTACCTTGCGGACCTGTTCGAGTATCTTGAAGGAGGCGGGCGTATCGGAAAAGCTGATCACCAGCACACGCGCCCGCGGCAGGCCGGCGGCGACAAGCAGATCGAGGTGGGTCGAGTCGCCATAGAAGGCATGTTGCCCCGCGGCATTGGCCTCCTGCACCCGCACCGGGTCCAGATCCAGTGCAATGTACTTAAACCCCGCCCGTTCCACAAAGCGTGACACATTCTGTCCGATACGGCCGTAACCGCAGATCAAGATGTGTTTGTCCAGATCCTGAGCGCTGGTCTCGATATCGTGCATGGCCTCTTCCCTGGCGACACCATAACTGGTGGTGAGCCAGTACTTGGTGATCCTGCCGTTGAAGCGAATCAACAGCGGACTCAACGCCATGCTGATGATGATCGCGGCAAGGACTATCTGCACCGTGGCCGGTGTCAACAGACTCTCCTTGAGGGCGAGGGCAAGGAGGGCGAAGCCGAATTCCCCGCCCTGGGATAAGACCAGGCCGGTGCGCAGCGCCACGCCCTTCTCCGCGCCGGCCTTCATAGTCAGCGCCATAATGGACAAGGTCTTGAACACGATAAGCGCGACGACAATCAGCAGCACCCAGTGGATGATCTGCGGCAGGGTATGGATGTCCAGAAGCATCCCCACGGTAATGAAGAACAGCCCCAGCAGGACGTCGCGAAACGGCCGGATGTCCGCCTCCACCTGATGACGAAACGCCGTCTCGCCGAGCATCATGCCGGCAAGAAAGGCACCCAGCATCAACGACAGCCCGAACAGATGGGTAATCCACGCGGCGGACAACGAGAACAACAGCACCGTCAGGGTGAACAGCTCGGAGGAGTGAAGCGAGATGATGCCCTGAAACAGCGGCCGCAAGGCCCAGTGTCCCACCGCCAGCATAACGGCCAACACCAACGCACCCTTGGCCAGGGAGATAAGCAGCTCCACAGAGATGGAATGGTCGCCGCCCCCCGCCAGGGCGGGGATAATGATCAGAAAAGGAATCACCGCCAGATCCTGAAACAGCAGGATGCCCACCGACAATCGACCGTGGCGGGAATTGAGCTCCAACTGTTCGCGCAGTTGTTTGATCACCACCGCCGTGGAGGACATGGCGACGACACCGCCGATTATAACCGCGCCCTTGGCCGGCACGCCCACCAGCCAGGCCACCAGGGCCGCCGCCAGAGCGGTAAATAGAACCTGGGCACCGCCGACGCCCAGCACCTCACGCTTCATGGACATCAGCTGGGGCAGGGAAAATTCCAGACCCACGCTGAACAACAAAAACACGATGCCCATCTCCGCCAGCATCCGGGTGTCCTCGCCGTTGCCCAGCCAGTCCAGCCCGTGGGGTCCCACGAACACACCCACCAATAGGTAGGCAAGTATCGGCGGCAGGTTGAGGCGGCGGAATGCCACGACACTGAGCACCGCCACCGCCAGCAGTACGACGATATCCTGCAGTATTACCGTTTCCACCTGATCTCAAACTCCCCGGTTATGCCCAAGTCCCCACCGCGAAACCATAATAAGGCATATGCGCCTATTTGCTATGCGCATTCCATACAATAAATCGCACGCACCAGAAGCTTATCGTGGCACACACGAAATCCGTTAATACGGTCATTGGAAAGTTGAAATGCAGGGTGCCGCGGGAAAACCGCGGTTTCCCGCTGTCCCCGCCTTGGGGGCGGGTCAATACTTCATGGTCGTCTGGGGAAACAGCAGATCCATGAAACGCTCGGCGGTGGGCTGGGGTTCGTGGTTGGCAAGTCCGGGGCGCTCGTTGGCCTCGATCACCACATAACGGGGCTGGTCCACGGCGGACACGATAAAATCCAGGCCCACCACCGGGATGTTGACGGCGCGGGCCGCCGCCACCGCGGCATCGGCCAGCACCGGGTGCAGACGGCCGGTGACATCATGAATCGTCCCGCCGGTATGCAGATTGGCGGTCTTGCGCACTGTCAGCGTCTCACCCTCGGGCAGAATGCTGTCCAGGTTATAGCCCGCCGCATCGATGCAGCGTCGCGTCTCATCATCCACTGGAATGCGGCTCTCCCCGCCCGTGGCGGCGGCGCGGCGACGACTCTGTTTCTTGATCAGTTGGCGTATGCTGTGCTCGCCGGTACCGATTACCCGCGGCGGTTGGCGCACCGCGGCTGCCACTACTGCGTCGTTGATCACTACGATGCGCAGGTCCTCCCCCGCCACGTATTCCTCCAGCATCACCGTCTCGCACACCTTGCGCGCCTTGAGGACGGCGGTATGCAGCGCTCGTTCCTCGTCGATATCGACGCTGATGCCGGCGCCCTGTTCACCGCGCGCCGGCTTAACCACCAGGCGGCCATGGCGCTTCAGGAACGCCAGATTGTATTCCTCCGTCCCCGCCGCTTGTTGCGACGGGACGTTCACGCCTGCCTTGGCCAATACACGCAGCGTCATCTGCTTGTCGTCGCAGATGCTCATGGCGATAGCGGTGGTGAGTTCAGACAGGGATTCGCGGCACACGATGGTTCGCCCACCGAAGGACAAGGCGAAGTAATTCTTTTCCTCGTCCAGCACCTGGACGGCGACGCCGCGGCGGCGCGCCTCGTTGACGATGATGGCGGCGTAGGGGTTGAGGTTTTCCTCGTGAGGCGTGGCGATGAACAGCGGCTCATTGATGGGATTCTTGTGTTTCAAGGTGAATACCGGCACACGCACGAAGCCCAGCTTTTCATACAATGCGATGGCATGGGTATTGTCATACATCACCGACAAGTCCATATAGGCGCGCCCCCGCGCCATGTAGTGCTCCACCATGAACCGCACCAGCGCCTCGCCCACCCCCGGCTGCGGCGTCTGCGGATCCACCGCCAGACACCATAGACTGGCGCCGTTCTCGGGATCGTCAAAGGCCTCCACGTGGTCCACGCCCATCGCCGTGCCGATTACGTTGCCGAGCTCATCTTCCGCCACGACGTAGGTGATGAGCCGCGAGTCACGCTGCGTCCACAGGAACTCCGGATCCACCGGCACCATGTGCCGGGTGGCGTAGATGTGATTGATGCTTTGCGCGTCGCTGCGGGCGAGCATCTTGCGCACCATGAATCCGCGCGGTGATCTGGGACTGGTCAGGTACCGTTCAAACCACAGCCGGAAGGTATGGGAAGGATCCAGGAACAGCTCCTGGGGCGCCAGGGAGATGACCACGTGGGGATCACGCAGATACATGGCGATATCGCGATGCCCAGGCACTTCCTCGCACAGGACGCGCGCCAGGCGCTTGTTCTCGGAAAAGGTGTGGGCGAAGATCAATCGTCCCCAGCCGGCATCGATGACCACGTCCGCGGCGAGCTTGTCGGCGACGGGTCCGCTGGGAAGCTGCCAACTCTTCACGGACGGGGCATGGCGTCGTTCCAATCGGTGTCGCTTGCTCATGGTGATTGCGCTGTCCGCCGGGTCACAGGCCGTGAACCTGGAGCCATAACTCCAGCAATGCCACCTGCCACAGTTTTGATCCCCGCAGGGGCGTCAGCTGCTCGCCCGGGCGGTCCAGTAGTGCATCTACATACTCGCGCTGAAACAGCCCACGGCGCCGGGCTGCCGGGCCGTCCAGGGCGTCACGAACGAAATCGAGGAACTTGCCCTGAATATACTTCAGTGCCGGCACGGGGAAGTACCCCTTGGGACGGTCGATCACCTGGGCCGGCACGATCTGCCGCGCGACCTGCTTGAGAATGTATTTGCCGCCGTGAGCAACCTTCAATGCACTGGGAACGCGGCCCGCCAATTCCACCAGCTCATGATCCAGAAACGGCACCCGCGCCTCCAGCCCCCACGCCATGGTCATGTTGTCGACGCGCTTGACCGGGTCGTCC
>CAYXAX010000125.1:0-7889 GCA_964463055.1 uncultured Gammaproteobacteria bacterium | reverse complement strand
CCTGCGACCTGCGACCTGCGACCTGCGACCTGCGACCTGCGACCTGCGACCTGCTACTTTAAAGCCTTTTGAATGCAGTCCAGGTAGTCGGTCTCACTGGGTTCAATCCCGTCCCGCTGTGCTCGCCACAGGGTCTCGGCCAGACAGTCCATGAGGCGGTGCTCAGCGGCATGGGGCTCTCCCAGCTTGGCGGCCAGATCCTGGTAGTACTCTCGCAGGCCCCGGGGACGCCCTGCGGTCAGTTGTTCATGTATGGCTACGTGGAGGCTCAAGTGCAGGAAAGGGTTCATCTCGCCGGACTCAGGCAGGTAGTCCTTGTCCAGGAGATCCTCGCCGCCAGCTTCGAACAGTTTGTGGTACTCGGGGTGGAGGCGAATGGCGTCAGCGATGATCCGCTCCAGCGGTTCCATGGGCTGACCCGCCTGGGCCTTTTCCCATGCCTCCACGTAATACCGTCGCAGCTCGTCTCGGCCCTGATTAATGAACATGATCGATTATGGATATCTGCACGGGCCTATTGTATCGCCGCTAAGTCGCGGATGACACGGCGGTGTCGAGAATGTAAGTCCCAGGTCGCAGGTCTCAAGTTGCAGGTCGTGAAGATGAGGACGTCCGATGCCCCGCTCTCCCCGCGGTTTTATCAGGATATTCGCACAAATCGTTGATCAGGCAATCCCCGCATAGCGGTTTGCGCGCGATACACACGTATCGTCCGTGCAGGATCAGCCAGTGATGAGCATCGTGTTTATATTCGTCGGGCACCACTTCGTTGAGGCGTTTCTCAACGGCCGCCGGTGTCTTGCCCGGGGCCAGTCCGGTGCGATTGGCGAGGCGAAAGATATGCGTGTCGACGGCGATGGTGGGTTCTCCGAACACCGTATTCCGTATCACATTGGCGGTCTTGCGTCCCACGCCGGGTAATGCCTCCAGGGCCGCCTGATCATTGGGGACCTGTCCGTTATGTTTTTCAATCAGCAGCCTGCAGGTGGCGATGATGTTGCGGGCCTTGCTGTTGAACAGGCCGATGGTCTTGATATAGGAGATGAGCCCCTGTTCGCCCAGTTTCAAAATCGCTGCGGGAGTCTTGGCCTTCTTGAACAGAGGGCCGGTGGCCTTGTTGACGCCTTTGTCGGTGGACTGGGCGGACAGGATGACAGCCACCAGCAGTTCAAATGGCGTGGCGGCGACCAGCTCGGTGGTTGGGTGCGGATTGGCGGCCTTGAAGCGACGAAAGATCTCGGCGCGCTTTTTCGGGTTCATATATATACAGTCACAGGTCTCAGGTCGACAACATGCTACGACTTCTCAGACATGTTTTCCCTCTCCCTCTCAGGGAGAGGGAGAGGGGGAGTAGTAGAAACTGCAATCACTTTTTTGATCCCCCCCCTCATCCTAACGGCTTCGCCCCCTCGCTTCGCTTTTCCCTCAACAAAGCAGGGTTATTTTTTCTTAACCCGAAACTCTGGTTGGCCTGATATCTGTGACCTTCGACCTGGGACTTGCGACCTGTTTGTTTAAACCGCTCCGGCGGGATGCGCTTGCGCGGCCTGTTGCGCCAGCGCGCGGCGTTTGAGGCGGTCATCAATGACATTTTTCAATGCGATGAGAAAGCCCAAACCGAGAAACGCGCCGGGGGGGAGTATGGCCAGCAGGTAGCCGTTGTAGTGGTCGAAGACGGTGACGGTCATCCACTTGGCCGATTCTCCGAACATCAGACTCGCCTGGGTCAACAACGTGCCGCGGCCGATGAGTTCGCGCATGGCCCCCAGCAGCATCAGCACCAGGGTGAAGCCCAGACCCGTGGCAATGCCGTCGACCATGGACTTGCTGACGGTGTTTTTCGACGCAAACGCCTCTGCCCGGGCGATGATGTTGCAGTTGGTAACGATCAGCGGGATAAAGATCCCGAGTATTTTATACAGTTCGTGAAAATAGGCATTCATCGCCAGTTCGATGGCGGTTACGAACGAGGCGATGACCATGACGAACACCGGGATACGCACCTCGGGTTTGACGATACCGCGGATCAGCGACACAGTGACATTGGAGCACACCAGCACCACGGCGGTGGCCAGACCCAGCGCGAAGCCGTTGACCACCGTGGCGGTGACCGCCAGCAGCGGGCACAAACCGAGAATCTGGACCAGGGCTGGGTTGTTGCTCCACAGGCCGTCGCGGATGATGCTGCTATAGCTTGGCGATGTCATGCTGCGGGCTTTCCCTTATGTTCGCCCTTGGAGAACAGGGCGTCTCGATTGGACATGTAATATTCTAAACACTTGTGTACCGCCTTGACCACCGCCCGGGGGGTGATTGTGGCGCCGGTAAACTGGTCAAATACCCCTCCGTCGCGTTTGACGTGCCATTTGGCCGGTTTGGGGTTGTTCAGCGAGCGGCCGTTGAAGCTGGTGACCCAGGGGGTCTTGCTGATCTCGATGGCGTCGCCGAGCCCGGGGGTTTCATTGTGGGCCAGGACGCGCACCCCGAGGATGGTTCCATCGTAGCGGATCGCCACCATCAGTTTGATGTCCCCGTTGTAGCCGTCGGGAGCCACGGGTGTCAACACCGCGGCCACCGGCGTGCCGTCTTTGCGCGCCCGGTAGACGGGGACCGGATCGGCGGTGCCGAGCTGGGCCTGGTCGGTGACGGTGATGTGATCTTTGATGATGTCATTGTTGTACGTATCCGGCGGGACCAGCTCGTGGAGGTTGGCCAGCAGGGCCTGGCGCAGATTCTCCGCGATCCGCGTCTTGGTGTTCTCATGGGTCAGCGCCACCATGCCCGTTCCGATGACGGCGAATATCCCCAGCAGCACCGCGTTGCGCACCATGGATTGGACGATCATGACATTAGTCCTTGTGACCGAAGACCCTGGGTTGGGTGTAGTAATCGATGGTGGGTACCACCATGTTCATCAACAGCACGGCGAAGGCGACACCGTCGGGATATCCGCCCCAGGTGCGGATGATGTATACAAGTATGCCGATACCGGCGCCGTACAGCAGGCGGCCGCGATTGGTGGTGGAGGCGGTGACCGGGTCAGTGGCGATGAAGAAGGCCCCCAGCATGGAGGCGCCGCTGACCAGGTGAAACAGCGGTGAAGCGTAGGCCTGCGGTGACGCAATGTAGAACACCGCCGCCATGACCGCCAAGGCGGCGAGCATCGCGGCCGGGATATGCCAGGTGATGATCTTTCTGTAAAGCAGCCACAGGCCGCCGAGCAGGAAGCCGATATTCACCCACTCCCAGCCCTTGCCGCCCAGGCCGCCGAACAGGGGATTGGACGACATGACTTCGCCGACACTGTGATTGAGGCGCAGCTGTGTCTTGAGTGTATCCAGCGGCGTGGCCATGGTCAGCGCATCGATGCCCGTGTTACCGGCAAAGCTGCCGTGGAAGGCATAGTTCCACACGTCGGCGAAACCCGGCTGGTATTGGTTCAGCGCCAGCGGCTCCATCCACATGGTCATTTGCCGGGGAAACGAGATCAGCAGCATGGCGTAGCCCACCATGGCGGGGTTGAAGGGGTTGTAGCCCAGGCCGCCGAACAGCTGCTTGGCGATGATGATGGCGAAGGCCGTGCCGATGACGGGTATCCACCACGGTGTCAGCGGCGGCAGCGTCAAGCCCAGCAGGAATGCCGTGACCACGGCGCTGCCGTCCATGAGAAAGGGCTTTACCGGGCGGTTGCGAATCGCCAGCATCGCCGCTTCGCTGATCAGTGCGGTCACCACCGCGAGGGCCAGGTTGATGGCCACGCCCCAACCGAAAAACCAGATGTAGGCGGCGATGCCGGGGATGAGGGCGGCTATCACGCGCAGCATGATAGTGGTGACCGACTCTGACATGCGCACGTGGGGTGATGTGGGGGTGTTTAACGGCATGGGCCAATTTTATTTGTTGTGGTTGTAGGGCTGGGTGCCGAGGGCATGCCGCGTTCACCGGTCATCGTCAGCGGACGCAGTTTTGTCGCCTGTCGGGGCCGCGGCATCGACAACGGGTACTTTGCCGGTTTCCGGGTCGGCCTCCTGGGTACCTTCCTTCAGCTGAGCCTTTTTCTGCTGGTGGCGCGCGGCTTTCTCGGCCTTTTCACGCTCCAGGCGCTGCTTGCGAAACTCGAATCTGTCCCGGGCATGATTGGATTTTTCCCGTTCGCGCTCACTGTCCCAGATTTCCGACTTGGCGAAGCGATAGTATTGCACCAAGGGGATATTGCTGGGGCACACATAGGCGCAGCAGCCGCACTCGATGCAATCGAACAGATTGTATTTCTGAATCTTGTCCATGTCCTTGGCGCGGGCGTACCAATACAGCTGCTGGGGCAGGAGATTGACCGGGCACACATCGACGCATGCGCCGCAGCGTATGCACGGCATCACCGGCTGGCGGGTCTGCACGATGTCGTCCCGGGCGGCGGCGATCACGCAGTTGGTGGTCTTGATCACTGGCACCGCGGTGCTGTGCAGGGCAAATCCCATCATGGGGCCGCCCATGATGAGGCGTTGCACCGATTCCGGGGTGCCGCCGCATTGGCTGATGAGATCCTGCATGGGCGTGCCGAGGTGCACGTCCAGGTTCCCGGGCCGCGAGATACCGCTGCCGGTTACGGTGACGTAACGGGAGGTCAACGGTTCGCCGTGCTCAATTGCGCGAAAGACCGCGACGGCGGTGGCGACGTTGTGCACCACTATGCCCACGTGCACCGGCAGGCCGTTGCTCGGGACTTCCTTGCCGGTGATGACCTGAATAAGCTGCTTCTCGCTGCCCTGGGGATATTTCGTGGGGACCATGGCCACTTCGATGCCGTGGGCCTCGGCCAGCGGGCGTATGATTTCATAGGCCTCGGGCTTGTTGTCCTCGATGGCGATGACGCAGTGGCGTGCCTGCAGTGCGTGGCGCATGATGAACGAGCCGGCGATGATCTCCTCGGGCCGTTCACGCAGCAGCATGTCGTCGCAGGTGATATACGGCTCGCACTCCACGCCGTTGAGTATCAGGGTGTCGATGATGCGGTCCGGCCCCGGGTTCAGTTTGATGAAGGTGGGAAAACCCGCGCCGCCCAGACCGACGATGCCCGCCTCGCGGATGGTGTTGCGCAGCGCGCTGGCGTTGAGCTCGGTGTAGTCGGCGATGGGGCGGCGTTCTATCCACTGATCCAGTCCGTCGGTCTCGATCACCACCGCCGGGGCGCTCAGCCCGGAGGGGTGCGGGATCGGGTAATCGCCGATGTCCGTCACGGTGCCGGAGCTGGAGGCGTGCACCGGCGCGCTGACGAAATCGCTGGCGCGTGCCACGACCTGGCCGCGCAGCACGTGTTCCCCGACTTCCACCACCGGCTTGGCCGGCTCGCCGATGTGCTGCTGCAGGGGCAGGATCAGCCGCCGCGGCAGCAGCGCCGTTTGGACAGGACGCGTGGTGGATTCGTGTTTGTGCTGGGGGGGATGAATGCCGCCGCGAAACGTCCAGTACTGTTGGCCCGTCACCCGTAACTCTCCGCGGCTACCCTCTCTTTCGGAAACGGCCACTTCCATGTGGTGACGTCCTGTGTCACCGGCACCATGGTGATGCAGTCCACCGGGCACGGCGCGATGCACAGCTCGCAGCCGGTGCACTCCGCGGCAATAATGGTGTGCATCTGTTTGGCGGCGCCCAGTATGGCGTCCACCGGGCACGCCTGGATGCACAGCGTGCAGCCGATGCAGCGGCTCTCGTCCACCAGGGCCACCGTCTTGGCCTTTTCCTCGCCGTACTCGGGGTTGAGGGGTTTGGGGTCGCGTCCCAGCAGATCGGCCAGGGAACGGATCCCCGCTTCCCCACCGGGCGGGCACTGGTTGATATCCGCCTCGCCGTTCGCGATGGCCGTGGCATAAGGGCGGCAGCCGGCGAAGCCGCACTGGCCGCACTGGGTCTGGGGCAGGATGGCATCGATGCGGTCCACTACCGGGTCGCTCTCGACTTTAAAGCGCACCGCGGCATAGCCCAGCAATAGACCGAAGGCGAGCGCAAGCAGTGTCAATATCAACACGGCACTGATCATGGGTTAACCCTTGACCAGGCCGGAGAAGCCCATGAAGGCCATGGACATCAGACCCGCGGTGACCAGCGCGATGGCCGGTCCGCGGAACGGGACGGGGACATCCGCCACCGCGATGCGTTCGCGCATGGCGGCGAACAAAGTCAGGACCAGCGAGAAACCCACGGCGGCGCCGAAGCCGTATACGGCCGATTCGAGAAAGCCGTGTTTCTGCTGCACGTTCAGCAAAGCAACGCCCAGTACCGCACAGTTTGTGGTGATCAACGGCAGAAAGATGCCGAGCACGTTATACAACAGGGGGCTGGTCTTGTGCACCACCATCTCGGTGAACTGCACCACCACGGCGATAACCAATATGAAGGTAATGGTGCGCAGGTACTCGAGGCCGAACGGCGCCAGCAGATAGGTATCGGCCAGATAACTGCAGATGGAGGAAAGGGTCAGGACAAAGGTCGTGGCGAAGGCCATGCCCGTGGCCGTCTCCAGTTTGCGGGAAACACCCATAAATGGGCACAGGCCGAGAAACTTCACCAGCACGATGTTATTGACCAGCACGGTGCTTATCAGCACCAGGAGATATTCAGTCATACAGTGATGTGCCCAATCGCCGATTGCGCCTCTTCAGGGACCCGCGGGGATGTATGCGTACGGGGGCCTATCTGTTTGATTCAATTAAAACATTAGCCGTAATAGTAGAATCATCTCGGGTGACAAACAACCCCCAGCCGTCTAGGGTTATCCAGGCGGTCACCGTCGCAAGTCCGTGATTACGGGTGCTTATACACGGCCGTGATTTGGTTATACATAAATATTCTTAATCTTTTATCTCGCCTGTGTCTTTGTCCAATGGCAGATGTCATATGTAACTATTTGAAACAAGAATTATTTAATCCGCATCCCCGGCTCCGCGCCGGTGTCTGGATGCAACAGCCAGATATCCTTGCCCCCGGGGCCGGCGGCAAGCACCATCCCTTCGGATAGCCCGAAGCGCATCTTGCGCGGCGCCAGGTTTGCCACCACCACTACCAGGCGTCCCACCAATTGCTGTGCTTCATAGGCGGCCTTGATGCCGGCGAATACCGTCCGTGTCTCGTTGCCCAGGTCCACCGTCAGGCGCAGCAGTTTGTCGGCGCCCTCCACCGCCTCGGCCTGGGTGATGCGCGCCACCCGCAGGTCCACCTTGGCGAAGTCGTCGATGCCGATCTGTGCCGCGACGGGGTCGACGGGCGTTGTTGATGTCGGTGGGTTAGTGGCTGGCGGCATGTCAGTTAGAGGAGGCTGACCGGCTGCAGGTTCCCGGGGCAGAGAGGCGTCCAGCATGGCTTGCACCTGGGAGGCCTCGACGCGCCGCGCCAGGTGTTCGTAGGGCTTGATGTGGTGGTCGGTGAGCACATGCTGAGCATTGTCCCATGTCAGAGGGGCGATATCGAGAAATGCCTCCACGCGCCGCGCCAGCAGGGGCAGAATCGGCTTGAGGTACAGGGTCAACAGCCGGAATGCATTGAGGGCGGAGGTGCACACCTGGTGCAAGAGTATGTCCTGCGCGGGGTCTCTGGCCATGTCCCAGGGTTTGCACTGATTGATGTATTCATTGGCCTCATCGGCGAAGCCCATGATCTGGCGTACCGCCTCACTGAAGTGGCGCTGCTCATAGAGGTCGGCAACGGCCTTGGCGTGGCCCTGCAGGCCGATGACAAGAGACTCGCCGTTACCGTCCAGGTCCCGGCTGAGTCTGCCGTCGAAGCGCTTGGATATGAAACCGGCGCAGCGGCTGGCGATGTTGATGTATTTACCGATCAGGTCGCTGTTCACCCTGGCCACAAAGTGATCCAGATTCAGGTCGATGTCCTCGATG
>CAYXAX010000124.1:0-7903 GCA_964463055.1 uncultured Gammaproteobacteria bacterium | reverse complement strand
GCCTTTAGCGTCAAGAACGCTGCTTCCGATCTACATCTGTCCGCCGGTTTGCCGCCGATGATTCGCGTCGACGGTGATGTGCGACGCATCAACGTCCCGGCGCTGGACAACAAGACCGTACACAATATGTTGTACGACATCATGAATGACAAGCAGCGCAAGGATTTCGAGGAATTTCTGGAAACGGACTTTTCTTTTGAGATCAGCGGACTGGCCCGCTTTCGCGTGAATGTCTTCAATCACAACCGCGGCTGTGGCGGCGTCTTCCGTACCATTCCGTCCACCATATTGAGCCTCGAGGACCTCGGGGCGCCGTCGGTGTTCAAGGAGATTTCCGAAAATCCGCGCGGTCTGGTGCTGGTCACCGGTCCCACCGGGTCGGGTAAGTCCACCACCCTGGCGGCGATGATGGATTACAAGAACGACTCGGAATTCGGTCATATCCTCACCATCGAAGACCCCATCGAGTTCGTCCACAACAGCAAAAAGTGTCTCATCAACCAGCGTGAAGTGCATCGCGACACCCTGGGATTCAATGAAGCCCTGCGCTCCGCCCTGCGCGAAGACCCCGACGTCATTCTGGTGGGTGAGATGCGCGACCCTGAGACCATCCGCCTTGCCCTCACCGCCGCCGAGACCGGCCACTTGGTGTTCGGCACCCTGCATACCAGTTCCGCGGCCAAGACCATCGACCGCATCATCGACGTATTCCCCGCCGCGGAAAAGGAAATGGTTCGCTCCATGCTCTCTGAATCGCTGCGCGCGGTGATTTCCCAAACCCTGCTGAAGAAGATCGGCGGCGGACGCGCGGCGGCCCATGAGATCATGATCGGCACAGCGGCCATCCGCAACCTGATTCGCGAAAACAAGATCCCGCAGATGTACTCGGCCATTCAGACCGGCCAGGCCGTCGGCATGCAGACCCTGGATCAGTGTCTTGCGGATCTGGTGCGCCGCGGCCTGGTGGGCAAGGCTGAGGCCAGAATGCGCGCTGCCAATAAGGATGCTTTCAAATAGGCCGCGCCTGACGGCGCGGGGTTGCGTGTTCCGGGTTTCGGGTTTATGTGCGGCCTTTCGACCGCGACTAAGTCGCTTCAACAACCACAATACTCGTTGCACTGACACCTCCCGGGGGCTTTTCTGAACTCGGACAGCCGGTTCCTTGCAACCGGCCGTCGTTAAGCCGGGTAATAAAGCCGCCGCCCCGCCTCCTTCACCACCCGTATCGGATGCCGGTACAGACGCGCCAGATTGTCTTCCGTCAGTACCTCATCTGCCGGGCCCCACAGCACTTCACCGTCCCCGAACAGCAGCAACAGCCTGTCGCAGTAGCGCGCCGCCAGATTGATGTCGTGCAAGGTCATGACCAGCGCGGAGTCGTCTCGCTGCCGGCGCCGGGCGAGGGTGTCCAGGACGGCGATCTGGTGATGCAGGTCCAGGTGGTTGGTGGGTTCGTCGAGCAGCATCAACGCCGGTCTCTGTGTCAGCACTGCCGCGATCTCCAGGCGGCGCCGTTCGCCGCCGGACAGGGTAGAGACCCAGCGCGCCTCCATGTCGGCGATGCCCATTTCCCGCAGGGCCTGGCGCGCAATGTGAATGTCCTCGGTGCCTTCCCACTGCCACGGCCCCAAGTGCGGGTGGCGGCCTACCAGCGCCGTCTCAAGTACAGAGGCGGGAAAGCTGTCGTCGTGTTCCTGAAAGAGTATCGCCATGCCCTGGGCGATGCGCCGCCGCGACAGCCGGGCCAGCGGTGTGCCGCGAAACGCGACCGTGCCGCCGGCGGGGGCGCGCAGACCCGCCAGGGTATGGAGTAGGGTGGTCTTGCCCACGCCGTTGCGTCCCAGTATGGCCCAGGCCTCGCCGGGTTCGATATCCAGATTGAAGTGTCCGCACACACGCAGGCCGGCGATGGACACATCCAGATGTTGCGCGGTGAGCAGGGACATCAGGCGCGCTTGTGATTAAGCAGATAGAGAAACACCGGTACACCGATAAACGCCATGAGAACGCCCACCGGCAGTTGCTGCGGCGCCATGACCGTACGTGCCAGGGTATCGGCCAGCACCAGCAGTATGCCGCCCAGCAGGGCACTGGCCGGGAGCAGGACACGCTGATCATTGCCCATGACGAGGCGCAGCAGGTGCGGCGTGATCAGGCCCACGAAGCCGATACAGCCGGCGAGAGTGACGGCGGCGGCGGTCAGACCCGATGCCAGCAGGTAGATGTAGAGCTGCAGCGGCATGGTGGATACGCCCACCGCGGCGGCGTGATGTTCCCCCCGGGACAGGACATTGAGGTGACGCGCCACCGGCAGCGCCGCGCCCAGACCCACTATCAGTGCCGCGGCGGCCCACCCGGGACGGTTGCTGTTGCTGAGATCACCCATGAGCCAGAACAGCATGCCATGCAGCGACGCGGCGGGACTGACGGCGAGCAGAAAGCTGATTACCGCCCCCCACCCGGCGGCCACCACCACGCCGGTGAGCAGCAGTCCCATGGCCGTCCAATTACCGCGGCGGCGCGCCAGCACGAACACCAGCAGGATGGAAATCAACGCGCCGGTGAAAGCGCCGCCGCCTGCCGCCGCGCCGGCGGCGCCCGCGGTCATGGCGAGCAGCGCGCCCACCGCCGCGCCGCCGGACACACCCAGGATATAAGGGTCGGCCAGGGGATTGCGCAGCAGGACCTGCATCAGCGCGCCGGCCACCGCCAGCATGCCGCCGACGGCGAAGGCGCACACCGCCCGCGGCAGGCGTAATTCATAGACCAGGCTGTGGTAGAGACCGCCTCCCCCGGGAGCCAGCACCTGCCACGGCTCACGCCATGGAACGGCGACGCTGCCGGTGAACAGCGCCAGCAGTATGGACATCGGTGCGATGACGAGCAGGGCGACAAGGACGCGGCGCCCGGCGATTATCGCAGGCTGATGATAGGCCATGCCTTGTGCGTTGCGTGTTGGGTCAGAGACGGGTCGGGGTCCACGGCCACCGGGTGATCGACCATCTCCAGCAGCGGGATGTCGTTGTGGGAATCGCTGTAGAACCAACTGGCGCTGGGCGTTCCGCCGTGGGTCTGCAGCCACTGACGCAGGCGCTCCACCTTGCCTTCGCGGAAACTCGGCGTGCCGGCCACCCGGCCGGTGTAGCGGCCGTGGGAGAACTCCGGTTCGGTGGCGATGAGGTGCTCTACGCCCAACGCCCGGGCGATGGGCGACGTGATGAAACTGTTGGTGGCGGTGATGATCATCAGTGTGGCCCCTTCATCGCGGTGTTGCTGCAACAGCGCACGACCCTTGGCGAGGATGATGGGCTGGATCATTCGCTGCAGGTACTCCTCGCGCCAGGCATGCAGTGTTGTGGTGTCATGCTCCGCCAGCGGGCGCAGCTGAAAGCGCAGGAATTCGTAAATGTCCAGGGTGCCGTCTTTATACTGAGTATAAAACCTTTCGTTCTCACGTTCATAGATGGCGGCGTCGACCGCGCCGCGCCCGATGAGGTACTGACCCCACAGGTAATCGCTGTCCCCGGCCAGCAGGGTATTGTCGAGATCGAAGATGGCGAGTTTCAAGAGCGCAGGTCCTTTCTAATGTAAGTCTATTATTTATAAGTATTATTTGTGTGGGACGCCGGTTTAACACGGTATTCGCGCAGAGCTTTAGAATATTATTGCGGATAATTTGGGGATTGTGGAACAATTGTCGTCAAGATGAGCCACATAGATGAAAGACAGGTCATAGACGAAGAAGGTTTCCGGCTCAGCGTCGGCATCATCCTGACCAACCGTGGCGGTCAGGTGCTGTGGGCGCGACGTATCGGTCAGCAGTCCTGGCAGTTTCCCCAGGGTGGTATCCAGATCGACGAACAACCCAGCGACGCCATGTATCGGGAGTTGGGTGAGGAGGTCGGTCTCGACCGCCGCCACGTGGAGGTATTGGGATACAGCCAGCGTTGGCTGCAGTATCGATTGCCCAAGCGCTTCATCCGCCGCGGTCAGAATCCTCTGTGCATCGGCCAACGCCAGCGCTGGTTTATACTGCGCCTCGTCGGTGACGAGCAGGATGTACGCCTAGACCAGTGCGAACGACCGGAGTTCGACAGTTGGCGTTGGGTGGAGTACTGGCACCCGCTGCGCGAGGTGGTTGCATTCAAGCGCTCGGTGTACCGGCGCGCCCTGCGGGAGTTCGCACCGCTGGTTTTTACGGCTAACACTCAACACGCCTGATCACATATAATCCATTCAGTTAGAACACGTTTTTACTCCTAACTGGGTTATCTCTCATGCTCGCGATCCTGCGGCGTATCGTCGAAGAGGTCAGTGCTGCGCGCAGTCTGCAGCAGGCGCTGACGATTATCGTTGCCAGGGTCAAGCAGGCCATGCACGTGGACGTGTGTTCCGTGTATCTTGCCGACAGCGCCGGCACACAGTTCACCCTCATGGCCACCGATGGCCTCAATCCCGCCGCCATCGGGGTGGTGCGCCTGCAAAACGGGGAGGGCCTGGTCAGCGTGATCAACGAGACCAAGGAGCCCCTCAATCTGGAGGACGCCCCCCAGCATCCCCGTTATCGCTTCGTGGTGGAGACCGGTGAGGAACGCTTCCACGCCTTCCTCGGCGTGCCCATTATTCATCACCGTGAGATCCTCGGCGTGCTGGTGGTGCGTCAGCACGTCACCCGCAAATTCCACGAGGACGAGGTCGCCTTCTCCCTGACCGTGGCGGCCCAATTGGCCGGGGCCATCGCTCACGCCCGCGCCAGCGGTGGCATGCAGACCATGCATGAAGAAGTGGTGGGCAGCACCAGTACCATGATCGGCCTGCCCGGCGCCCCTGGCGTGGCCGTAGGCACGGCGGTGGTGCTGTACCCGCCCACGCACCTGGAAGGCGTGCCCGATCGCAAGGCCGATGACGTCGACAAGGAGGTGGAGGCATTCCACGCCGCCGTGCAGCGGGTACAGTCGGACATCCGCTCGCTGGAGGAAAAGATCGGCGCGGCGCTGTCGCCGGCCGACCGGGCGCTGTTCGACGCCTATCTGCTCATGCTGTCCAGCGATACCCTGCGCGAGGGCACGGAGCGCCGCATTCACGCCGGCAACTGGGCGCCGGGGGCGCTGAGGGAGACCATCAACGAGCAGGCATTCGTCTTCGATGCCATGGATGACCCGTACATGCGCGACCGCGCCAGTGATGTGCGCGACCTGGGCCGGCGCATCCTCGATCACCTGCAGCGCCGCGACCACAACCTGCCTGAATTCCCGGATCACACCCTGTTGATAGGCGAAGAGATCAGCGCCACCATGCTTGCCGAGGTACCGGTGGGCAAGTTGAAGGGCGTGGTGTCGGCACGCGGTTCCACCTCTTCACACGTGGCCATCCTCGCCCACGCCATGGGTATCCCGGCGGTGGTGGGTGTCTCAGACCTGCCGGTAGCGTGGATCGACGGCCGCGAGCTTATCGTCGACGGCTACCGCGGGCGCATCTTCATCTCGCCCAACGAGGCCATCCGCCAGGAGTTCAGCCGCCTGGCGCGCGAAGAGGAGGAACTGGCGGCGGGGCTGGAGTCCCTGCGCTTCGAACCCTCCGTCACGCCGGACAACGAATACATCCCGCTCTACGCCAACACCGGCCTGCTGTCGGACATTACCCCGTCGCTGAACCGTGGCGCCGAGGGCATCGGCCTGTACCGCACCGAGTTTCCTTTCATGGTGCGCGACCGCTTCCCCGGGGAGGAGGAACAGCGCGCCATTTACCGCCAGGTATTGGAGGCCTTCGCCCCGCGCCCGGTGACCCTGCGCACCCTGGACATCGGCGGTGACAAGACACTGCCGTATTTCCCCATTATTGAAGACAACCCGTTCCTGGGCTGGCGCGGCATTCGCGTCACCCTGGACCACCCGGAGATCTTCCTGGTCCAGCTGCGCGCCATGCTGCGCGCCAACATCGGCTTGAACAACCTGCACATACTGCTGCCCATGGTGAGCGGTATCGGCGAACTGGACGAGGCCATGCGCCTGCTGGAGCGAGTCTATAGCGAACTGAAAAACAATGATGAGAGCATCACGCCGCCGCGTATCGGTGTAATGGTGGAAGTCCCGTCCACCATTTATCAAATCGACGCCATTGCCAGCCGCGTGGATTTCCTGTCGGTGGGCACCAATGACCTGGTGCAGTATCTGTTGGCGGTGGACCGCAACAACAGCGCCGTGGCGGCCCTGTACGACAACTTCCACCCGGCGGTGCTGGTGGCCTTGAAGAACGCCATCGAGGGCGCCCATCGCCACAACAAGCCCATCAGTGTGTGCGGTGAGATGGCCGGCGACCCGGCCTCGGCACTGCTGCTCATAGGCATGGGCGTGGACAACCTCAGCATGAGCGTGGCGTGCCTGCCGCGCGTCAAGTGGGTGATACGCAACTTCACCCGCGACCAGGCCAATGAGTTCGTGCGCGATGTGCTGGCCATGGAGGACTCCAAGGCCATTCGGCGCTACCTGGATACGCGCCTGGAGAAGGTCGGACTGGGCGGCCTGATACGTGCGGGAAAGTAGCCCATGGCGTTGTGCATCGGCACCCCTCTGAGTCCCTCCGCCACCCGCGTCATGCTGCTGGGCGCCGGGGAGTTGGGCAAGGAGGTCATCATCGCCCTGCAGCGTCTCGGAGTGGAGGTCATCGCCGTGGACCGCTATGCCCATGCTCCGGGCCATCAGGTGGCCCACCGCGCCCATGTGGTGGACCTCACCGATGCCGCAGCGTTGATCAACTTGATAGAAAAGGAACGCCCGCTGCTGGTGGTGCCGGAACTGGAGGGCATCAACACCGACGTCCTGCTGGAGGTCGAAGACCGGGGCATCGCCGAGGTCATCCCCACCGCACGGGCCGTGCAGCTTACCATGAACCGTGAGGGTATTCGCCGCCTCGCCGCCGAGGAGTTGGAGCTGCCCACCTCACGCTACGCCTTTGCCGCTACCCTCAACGAATTGAAGATGGCGGTGGACCAGGGCATCGGCTATCCGTGCGTCATCAAACCGCTGCGTTCGTCGTCGGGCAAGGGCCAATCCCTGGTAAAGGGTCCCGAGGCGCTGGAGGCGGCATGGGACAAGGCCCAGCACGGTGCGCGCGCCCGCGACCCGCGTGTCATCGCCGAAGAGTGGATCGATTTCGATGAGGAAATCACCCTGCTCACGGTGCGCCACCGCGGCCCCGATGGCATCATCGAGACCTCGTTCTGCGAGCCCATCGGTCATGTGCAGGTGGACGGGGATTACGTGGAGAGTTGGCAGCCCCACGACTTGAGCCCGGCGGCGCGCAGGCGCAGCGAGCGCATCGCCGCGACCATCACATCACGCCTGGGCGGGCGCGGCATCTTCGGCGTGGAGCTGTTCATCAAGGGCGACCAAGTGTGGTTCAGCGAGGTCAGCCCGCGCCCCCACGACACCGGCATGGTGACCATGATCAGCCAGGCGCAGAGCGAGTTCGCGCTGCACGCCCGGGCGATTCTCGGCCTGCCCCTGTCGGTGGCCATGCGCGCGCCCGGCGCCAGTCACGTGATCTATGGCGGCGTCGACGCCACGGGCATCGCCTTCGAGGGCCTGGAGGAGGCCTTGGCCGTGCCGCAATCCGAGGTGCGCCTGTTCGGCAAGCCCGAGTCCTTCGTCAAGCGGCGCATGGGCGTGGCCCTGGCGGCGGCGGATGACGTGACCGAGGCGCGCCGCCGCGCCAAGCAGGCGGCCACCGCCGTAAGACCTGTCGCCACGGAATAGATCGGCGTCCCTATTGAGGACAGAACCTGACGGCGGCGATGGGCGGCAGTTCAGCGCTGACCCTGTGCCAGGCGTCGCCGCTGTCGCGGCTGATCCACAGGCTGCCGGTGGTGGAGCCCATGGCGAGGGTGGTGCCCGACCCGTCCACG
>CAYXAX010000123.1:0-7904 GCA_964463055.1 uncultured Gammaproteobacteria bacterium | reverse complement strand
ACTGAGTCCGGGAGGTGGGCCGGCGTAGGATTGGGGTTCGTTTTTATATACCACCGGTATGTTGAAGACATGCGCGCCGAAACTGGTCTCGGCAATGTGACCGTTGTCCAGTGACTGATAGCGGAACAAGCCGTGCAACCAGCCGTCGAGTTGATCACCGGCCTCCAAATCATAGACCAACTCCACGTGACCGTAACCACTGGACAAATCTTTGCCAGCGGAGGCGAGAAAGTCATTGATATCCAGTAAGCTCATCTCGGTGCGCGGCATGCGGCCGAAGGCATGACGTGCCACCGCCTTGCCGTCGGCATCATACATCACCGCCGCCAAGGCCAACTCCTGCTGACAGGTGGCCATGGGGGTGGGTAACACCTGAGTACGGAACTGCTGGATGGGCAAGATGGGTGCCGGAAGGATATAACCCTTACCCAAAAAACCCGCCACCTTGGGATAGTTGGGATCGTAATCCAGGTCGACGCGTTCCACGTTGGCGTGGGCGATTCGGCTGGGGCCTTGGTGCTTGAACACCTCGTAGCGGGGCCGCACGAAATATTTACCGGCGCACACCTCAATCTGTTCCGGCCAACGCAGCCCCGGCAGCAGTTCCGCCACGTCCAGGGCATAAGTCCCGAATGCGGGTATTTCTTTTTGCAGATAACGGGTATCGGCCTCCATTCCCATCTTGCGCAATCCGACGTTGTCGGCGGGAATGGCGATGGGCAGACTGTTCTCTATCCACAACACCACCTTCTCATCGTCCTGGGGTGCCGGCAGACCGCCGTAGAATTCCGACGGCCATGAATTGGCGTCATGGGTACAGGACAACTCCCCAGGATCGTCACCATAAGTATCCAAGGCGTACTTCACCACATCGTGGCCCGAGACATGGGTGACATGCATGAACAGGCTGCCCTCGAACTCCGCCAGGTCGAAGCGCTTGCGGGTCTCGGCGCTATCGATGACGATGCTGCCCAAACTGGCCGGCATGTCCATGGACCACTGTGCCAGCACCTGGCCATCGTGATCGAACAGACACAGCCACAGCCCCGTACCTGTAGCGCCATAGCCGTGCCAGTAATTACTGGTCATCAGGCGGGTATGATGCCCGCCCTTGTCGCGGAACAAGGCAAAATTGGTGGCGAAGTTGAGTGGATCGAGATAGCGCCGGGTATTGCTGAGCATCTTATCCGGTAGACGCATGTCGTCCAGGGTCACCACCTTGACGCCCTCGGGAATAAGGTGGCGAATCTGGTTCAACGCGCGCTGCGCATCAAACGCCACCACAAATAAAACCTTGATCTCGTTCCGGGCCAAACCGGTCACGGCTTCGGCGACCCGCCCGAACAGCTGCCGACCCACCTCCTCCACCCGTTGCACGAACACCGCTTGCACATCTACTCCCTGCATGTCATAGATGCTAGCGAAAGCGTCGGCATAGCCGTATGGGTCGTAGACGGCGATGGGACCAGTCGCCCGCAGAGCGGCAACCAAGGTGCGTCCGTCATCCGCGGCCTTGGGATGGGTCAACGCCTTGAACAGTGCGTTGCCTCCGGTCACATTACTGAAAGTAGCGATGTTTAACGTCATAGTACGGTCCCTGACTCATCGGCGGGAAATGGGCATATCGAGCTGGGACAAATTATTGCACTTCCAAGGTGGCCTTGCCACCGCCGTTTTGAGAATCAGGTAGTCAGCTTCTAAACAACCATACCGCTCGAACGATAATATTCATCCTTTGTCACTTTCCTACCCCCTTCCAGTCGCCTGGATAAAGTTTCATAATCTCTTCAAAATCTTCGCACCGACCCCAGAGGCGCAGCTAATGTCCGTATTAACCTGTTGCTTCTTGTATCATGCCTATTCAAGCGCAAAGCTGAAATTTGGCAGCATCATTCACGCACCATCCATCCTTCAATTTCTCCCCATAGTTCGCTCCCATCATTTAACCAAAGATATGACCGGCAAAAACCAAAGCCGAGGCAAGCGGCCGTCACCCGGCCCGATGGCTACGAGACTGCGCCTTTCGATTCAATCTGGATAGGAAGGAAATGCAATAATGCGTTACGAGATTGAAGTAGCGGAGAGTGGAGGGTCCCAGCGGTCCCAGGCTCAAAAGGAGGTATCGGTGGAACTTGCCCGTGAATGGTCGGTTGAGCTTAGCGAAATGGCTTACGCCCACGGAATAAGCATTTTTATGCTCGATATGAGAGCCGCGAAATCCGCGTCGAGCATCATCGACAATGACTAATTCGCCTATCGCGACACAGACCAGCCGGTCTTGGCGACGATCGTTCGCTCGGCGATCTTGGCCGAGCGCGCGGACAATTCGCATAACTTCGCCGAAACCACGATGCAGAATGCTAACTTCAACGTTCAGTTGGCTGGAGAAGGATATCCACTAAGTGGACACCCGGATTGCGACCTCGTTTGCAAACCGGTTAAAACGAAACAGTGATTCTAAGATGCGTACTCGAACCAAACAAATTGTCTTTTATCCACTTACCCAGGGCATGCTATGGGCGGCCCTGGCGGGCTGCAGCGCGGTAGGACCCGACTACGTCAAGCCAACAATGGCGGTGCCGTCGCACTGGACATACGCGCCTCCCACCACCCAGCGGGAGGACCTGAGCAAATGGTGGCAGAATCTACACGATCCCCAACTGACGACCCTGGTCGAAGCCGCGTTGAAGAACAGTCCCGACCTGCACGCCGCCGAGGCCAAGCTGCGCGAAGCGCGCGCCCGGCGCGACCTGGCGGGCGGTAGCCGTTTCCCCACCCTCAGCGCCGCATTGTCCGGCAGCCGCACCAAGACCGGCGCGGCGACCGGTTCCGGCACCACCGCCAATCTGTTCTCCGCCGGGTTCGACGCCACCTGGGAACCGGATATCTTCGGCGCCCAGCGCCGCGCCTTGGAGGCGGCCCAGGCCGACCTGCAGGCCAGTCAGGCCGACCTCCACGATGTCCAGGTCAGCCTGGCGGCCGAAGTGGCCCTCAACTACGTGGAACTGCGTTCCTACCAGGCCCGCTTGGGTATCGCCCAAGATAATCTCAAGACCCAGCAAGAGACCTTGCAGATCACCGATTGGCGCCAACAGGCGGGACTGGCCACGACCCTGGACGTGGAACAGGCGCGCACCAATCTCGAACAGACCCGCGCCACTATCCCTGTCCTCAATACCAGCCGGATCGCGGCGGAAAATCGCCTGGCCATTCTGCTGGGCAAACCCCCGGCCGCGTTGCACGATCAGCTGGCGAATCCGGCGCCCCTGCCCAGCGTGCCCGACCAAGTGGCGGCGGGCATCCCCGCTGATACCTTACGTCAACGCCCCGACGTGCGCGCCGCCGAACGCAACCTGGCGGCGGCGACCGCCCGCATCGGCGAACAGACCGCGGCGCTCTATCCCAGCTTCACCCTTAGCGGTAACCTGGGCTGGAAGGCCATGACCGTGGGCGCCTTAGGTGACACCGGCACCGCCGCCGCTTCGCTGCTAGGCAGTGTGATGCAATCGCTGTTCGACGGCGGCCGCATCCGCAGCACCATCCGCATACAGACCGCGCTGCAGGAACAGGCCTTGGTCGCCTACCGGAAAACCGTGTTGACCGCCCTGGAAGACGTGGAAAACGCCCTGGCCGCCTACGCCGACAACCGCCAACGCCAGGCGGCGCTGCGTCGTGCGGTGCAATCGGCGCGCAATGCCGCGCAACTGGCCCGGCAGCGCTACGAAAGCGGCCTCATCGATTTTCAAAGCGTGTTGGACAGCGAACGCAATCAATTCTCCAGCGAAGACAATCTGACAAACGCCGAGGCCGAAGGCCTGACCTCCCTGATCAGTCTCTACAAGGCCCTGGGCGGCGGCTGGAGCGAAACGACGGACAACGTGGCGGGCGCCACGCAGACATCACCGGCATCATCGGAAAGCAAACAGCCATGAGCGACAAAGTACCCCAAGACGAGACACTGCTCAATATTGTCAAAGCCGCACCCTCGACCAAGAGTAGAGTGCTGCGCTACACCGTCGCGGCACTGATCATCGCGGCCATTGTAGTGGGATTGATGATGTATATTCCCGGCGCCAAGACCGGCACGACCGATTACGTCACCGAGGACGTAAGCCGCGGCAATCTCACCGTCACCGTCTCCGCCACCGGCAAGCTGCAACCCACCAACGAGGTGGAGGTCGGCAGCGAACTGTCCGGCACCGTGGAAAAGGTATACGCCGATGAAAACGATCACGTCAAACGCGGCGAGATCCTGGCGCAGCTCGACATCGCCAAGCTCACCGATCAGGTGACCAAATCCCGGGCGGCGGTCACCGCCGCCCGGGCCCAGGTGGCTCAGACCAAGGCCACGGCAGCGGAAGCCGACGCCAATCTTTCCCGCTTGCGCAAGGTCGCGCAGCTGTCCGGCGGTAAGGTGCCGTCGCAGCTGGAACTGGACAGCGCCAAGGCGGCGTTGCTGCGGGCCCAAGCCGACGAGAAGAGCGCCGACGCCACGGTGGCCCAGGCGGTTGCGGCGTTGAAATCCGATCAGACCAATCTCGCCAAGGCCTCGATCCGCTCGCCCATCGACGGCATCGTCCTCACCCGCCAGATCGAACCCGGCCAGACGGTGGCGGCCTCACTGCAAACACCGGTGCTGTTCAAGCTGGCGGAAAACCTGACCCAGATGGAACTGCAAGTGGACGTGGACGAGGCCGACGTCGGCCTGGTCAAGGCCGGCCAACCCGCATTTTTCACCGTGGATGCCTGGCCGGGGCGTGAATACCCCGCCGACATCGTGCGCGTCGGATACGGCTCCCAGGTGACGGATAACGTGGTCACCTACAAAACCATCCTCACGGTCAGCAACGACGATCTGACGTTGCGTCCCGGCATGACCGCCACCGCGGAGATCACCACCGCCTCGCACAAAGACGTACTGTTAGTCCCCAACGCTGCGCTGCGTTTCACGCCGCCGCAATCCGGCGAGCCGACGACAAGCCGTGGACTGGTCGGCAGCCTGTTGCCCCATCCGCCATCACGCCCGAATCAGAAGCGGACTGCGGTGTCCGGCGGCGCGACGCCGCAAGTGTGGGTGTTGCGCGCCAACAAGCCGGTAGCGGTGGCGGTCAAGACCGGACTGAGCGATGGCCGTCATACCGAAATCGTGGAGGGGGATCTACAAGTCGGCGCGCAAGTCATCACCGGTATCCAGACTGCAAAGAAATGATCAACGCGGAACATAGCGACGGCGCTTTAATCACCCTGTCCGGCATCACCAAGACCTACGGACAGGGCCAGGCCGCCTTTCAGGCCTTGCGCGGCGTGGAGCTGCAGGTCATGGAAGGCGACTTCGTCGCCATCATGGGACCCAGCGGCTCGGGCAAGTCGACGGCGATGAATATCCTCGGCTGCTTGGATGTCGCCACCAGCGGTATCTATCTCTTCAAAGGTGTGCATGTCGAAAATCTCTCCCGCAACCAACGGGCGCTGCTGCGCCGTCATTATCTGGGATTCGTGTTCCAGGGTTATAACCTCCTGGCGCGCACCTCGGCGCGGGAAAACGTCGAACTGCCCCTGCTCTATCGCCGCGAACCCCTCGCCGCCCGCCACGCCGCCGCCGATGGCGCCTTGAAGGCGGTGGGCCTCGACGGCTGGGAACACCACACCCCGTCAGAACTGTCGGGAGGCCAACAGCAACGGGTGGCGATCGCCCGCGCCATCGTTACCAACCCCACGGTATTGCTGGCCGACGAACCCACCGGCAATCTGGATACCAAACGCAGCCGCGAAATCATGGAACTGCTGGTGACCATGAACCGCGAGCGCGGCATCACGGTACTGATGGTGACCCACGAACAAGAAATGGCCGCCTACGCTAAACGTATTGTCCACTTCGTCGACGGCCGCATCGCCGCCGACAGCCACAACGGAGGTGGATGATGGGATGGAACACCTTGTTGCTCGCTTTACGCGAAATCCGCCGTAACCTGATGCGCTCGTTCCTCACCATCCTGGGCATCGTCATCGGCGTAGCGGCGGTGGTTACCATGGTCACCCTGGGCAACGGCGCCACCCAGGCGGTGGCGGACCAGATCGCCAGCCTGGGCAGCAATCTATTGATACTGCGTCCCGGCCAGCGCTTGGGACCCGGGCGCAGCAGCGCCGGCGCCCCCGACTTCAAGGCCGCCGATGCCGAAGCCATCCGCACCCAGGTGGGATCCCTCAAGGCGGTGGCGCCGACGGTAATGAGCAACGTGACCCTGGTCTATGGCTCCGAAAATTGGTCATCCACCATTACCGGCACCACCAACGCCTACTTTACCGCCGGCAACTGGCGCCTTGCCGAAGGGCGGATGTTCACCAGCGGGGAAGAGCGTGCCGGCAAGGCGGTGTGTGTGATCGGCGCCACCATCCGCCAACAACTGTTCGGACAGCAGGACCCCTTGGGCGAGGCGATCCGTATCAAACAGTTCTCCTGCGAGATCATCGGGCTGCTCGCCGCCAAGGGCCAAGGCGCCATGGGCATCGATCAAGACGACGTGGTGGTGATGCCGCTGCGCACGGTGCAACGCCGGCTCATCGGCAACCAGGATGTCAGGCGCATCATGATCTCCATGCAGGACGGCGCCATGACTGAACAGGTCATCGACCAGATCAATCAACTGATGCGGGAACGGCGCAAGATCTCTGCGTCGGAAGACGACAATTTCAGCGTCATGGACACCAAGCAGATCGCCCAGACGTTGTCCGGGACCATCGGCACCATGACCACCCTGCTGGGCGCGGTGGCGGCGGTCAGCCTGCTGGTGGGCGGCATCGGCATCATGAATATCATGCTGGTGTCGGTGACCGAACGCACCCGTGAAATCGGCATCCGGCTCGCTATCGGCGCCTTGGAGAACGAGGTGCTAATGCAGTTTCTCACCGAGGCGGTGGTATTGTCCGCCCTGGGTGGACTGATCGGTATCGCGCTTGCCGCTGCGGCCTGTTACAGTCTCGCCGGAATCATCCAAGTACCGTTCCTGTTCAACCCCGGCATCAATCTGCTGGCCTTCGGTTTTTCCGCGGCGATCGGTGTGATCTTCGGCTACGTCCCGGCCCGGCGCGCCGCGCGCCTGGACCCCATCGAGGCCCTGCGCCACGAATAACATCGACGGCATCATGGGTAAAAACGGGTCATTCGGCCCAAGCGATCAGTCCACGGAAATACCCGCCGCCGCCAGGCGGCGCTTGATCTCCACTACTGCATTCTCCATATCGGTGAGCGGCGGCCGCTGCCACTGCTCCAACACGCCGCTAAACGGCCTGGTGTAACCCTCGCGGCGAAAGCTTGCGTGGAATTCAAGAAACTTGCGGGACCCGCCCGGCAGGTCGATGACGTACACCGGTTTACCGGTGGCGCAGGCCTCGGTCACCATCGACACCGAGTCACAGGTGACGACGATGTAGTCCGCCAGGCCCAGATAGGCGAAATAGGGGTTCTCGCCCTGCCCCTCCCACAACACATGGGGCACATCCTGCAACCGTTCCTTGACCGCCGCCGTCAACGCCGCACCGCTGCGCCGCGAGGTGCTCACCATCAGACCCGCACCGCTGTCGCGCGCCAGGGCGGCGAGGCGCTCGCCGATATCGCGCCCCACCTCGGGGGTCAGCTGATAACAGCGATTGGTGCCGCCTATCATCACCGCCACCAGCGGCCGCGGCAGATGGGCCACGCTGGGCGCCAACCGTGTTGCGTGCTCCGTCAGACGCCGCGGGGTGATGTGATGCAGGGCGCCCAGCATCTCCACCACATTGTCGCCCTGGCAATGGTCATGGCGCGGCGTGATGGCAAGATCGAATTTGCTGAGATTGACGTAAGGGTCCTGCAACTGAATGGTGAAGGTCTTGCCGCCGCTGGCGCGCTTGATGGCCATGGACAG
>CAYXAX010000122.1:0-7957 GCA_964463055.1 uncultured Gammaproteobacteria bacterium | reverse complement strand
CACCTCATGTCCGCGCCGCTGCCGGAGTGGCTGAAGTCCTTCGCCTCGGTGGAAGGGGTGCTGATCCTGATCCCGGCGGTGGCCTTCGTGGCCAACATCCTGCTTACCATCAAGGGCAAGTGGAGTATGTTCGTCGAGAACCTGGAGATGAAGTTCGTCATCACCGGCGTGCTGCTGGCGGTGCCGCTGAACATGCAGGGCGGTTTTCAGCAGACGCGTTCCATCAACTGGTACATCCACGGTACCGGCTGGATCGTGGCCCACGCGCATCTGGCACTGCTGGGGTTCTCCTCGTTCATCGAGATGGCGGCGGTGTACTTCGGTCTGCAGCAGATGCTGCGGCGCAAGCTGTACTCCCTTGCGCTGGGGAACCTGCATTATTGGCTCGTACTGATCGGCTTCTGCACCTACTGGATCACCATGACCATCGCCGGTCTGATCCAGGGCGCGGGCAAGATCTACGAAGTGCCGTACATCGAGGTGGTTATGGCCGAGCATCCGTACATGATCGGGCGCTGGGTTGGTGGCACCATGGTGTTCACGGGCAACTTGGTGTGGTTGTACAACATGTGGATGACGGCGCGTGAAGGCACCGTGGTGCCCGAGGGCCGGTACGCACACGAGCTTGCTTACGAACGCTAAAAGCAACAAAAAATACACCGCAATGGGGCTGTTGTTCATTAAGTCTTAAGTCAGGGACATCCCCCCGGTCCGCACCGGGGGGATCGACTGGCAAAGTTTGGGAGGGTATGCAGTGGCAGGATTTAAACATTATCGGCTAGGCGCCGCAGGCGTAGGTCTAATGCTCGGATTCTCCATGCTGATCACGATCTTTCTGCCAACCTTCGATCTGCGCTCAGGCGTGACGACGGAAATGGGGCTGAGAAAGCAGTTGTCAGTGGGGTATGACGCCGGGTTCAGCTATAACGATCCCAATCTATTCGGTCCCGAGCACAAGCCGGTGACGGTTATTCTGAATAAGGATCCCTCAACCGGAGCCAAGATCGATCCGCCCATGACCGCCTTTGTATTCAAGGCGGGGACCTATTTTGCACCGAACGTCCGCCATCCGGATCAGCTGGGTGAAGGCGTTGAGCAGCTGAGTATCCAAAAGGGTCGTATCGAGGAAGCCAAGGAATCCAACGGTGCGGTCTTTACCATCCGCGAAGGTGAATGGAAAGGCGATGAGGTCCACTACATAGAAAATCTCACGGCAACCCGCGGTTGGCAGCCGACCGATGTATTGAGCAAGGTTGCCGATGCCAACAAGCGCTATATCGGCCAGGGCAAGACTATATTCGTCGCCCAAGGGTGCTGGTGGTGCCACACCCTGCTGCCGGAGGAGACTCAGGACTGGCAGGCATTCGGTGCGCCGCCCTATCTGGGTGACTTCAACGGTGAAATGCCCACGGCGTTCGGTTCCGATCGCAAAGGGCCTGACCTGCTGCACGTCGCATCAAGAAACTCCTCCCGGGAGTGGCTTACCATGCACTTCTTCAATCCAAGACTGGTGCAGCCTCACTCGATCATGCCGCGTTTCGACTACCTGTGGGGTAAGGTCGACGCCGATGGCAAGCCGATCGACTACAAGAAGTGGCGCGAGGAGTATGTTGAGTATCGCGAAGGCAAGCGGGTCTATCCGCCCGAGGTTCCGGAACCAAATCCGAACAGCCCGGCGCGCGCGCTGATTGACTGGGTCTCAAGTTTAAAATAGGGGGGGCAACACCAATGGCGTGGAAACTAGACAACCCGCTGCACTGTCTGGCGGACGAAGAAGAGACGAAACGGAACCTGCGGTTGTGGGAAGAGGAGAAGCACGGTGGTGTCTGGGAAGGCAATAATCGCCTGCCGTTTCCCTTCACATTTCTCATCGGTCTGATCATCCTGACGGCGTTCCTGCTGACCATGCCTCTGTGGGGTCAGCGCCCGAGCGCGGCGATCTACCAGGAGTTCGTCAAGATGATGGATAACCCGGAAGTGCAGAAGATCCAGGATCCGACAAAACGGATTCAGTACATCTACCAGCAGGTTTACCCCACCGTCGACAAGCGTACGCAGGGGTTGCTGGAGCGTCATCCGATTTCCTGGTATGACCTGGAGAATATCGCGCCCGCGATTCGTGAACTCGAGCAAAGTGGTAATGGTTACCCGCTGGATAATTACAATGTAATGGGTGACAGGATCGTACTGGCGAACTTCGAGGGTAACTACAGGAAGGATGGGCGACGCTCGCGCATTCAGCCTTGGTGGGACAAGGGCTATACCATCGACGTGTTCTACGTAAGCTACTTCATCATTACGATGGTACTGGTAATCAAGCGGTTGCCGCACTTTACCAGAAAGCCGAATATGACCGGAGGAGGTGCACAATGATTGATATTGATTACGGACCCGGCGTTGGGCTGGCAATCATAATCTTTGTATTTATTCTGCCGGCGCTATACGGATTGCTGTTCGTGGACAAATACTGGAAACAGCACAAAGAGGCCGCCGAGTCCTCAAGTGAGAAGGAAGCTGAGGATACATTCGGTTGATTTTATTAAAAAATAATATCTAACGTGCTTTAAAATGCCGCCCCGAGGGCGGCATTTTTTTTTGATAAGGTGTAAAATATCAAACATATATTGCTGGGCTACGGCAACTCTGACCCTGAATAGAGTGTCTAACCAGTCAATGACGAGATAAACTCCCTTTTGATATCTGAATAAATCTCCAATCCCCCATGATGACAGGTGTTTCCAGTGCCATAACGGCCACACATAATGGTATTGCTGGTTTGTCGCCCTACCAGGGAAGCCTTGTCCAAGTGGCGGACAAGAGTAATGAAAATGTATTCGGCGTTGAGGGGTTATACAGCCAGGAATACAGCATCGGCATATTTATCTTTCTGGTGCTTTCTCTGGTTGTATTTCTCGGTATCATGTACCTGTATTGGAAGAAGAGCAAGGCCAAGCTAAAGGTCGGTGAGGTGGTCATGTTCGGAGCCATACTATTTGGCGTCATTTTCGCCTTTGTCTTCGGCTATCTGCAGATGGTCGAGGGGTATCTGTTTTAAATCACCACATAGGAGTTCGCACAATGTCACACTACTTACAGTCGCTGCCTGATGGTTGGTCGATCTATTTGTGGCTTGTGGTTGCCTGCGCCATTTTGATTACAGCGGTATTTTTTCTGCGCTGGGCATCCAACAATCATCAATTCGATGAGGATATCAAATACGCCGTTTTCAGTGACGATGACCGGGAGCGTATGTCCCCTGAGGATTTTGCCAAGATGCAGAAGGTCAGGGCCCAACAGATGGAACTACGAGACGAAGTATTGAAGGAAAAGGCGGCGCGGCATCAGCATCATGCAAAAAGGTGAACTGGCTACAATTTCGGCGATTGTCGTCATTGCCGCGGTCTTGCTAGGTATTCGCACATGGGAAGTACTCAAGCCCAAGGAGCCGGACCCGGGAATTCCGTTCTTCAGTACTGCTGATCCCGACCTGAAACAGAAGGCCGGTAAGCTGATCGATAACCTCCAGTGCAAGGACTGCCATGCCTTATGGGGCCGCAGTCTGATGGAGATGACCATGAACGTACCTGCCCCGCGATTGGACGGTATCGGTTCGCTTCGCAGTAAGGAATGGTTTTACAAGTATTTTTCAGCAAAGAATCCGCAAGAGATTCTACCCTCGCGCCTCAAGAAAGAGTTCAGGATGCCCTCATACGCGCACCTGCCCGAGGAGGATCGGCAAGTCCTGGCGGATTACATGAGCAGCTTGAAGGTTGAAAAATGGTATCTACAGGCAACGAGAACGGCCGAGTATGAGGTGTTGACGGGTAAATCCTACCCGAAAGACAAAGAGCAGGCGGCGAAATGATCAAGTTCCGGCAATTACAGGGCGCGGTGTGGGCCATTTTCGCGGTGTTTACGGGCGTGGTGGTTATTAACGCCGGTGATCGCCTGTTGGGTATAAGGCTGGAGTATTTCTCGGGAATAAGCACCTTTAATCCCCTTTGGATCGCCGACCTGACACTGGTTCCCATCGCTGCGGGCATTGCGGTGTCGTTTATTTTTGGATTGGGAGGAAAAATCCTGGCCCATTTCCCGCCGCTGATCGCGCGTCTGTTGAGTTACGCGGAGCTTACGAACCTAGACGTCCTTCCCCACAATGTGTCGCTGCTGCCCATGGGATACTGGGGATTCATCGTCGTAGTCGTCATCGAGGCGGGCGCTATCGGAGGCGTGCTGGGCGAGATCATGTTCAAGAAAATCTACGGGCGCACGCCAAAGCATCTGCTCTACCGCGACAGAAAATCCCGTCATGATGGGGCAACCAACAGCCCGGTTCCGGGGTCAAAGAAATAATATGGAAGTCATGATCCGCAATCGCCCGCGCTTGACGCCGCAGCAGATCGCGCTGCGAAAGCGGATATTCGGCGCAACGATCGTTACCTGCCTGTCGGTAGCGTTCATCGGCGGCACCATTCATGTCCTCACGCTGGGATCAGATCGCATCGTCTCGATGCAGACCATGGCCTCGTACAGTGTGGCGGATGCGCCCAAGCACGTCCGCGCCGCCGGGGAAGAGATCACCCGTCATCGCGAGGATGAGGATGGCACCCTGGGCAAGAGTACCTATACGGTCGCCGAGGTGAAGGCGCTGCTTACCCCGGCCCAGTGGCGGGAAGTGAAAACCATGGTCACGATCCCCGCAGGCTCGTTTAAGATGGGTACGAACCGTAAACTTTCCAATGCGGGGGATACCCCGGAACATAAAGTGACCCTGCCGGCATATTTGATCGACAAATACCCGGTGACCAACGCCCAGTATGCCTTATTCGTGGCAGAGACGGGCCATCGTGCGCCGCTGAACTGGGACAAAGGCCACTTTGCCCGTGGCAAGCAAATGTATCCTGTCACCATGGTTTCATGGTACGACGCCAATGACTATGCCAAGTGGGCGGGTAAGCGGCTGCCCACGGAAGCGGAGTGGGAGAAGGCAGCCCGGGGGACCGATGGCCGGCGCTGGCCGTGGGGTAATCAGATGGATCCGAGCCGCCTGAATACGTATTACAGTGTCGGCGATACGACTCCGGTGACTCGCTATAAAAACGGCGCCAGCCCCTACGGGATAATGGATATGGCGGGTAACGTCAATGAATGGACTACTGATGACTTCGCGCCTTATCCCGGCACCGACGCGCCGGACAGGTTGTTCGAGGTCAAGGTGCCTGAAGTGACCTCCGCGGCGGATCGCTCCATGAAAGTGGTGGATCTCGTCCCTACCGATAAAGGCAGCTATAAGGTACTGCGCGGTGGGTCGTGGAAGGGCGATCCCTTCTCCACCGAGACGTATCACCGCAACTATTCAATGCCCAATATGGCATCGGATTTCTTCGGTTTCAGGACGGCAAAGGACGTGCAGGGCCAGACCGGCAGCGAGGCGCGCAGTGAAAAGACCAAGACTGATAAGTAGACTGATCGTTACGCTGACGGTGTTGATTGCCTCGCAGCAGGCAATGGCATTCGACAGCTATCGCTACTTGCACGTCAACATGGAATCCTTATGGATCATATTTTTATTTCTGCTCCCCATCGTACTGTCTCCCCTCATCCTGCTGGTTATTTTATACTGGCGCTTTTCGCTACGACCTCAAGGTGAGGGACAAGATGCGCATACCGGCAATGTGGGTGATTCCTCTGAGACCAAGTGATTTCCCCTTTCGTATCCTTACCCTGTGCCTTTCGCTGTTGATTCTGACGGCTTCCGGTATCGCGGCGGCTCAGGGCTCGCAGGCAAGCCAAGGCTCGGGTAAGGATTCGGAGAGCGGGATTTCCGTTGTTGAGTCCTTTGAAACTAAAAAAGCGTCTCCCGAAAACGCGACCACTATCTCTGATCACGAAAAAGGCGTGATCATGTTCATCATGGGTATCGCCCTGCTGATTTCGGTGATCACCACCGCGTCGCTGGGTTTATCCATGGCCTTGCGCGGCAAAGAAGTTTTCGTCGCCCACATGATCGGCGCGGGGATCAGTGTCTTTTTGGCGATGGCACACACGGTCGTCGCCCTCGTTTGGTTCTTTCCTTTCAAGTAATTATCCTTGTCCAATATGTCCCCTGGTGAAACGCTCGAGGGTCGTGTGGGCGTTGCAGGGCGCACGCATATGGTTTCCCCGCTAAAGGGCGCATGGCTGCTTCTGCTGTATACCGTGTCAGGCGTGGTGGCGCTTGCCTATGAAGTGTTGTGGGTGCGTATGCTGTCCCTGCAGTTCGGCGTCAGCATCTTCGGCGCGGTGATCACCGTCACGGCGTTCATGGCGGGGCTCGGCGCCGGTAGTCTGCTGGGCCTGCGCCTCGCCGGGCGTGTGCGCAGACCGCTGCGCGCCTTCGCCGGCCTGGAGGCCGCCATCGCCGTCTATGCCCTGCTCCTGCCCATGATGCTTGCCCACTGGGACGGGTTGCTGGGTCACGTGGCCGCGCTGACCAATGTCTGGCAGTGGTACTTGGTGCAGTGTGTGGCCGCACTGGCGCTGTTGTTCGTGCCGGCCTGCGCCATGGGCGCTGTGTTTCCGCTGGTACTGAAGGCGGGGGAGACCGCTGGCGCGGGGATCGGCGGTCTCTACGGGCTGAATACCCTGGGCGGTGTGCTGGGGGCGTTGCTGCCCTTGGCGTTGCTGCCCCTGCTGGGTTGGACGGCGGCACTTCAGACGGTGGCCTGTGTGGGGCTGTCAGTGGCGGCTTGTGCGGCGCTGCTGTCGCTGTTCTGGCCGGCAGCAGGGGGGGTGCCCCCTCAGCAACCGCAAGGTGCTTACAACCGCCCTGAGGCCGTGACGCTGTTTGCCTATGCCGGCATCGGCCTTGCGGCACTGGTCCTGGAGATCGGCTGGACCCGGTTGTTCGGCATGATTCTGCTGCGTACCGAATATGTCATGGCGGTGATTCTGGCGGTGTTCCTGTTCGGTATCGCCTCTGGCAGCCTGCTGGTACGGCGCGCCCCATCACGGTATTGGTTGGATGTCTTTCCCGTACTGGCGGGGGTATTCAGCCTGATCAGTTTGTGGGCCCTGCCGGCCATTTCCCGCTGGGTAGAGCGCTCCGATTTTTCGTCCTTGACCAGCGCCATGGTTTGGCAGGGGGGCGCCATCGCACTGGTCACGCTGCCCGTGACCCTGGTATTGGGGGCATGGCTGCCGTTGTTGAGTCATCGCCTGGGCGAGCCGGTACGCAACGGCCCGTGGCTGTATGGCGCAAATGCGGTGGGTGGGGCCCTGGGCGCGTTGGGCGCGGGTTTTTTGCTCATCCCGTGGCTGGGCACGCCAGGTACCCTGTGCGCCGCTGCCGTGCTGTTGTTTGCCTGCGGTATGGTGTGGGCGTCGACCCGTTGGCTGTGGCTCGCGCTGGCGGTGATGATCCTGCTGGCTTACCCGGTATGGCACATGCCGCCGGTCCACGTCCTGCTGCCCCTGGCCCATGGCGGCAGCCGTGATCTGTATGTCCACGAGGACGCCATATCCACCACCCATGTGGTACAGCAGCGCGACGGTCAGCGGGTGCTGTTGTCGGACCTGCAGCGCATGGACGCCTCCACCGACCCCAGCGCCGTGGCGTTGCAGAAGGATCAGGCACGTCTGCCCCTGTTGCTGCACCCGGCTCCGCACAAGGTTCTGTTTCTGGGACTGGGTACTGGCATCTCCGCTGCCGGCTCACTGCCGTTTCCCACGGTCCAGGCACGCACCGCGGTAGAGCTTTCCAGGGGCGCCATAGTGGCAGCCCCGCGCTGGTTCGCTCCGGTGAACGATGACATCACCCATAACGCCCGGGTGGTATGGGACGACGCCCGGCACTTCCTCGCCGTCGGCGGGGACAACTATGACGTGATAGTGGGCGACGTGTTTCACCCCGATATGGTGGGACGCAGTGCCCTGCTGTCGGTGCAGCAGTTTCAGCGCGTCCGGGCACGGCTCGCGC
>CAYXAX010000121.1:0-8006 GCA_964463055.1 uncultured Gammaproteobacteria bacterium | reverse complement strand
TTCGCTTCGCTCTTCCCTCAAACGATCGAAAAACTGCCCTCGCTCTCCCACCTTGCTCGGCTACGATCGCCTAAGTCCGACAGGCGCCTAGATTTCCCTTGTCTCCACCATCGACCAGGCATCGGGGGCGCCGGACAGGTCATACAGCGACACCCTGTCGAGACGCATGGTGCGGGGCAGCCTGTGCGACAGGCGCGCGGCGGCGGCATGCTTCAGCCCCTCGGGCAGATCGCCGTAGAGCAGGCTGACGTGGGGCTCGTACGGACCCGCCAGGGCATGCCTGAACTGCGACCGCGCAAGGTCACGGGCCGTTTCCAGTAGCCCGTGCGGCCTGACGGCGACATACAGGCTGCGGAAATACTCGGGCCGGTATTCCACGCTGCCGAGTTCCACCGTCACCGCGGTCAGCTGACCGGCCAGCGCCCGCATCCCCGCGCTCAACACCTCCCGCTCTGCGTCGATACCGCTCAACAGCGTGATGTGGGGCTCGAAGGGTACGGTACCGTATTCAGATGCAAGCGCGCCGATGAGTTCGCACAGGGCTTGCCGCATGTTTATCTCAGGCATCAGCCACACCCCGAATCTGCCGGCCAGCATGGGATAGGTCATGGGTGGAAATCCTCAGCATGGGCGGCTATGCGCCGCCCATGGAACACCACGGTACGCTGATTTTCACCGCCGGCTGTCAACGTACGTGGTACTTGTTGTTGTAGTGCTTCTGCAGCAGCTTACGCTTGTGCGCGCCCTGCTTCGCGTCACGGCGCACCGGCAGGACGGGCTTGTCTCTTCCTGGGGGGGATTTGTCACGGGATTTCACCATGCCTCAAAGATACCGCCATGGCCACGGCGATGCAAAACGACAGCTGAGGGCGTACCGCCGCGCCGGCGTTGCGCCTGCCCCACAGCTCATTTATTCTGCCTCCATGAAAGGTGCCTGGCTGGAAAATGGGCGCATCGCCTATCGCGATGACCTGGCCGAGCCCGTCCCCATGGCCGGCGAGGCACTGGTACGGGTCCGATTGGCGGGTATCTGCGGCACCGACCTGCAGTTGCTCAACGGCTATTACCCGTTCACCGGCATCCCCGGCCATGAGTTCGTGGGCGAGGTGGTCGATGCCCCCGATGACCCGGCATGGCGCGGGCGGCGGGTGGTGGGCGAGATCAATATCACCTGCGGGACTTGCCGCCAGTGCCGTGCGGAGCGACCCAGCCACTGCGATAAGCGCTGCGTCCTCGGCATCAAGAATCGCGACGGGGCGTTCGCCGAGTTCCTGACCCTGCCCACCGCCAATCTGCACCCGGTACCCGATACCGTATCCGACCATGCCGCGGTATTCGCGGAGCCGCTGGCCGCCGCACTGCAGGTCACCCGGCAGGTGCAGATTCAACCCGGTGACAGCGTCCTGGTCATCGGCGCCGGGCGCCTGGGCCAACTCACCGCCCAGGCCCTGCGCACCACCGGCTGCAATTTAACGGTGGCGGCCCGCTATCCGGCACAGCGCGAACTGCTCATCGCGCGGGGCATCACCGTCATCCATGAACAGCAGATACCCGATCACGCCTTGGACGTGGTGGTGGAGGCCACCGGATCACGCGCCGGTCTGGAGACGGCGCTGCGCGCCGTGCGCCCGCGCGGCACGGTGGTGCTGAAGACAACCTGCAGCGGCCAGACCACCGCCGACCTGTCGCGACTGGTGGTGAATGAAATCACTCTGGTGGGCTCGCGCTGCGGCCCGTTCCCGCCGGCGCTGGACCTGCTCGAGCGCGAGCGGGTGGAACCCGCCGGTCTCGTCCAGGCGCGCTACGCCATTCACCAGGCGGCGGCCGCATTCAACGCCGCCGCCGCCAAGGGCGCACTGAAGGTGTTGTTCGAGTTCTAACAGGATGTTGAAAAGTCCCTCCCTGGCCTTTTTCAACTCGCCGCACCGCTTCAGCAGGGTGTTTTTCAACCCCCCACTGACCTCACGGACGGTTTCGTGCCCATGAACGCAAGCATCACGGTGCGTCTTTATGAAGAATTGAATGACTGCCTGCCCCGGGAAAAGAGAAAAGCAGATGTCCCGCTTACGATTGCCGCGGACACCCCGGTGGGGACACTGCTGGAAGACCTCGGCATCCCGGCGCACAAGGTGGAAATGGTACGGGTCGGCGGCATGTCCGTGGACTTTCATTACCGTCTCCGGGACGGCGATCATATCAGCGTATACCCGGTGTTCGAATCCTTCGACATCAGCGAACAGCTGCGGGTGCGCGATCACCCGCTGAGAGAGCCGCGCTTCGTCCTCGACGCCCACCTGGGAAAGCTGGCGGCCTACCTGCGCATGCTCGGCTTCGATACATTGTACAAAAACGATTTCAAAGACCGCATGCTGATGGCCCTGTCCAGGAATAACGGCAGAATCCTGTTGAGCAAGGACCGGACGCTGGTATACAAGAGTGGTCTGACGCGGGTCTATGAAGTCAAGGCGCTGCGCCCGCGTGCGCAGTTAAACGAAGTGCTGGAGCGCTTCGATCTCTATGGGCTGGCGCGCCCCTTCCAACGCTGCATGTTGTGCAATGCGCTGCTGGAAACGGCACACAAAGACGACGTGACCGGTCGCGTGCCGCCCCACGCACTGCAAAGCCATGACACCTTCCGTGTCTGTCCCGCCTGCCGCAAAGTGTACTGGGCGGGCACCCATTACCAGCACATGCACCGCTTGATCGAGCAGCTGCTGGCTCAGCGCCATGACGCCGCCGAACTCGATGGTTAAACCCGAAACCCCAAACGCTGTGGTTTAGGGCTTCTTGCCGAACAGCTTTTCCAGCTGCTCCCTGGCCGCATCGGCGTCGCTCGGGGAACCGGCCGTGCCTGCATCACCGCCGAACAATGCGTCGAGCTGTGCCCGGGCGGCACGGCTCGGCGCATCGTCCGCGCTCTGGTAGGCGCCGGCCCGCGGCTGGAAGTAGCCGCAGAAGTTGGCGCGCACCTTGTCCTTGACCTCTTCGGCCACCGGTTCCCGGCAGGCGCGGCTGACGCCGGTGTCGTAATAGAGGCACAGGCGGCACACATGCAAGTCACAGTGACACGCCGGACACTCCTCCCGCCGCCCCAGGGGCAGCGGCAGCCCGTCCAATGATGCACCACACTTCCAGCATACCAAGGCATCACTCACGGCGAACCTCGTGCGGCGTCATGGAATTAACTCAAGCGGGAACAGGATGATCAATCGCGGATCGCCTCGACTTCAAAGGCCAGATCCAGCTCATCACCGATCAGGGGCAGACCGGCTTTGACGCCGAAGTCCGAGCGCATGATCTTGCCCGTGGCATTGAAACCGCAGCGGTACTGCTGCTTTTTCGGGTCCATGGGGTTGATACCGCAGTGGATACTGTCGACGGTGAGGGTTACCGGCTTGGTCACGCCCTTGATGGTCAGATTGCCCTGCACCGTGCCGCCGGTGGCGTCGCCGTTTAATTTCACGCTGGTGGATTTATAAGTGATATCGGGAAACTCCACCGCATCCAGAAAACCCGGTGAGAGCAGGTCATCGTCACGCTTGTGAAAGCCGGTACTGATGGACGACGCATCGATGACCACATCCACGGAGCCGGTCTTGGCTTCCTTGTCCATGGTGATCGTGCCCTTGGTCTTATCGAAGCGCCCGTGCATGGTGGAAAAGCCCAGGTGATTGACGGTGAAGTTCGGAAAGGTGTGGGGCGGATCGATGGTAAAGTGTTCCTCGGCGGCAAATGACGCCGTCGGCGCACACATCAAAATCAATGCCAGCTGCAATTTACGCATCGTGTGACTCCTTGTAGTTGCCTGTAGTGACTAAACGAGAATTTACAGTTTCGATTTACAATGCAGGAAGCGGTCCGGTAACGTGGCGCGTCACAAGTATCGCGGCGGCCGTAACCGGCAACTGAATAAGCACCAGCATCAATGCCCTGATCCATGCGGGCCTCCCTGCTCGCACCGGCACATAGGCCAGCAGGGGAATAATCGACAGGACAAGCAACGCGGGCCATGGAACTTTAGCATACACAACCCCGGAAACCCCCAGCAAGCCGCATAACAATGCGGCGGGGGTGACGAGTATCGAGCCGGCTTTCTGCCCGGCCAGAAACAGACCCAGCACGATGTACGCCCCGGCGGCCGCGGCCATGGAAGCGCCCATTTGGCCCAGCAACACCGCCGAACCGAAGATGGCCGAGACACCCGTCCCCGTGGCCAGCGCCAGGGTCATCACCGCCGCGGGCAGGGGGCGCTCGCGCAGAGCCGCGCTGCACGCCACCAGCCACCCGGCATAGCACCCGGCGCCGGCCGCCAATCCCCAGGATTGCAAGCCGCCTCTGCGCACCAGCACCGGCCACAGAATCCATACCGCCGCGGCCGCGCCGGCGATAAACAGCAGCCACGGCAGATAACGACGCGGCCCCTTATACATGTCCAAGGTGATACCCGCGACGATCGCCGCGACCCCCAGCAGGATGATCTTGTGGGTGCTGGTCAAGGGAAACACATCCAATCCCACCGCCAGCCACGTGGAAACGTAGAAACCCACCATTATCACCAGTCCCGGCCAAAACCACCCGGCGAGATTCAACAACGCGCCGGTGATCAGCGCCGCGGAAAAAGGGGCCATGGCGGACTGAAAGACGGGATCTGAAAGCAATTGATTCATGGGGAGTGGATGAAATCATCAAGTACTCTGAATCAGGGCTGTTCTGCCCGCATATGCGCCGATGGAGACGCTGGCCTGAGGACCGGATTCAAACTAAGCCCAGGTATCGTGTCTGTCAAGGCGCAGGGAAAATACCGCCCGGCGCCATATTACCGGAAGAGCGACGAATGCGTGGCGGCGACGGCGGCCCTACTGTCTCGTAGGACGTTTGGCCAGTTTGCGCTGCAAGGTCCGACGGTGCATGCCCAGAGTACGCGATGCGGCTGACACATTTCCGCCGCATTCATGAAGCACTTTCTGAATGTGTTCCCATTCGAGCCTGTCCACGGACATGGGACGCGCTGACAGGGGAACCGAGACATCTCCCTCATGCCGATGCAGGGCATCGACCACCTCGTCGGCATCTGCGGGCTTTGCCAGATAATGGGTAGCGCCAAGCTTGATCGCCTCCACGGCGGTGGTGATGCTCGCGTAGCCGGTCAACACCACGATGCGCGTATGCTGATCGAGTCCCTTGATGCGCTCCACCAGCGCCAATCCCGTGGCCCCTGGCATGTTCAAATCAATCACCGCAAACTCCGGGGGATTATCCTCCGCGGCCTGCAGCCCCGCCTCCACGTCATGCACAACCTGCACGGCATAGCCGCGTTTCTCCAGGGCGTCCGCCAGCACGCTGCAGAAAATCTCGTCGTCATCGGCAAGAAGCAGGCTGGGTCTTGTTCCGCAAGCCTCCAGTTCGACAGATGCACGCATTATCACGCCGCCGCCGATAATTTTGTCAGTGGCAGGGCGATTCGCGTGCACGCCCCACCGCCATCACGATTGAACAGGTGCACACTCCCGCCGAAACGGGCGATGGTGGAATGGGCAAGAAACAGCCCCAACCCAAGTCCATGCCCTTCCTGCTTGGTGGTAAATACGCTCTTGCCCGCGCGGGCGCTGGCGGCATCCGTCAGCCCGTCACCGCGGTCGTAAATCTCAATCACCCACTGCAGCGAGTCCCAGCGGGCGGCCATCTCCACGCTGTTGGGAGAGGCGTCGGCGGCGTTGTTTAGCACGTTGGTGATCGCTTGTGTCAGAGTACGCTCCGCGACGATGGATGGCGTCGGGCCGATACCGGCCCAATGACACTGCAGCACGGCCGCCGGCCTGATGCTGCGCCACTCTGCAACGATACGTTCCAGGTATTGATCCAGCGGCAGCCGTTGTCCCGACTCCGCCCGCACCTGGCCGGCGGACGCCGATAGCACCGAAAGCACATTCTTGCAGCGGTCGATCTGATCCCGCAGTGTACGCAGCCGCCCGGCCAGGTCGGCGGATTCGCCGTATTCATGTTCGAGTTCCTTGGTCAATACTGCCATGGTACCCAGCGGCGTCCCGAGTTCGTGGGCCGCGCCGGCGGCAAGGGTGCCCAGCGCCACCAGGCGCTCGTCGCGCAGCGACTTTTCCCTCGCTTCCGCCAGAATGCGGTCGCGTTCGCGCAAGGTGCCGCCCATCTTCACCACGAAGTAGGCGATCAAGCCGGCACTCAGCACAAATCCGGACCACATACCCAATACGTGCAGCCCGAATTCCTGGCGCCCGGCGTTCACCATCAGGGGCAGCGGTACATAATAGAACAACAACAGGGTGTAACAGGCCACGGTGATCGCGGCCAGGCTCCCGGTGTAGCGCCCCGGCAGGACCGCCGCGGCGACGGTCAGCGGAAGCAGGTAAAGCATCGTGAACGGATTGGTGGACCCACCGGTGAAGTACAGCAGTACCGTCAAGGCCGCCACATCCACCAGGAGTTGGGTGAAAAACTCCGCATGGATCACATCGCGGGCGGTGCCAAGGCGTCGCCAACTCGCCACGTTAAATGCCGACCACACCGCGATCACAATGCCCACCGGCAGGAGAAACTCGGCGGTATCCAGACCGTAGGACGCCATGATACCCGCCGCCAGCCAGCCGCCGATGGCAACGCTGCGCAGCAGCAGGAGACGCCGCAGATTCAGCAATGATGACTGTGCGGGCAGGGCATGGTTGTCAACGGACATGGTGTCGCACTCCTGTCAAGTGACTTGCCGCTATTTTACCCCGACGAGTTCTAATCCGCCCAGGGTTAACTATGGGATCTTCGGCTGCAGCGCGGGCGGTGTTGCACCTTGGCGCTGCATCGCACCTGCGACACTATGCCGCACTCAATCATCCGCAACAGTGTGATAGCATTGAACTTTAAGCAATTCCCCGGTGCGCTTCCAGCGCACCGCTGACAGGGTGACAAACAATGGAGGAAACAACGTGCTCGCAACCAAATTACACCATGCCAAATATCTCCCGGGGGTGGTGCTGTTCTCCCTGGCGTTGCTGTCGCCTGGACTGGCGGGCGCCCACGGCTTTGCCGGCAAGCGATTCTTTCCCGCCACGCTGACCTTCGATGACCCGTTTGCCGCCGATGAATTCGACCTGCTGTACAACCACATGAATGATCAGGCGGGCGATACTCAGTCCGTCAATGTCGACAGCGTCGGCGTCGAATACGCCAAGACCATCACCCCGACCATCGCCCTGTCCGTGGCTACGCAGTACGACTGGCTCAAGTTTGCCGACGGCAGCAGCAGCAAGGGCTTCAACAACATCGAGATCGGCGGCAAGTTCCTCGGTTACGTGGACGAGCAAAGCGAGAGCGTGTGGTCCTACGGCCTCAACGTGGAGCTGGGCGGCACCGGTAATCATGCGGTAAGTGAAGACTTCGATGTCTATTCACCCACCCTGTTCTTCGGCAAGGGGTTCGGCAACTTATCATCGGCGTTTCTGCGCCCCATGGCCGTGACCGGCGCCATCGCCGTGGACCTGCCCGCGCGCGGCAATCAATCGCGCAACCTGGCCTCGTCCTTCAGCTTACAATACAACTTTTCCTACCTGGAATCCTTTGTCAAGGACATCGGACTGCCGCACGTCCTGCGCAACTCCCTGTTCCTCATCGAACTGCCCATATCCACCTGTATGGACGAGGGATGCGGCGGCGACGTGACCGGGACCGTCAATCCCGGCATCATGCTGTTCAATGACATTGGACAAGTCACCGTGGAGGCGCCGATTCCCATCAACAACAGCACCGGCAACAGTGTCGGTGTATTGCTGCAGCTGCACCTCTACCTGGACGATATCTTCCCGCACAGTATCGGAAAACCGATTTTTGACTAGAACGGAACGATATGAAGCGCAATACGACCAGGACATGCCTGACCTTGGTTGCAGCCATCGCCGCCCTGGCATGGACGGCGGCGGCCGTGGCCCATGCCTTTCCCCAACAGGAAGAGCCGGCCGTGGGCTCGGTGGTGCACGATGCCCCCG
>CAYXAX010000120.1:5208-8019 GCA_964463055.1 uncultured Gammaproteobacteria bacterium | reverse complement strand
GGTGGAGATCCGCTCCACCACGCCCACCTACACCGGCGGCCCTAACCGCACCGACTGCGCGGCCGCGCCCACGTGCACCTATGCCGAGGAGATACAGAATTTCGCCAACTGGTATTCCTATTACCGCAAGCGCAACCTCGCCGCCAAAAACGCCATCAGCGCCGTAGTCGCTCCCCAGACCTCGCGCATGGGCTACGCCACCATCAACAACAACAACAATGTCAGCACGCCCGTCGCCGACATGAACACCGACCCCACCACGGGCAACAAGCGCGCGCTGCTGGACAAGGTGTTCCAGACCTATCCGTGGAACGGCACGCCGCTGCGCTCCAAACTGAAGCAGGTGGGCCAGTACTTTGAAAGCGGCACATCGGCGGGGACACTGTTCAGCACGGCCCAGTCTTCGCCAATCCTGTCCGCGGCCAACGGCGGCACCTGCCAGCTCAATTTCGATATCCTCATGACCGATGGCTTTTGGAACGGCAACAACCCCGGCGTGGGCAATACCGACGGCGACCACAACACCGCCTATGACGGCCCGCCCTACGGCGATACCATCAGCAACACCCTGGCCGACGTGGCCATGCACTACTACGAGCGTGACCTGCGCACCGACCTGGCCGATGCCGTGCCCACCGTCCCGGGGGTGGACAACGCCACCTTCCAGCACCTGGTGACCTACACCATGGCGTTCGGTCAGGACGGCACCCTGGATCCAACCACCGCGGACCCGACAGCGACCGGTTTCAGCTGGCCCAATCCCAACAGCGGCAACGCACAGAAGATCGACGACCTGTGGCACGCGGCCTATGACGGGCGCGGCAGCTACTTCAGCGCCAAGAACCCCACCCAAATGGTCACGGCCCTGCAGGACACCCTGTCGAGCATCACCAATCGCACCAGCAGCGCCGCCGCAGTGGCCTTCAACTCCACTAACCTGGGCACCGACAGCTACGTCTACCAGGCGCGCTTCAACACCGCCCAGTGGAGCGGCGAACTGCTCTCCTACGCCCTTGATCCCAACAACGGGACCGTGGCGGCCAATCCAACCTGGAACGCCGCCACAGTGCTGGATGCGCGCAACCTGACGGGCAACCCGCGGACCATTCTGACCACCAACGCCGGTGTCGGCGTCCCGTTTGAGTGGGCCAATCTGAGCGCCGCGGAACAGGCCGACCTGAAGACCAACCCCTCCGGCGGCGTGGACTCTGCGACGGTGGCCCAGACTCGTCTCGACTTTCTGCGCGGCGACCGCAGCAACGAGGGTGCCGGAAACCTGCGCATCCGCGCTGGGCGCCTGGGGGACATCGTCCAGTCGAACCCGGTCTTCGTCGGCGCGCCCCAGATGGGCTATTACGACACGACGCCGTACCCGGCCGCCTCGCCAGATCTCTACAGCGAGTTCAAAAGCACCTACGCCAACCGCCAGGGCATCATCTATGTGGGCGCCAATGACGGCATGCTGCACGGGTTTAACGCCGATACTGGGGAAGAGGTCCTGGCCTATATACCCAGCAACCTGTTCTCCACCACCACCACGTCGGGACTGCACTACCTCACCGATCCCAATTACTACCACCGCTATTATGTGGACCTGAGCCCCTCGGTATCGGATGTCTTCGTCAAGACCACCGCCACAGGCAGTCCCCACTGGGCCACGGTCTTGGTGGGTGGTGAACGCGCCGGCGGCCGCGGCCTGTTCGCCCTGGATGTGACCGACCCGTCCACCTTCTCGGAAAACACCACTGCCGCGGACAACACCGTGATGTGGGAATTCACCAACAGCGACGATGCCGATCTGGGCTACAGCTTCAGCCAACCCACCATGGCCATGACCAACGTGGTGGACGGCAACGGCAATCACCGCTGGGCGGCGATTTTCGGCAACGGCTACAACGACAGCGGCACTGGCCAGGCCCAATTGTTCATCCTGTTTCTCGACGGCGGCCTGGACGGCAACTGGACCAGCACCGGCGATTACGTCAAGATCACCACCGGCGTAGGCACCACCTCCAACCGCAACGGCCTGGCCACGCCCACGCTGGTGGACCTGGACGGCAACGGCACCGTGGACCGCGTGTACGCCGGCGACCTGCAGGGCAACATGTGGGCGTTCGATCTGTCCGATACCGCCAGCACCGGCAACTGGGCCGTGGCCTACAAACAGGGCAGCACCCCCAAGCCGCTGTTCACCGCCAAGGACGCCTCGAACAATCCGCAGCCGATCACGTCCAAGCCAGCGGTGGTAAGACACCCCACGGTGGCATCGAGCAACTCGCCGTCCAACGCCCCCAATATGATGGTCTACTTCGGCACCGGCCAGTACCTGGTCAGCAGCGACAAGACCAGCACCGGCACCCAGACCTTCTACGGTGTATGGGACGACGGTGATAAGAGCCTGACGCGCAGCAGCCTGGTGCAGCAGACGCTGGTCAGCGGCTTCCCCTCAAACGTGCGTGTGACGACCCAGAATACCGTGGACTACACCTCCAAAAAGGGCTGGTACATCGACCTGCCGGACACCGGCGAGCGGGTCGTGACCAATCCCAAGGTCCGCGGCAACCTGGTGTTCTTCAACACCCTGATCCCCAGCAGCCAGCCGTGCAGTTATGGCGGATCGGGCTGGACCATGTTGGTAAAGCAGGTCGACGGCAGCCCGCCCGACGATCCGGCCATCGATATCAACGGTGATCTGGTGGTGGACAATTCCGACCAGGTGACCAACACCGGCGGCACCACCGGCAGTCCGTCAGGCCTGCAGTTCACCCAGGGTATCCCGGCGGAAATCAACTTCCTCGGCAACCACGCCTA
>CAYXAX010000120.1:0-5108 GCA_964463055.1 uncultured Gammaproteobacteria bacterium | reverse complement strand
GCGACCATCGTCATCAACGATACCCAGTACATGATCGACGCCAACGTCCCCGTACATACCCTGAGGACCCAGTTCGCCACTGTCCGGGACCTGGCCAAGGGGATGCAGGTCGCCTACAACGCCACATCCGGGACCGCAAACCGCCCGCAAATCATCGAAATCTGGGTGCTGCCGCGCAGGTTCGGCTCATCTTCCCGCATGGAAGGACGATAAACAGGGTATCCGAATCCGGCTTTAACTCGATATGACAGGAGGTTAGGGTGAAGAACAAAACGTCAAAGGGGTTCACCCTGATAGAACTCATGATCGTGGTGGCGATCATCGGTATCCTCGCGGCCATCGCCTATCCCGCGTATACCCAGCACATGATCAAGGCGCGCCGCGCCGATGCCGAAGGCGCGCTGATGAGCTTTGCCAATTCAATGGAACGCTACTTTACCACCAACGGCACGTACACAGCCGCGGCCGCCGGCGGGGCCGATACCGGCGCCCCCACCATTTTCCCCACCCAGGCGCCGGTGGACGGATCCACCAAGTACTATAACCTGACCATTACCGTGGCCACGGACAGCACCTATACCCTGCGCGCCACACCCATCAGCGGCAGCGCGCAGGACGGCGACGGATACCTGGAAGTGGATCAAACCGGCGCCCGTCACTGGGACCGGAACAACGACGGGGATACCTTGGATGCCAACGAGGATAGTTGGTAACAGTCTTATCGACTTAACACCAGGGGATGGGCTACGCGTTTCGGGAGAGAAGGCCGTAACTCACAGGTTGCCGTTATAGACTCGAAGATGAAGAGGAAAAACTTGTAATCTTTGTTCTTGACTCGTGACCTGTGAACTGCGGCCTTCGAACGCGCTTTTGTCAGTTTCCCACCTTCAGTTCACGCAGTTCCTTCGGCAGGGCGAAAATGACATTCTCCTTCTTGCCCTTGAGGTCCCGCACGGACTCGGCACCCCAGAGATTTAACTGCTCCACCACCCGTTGCACCAGCAATTCCGGCGCCGAGGCCCCGGCAGTAACACCGATACAGGCCTTGCCGGTAAGCCACTCCCGATGCATGTCCTCCGGGCCGTTGATCAGGTAGGCGGACACCCCCTGCTTCAACACGATCTCCTTGAGGCGATTGGAATTGGAGCTGTTCTGCGAACCCACCACCAGCACGATGTCGCAGTGACGGGCGAGTTCCTTCACCGCATCCTGGCGGTTCTGCGTGGCGTAACAGATATCATCCTTGCGCGGCCCGATGATGTTGGGGAAGCGGCGCCGCAGGGCGGTGATGATCTGGGTGGTGTCATCCACGGACAAAGTGGTCTGGGTGACGAAGGCGATATCATCCGCATTGACCACCTGAAGGGGCGCCACGTCATCCTCGCCCTCCACCAGGTAGATGGCGCCGCAACCGCCGGCGGGCCGATACTGTCCCAGGGTGCCCTCCACCTCCGGATGACCGGCGTGGCCGATGAGGATGCATTCACGGCCGGCAGCGGCATGTTTGGCCACCTCCACATGGACCTTGGTAACCAGAGGACAAGCCGCGTCAAACACCTGCAGACGGCGGCGCGCGGCGTCGTCGCGCACATCCTGGGACACGCCGTGGGCGCTGAATACCACCGTGGCCCCGTCGGGGACCTCGTGAAGGTCTTCGACGAAGATCGCGCCCTTGCCGCGCAGGTTGTCCACCACATAGGTGTTGTGGACCACTTCGTGGCGCACATAGACCGGCGCGCCTAGGGCCAGCAGCACCTGGTCGACGATGTCGATAGCGCGGTCAACTCCCGCACAGAAGCCGCGTGGATTGGCCAGTAATACCTGCATATTTGTCGCCTCGGGCGTCACGTCATTGCTGTGTGTGGAGAGTGTATTGTCGGGGCGGGAGATTTATTCCGATGTCCTGCTCGCCCGCAGGGCATCGATCACCAGCATAATTGCCCCTATGGTAATAGAGCTGTCGGCAATATTAAAGGCCGGCCAGTGCCAGCCATGGTAATGGACGTCTATGAAATCAATCACGTAACCCAATTGCAGACGATCCCAGACGTTGCCCAGGGCGCCGCCCAGGATGAGGGACAGCGCCGCGGGCTGCCAGCGCGCGGCGGGTGACAGGCGGCCCAGCCAGTACACGATGGCGGCGCTGACCACGCCGCCCAGGCCGGTGAAAAACCAGCGCTGCCAGCCCGGCGCGTCACTGAGGAAGCTGAATGCGGCACCGGTATTGTGGGCCAGGGTAAGGTTGAGAAACGACAGCAGTTCCACCGGCATACGCAGGGTCAGTTCTCGGCTCGCCAGAGACTTTGTGAACTGATCCGCGATAATGACCAGAGACGACGTGCCCAGCCATAACAGCGGCAGACGCCAACGCGTCGCGTTCGCCACGGCGCTAACGTATCCGCGGGTCGGCAACACAGCCACCGTCGCGCCGGTTGATCAGCTCACGCATAACGGCGCTGCTCCCCTGTGCCGCTGACGTTTGCGACACACCGGCTGCAGATCTCGGGGTGCGCCGGGTCACTGCCCACGTCTTCGCGGTGATGCCAGCAGCGGACGCACTTGGGGTATTGTGACGGCCGCGCCAGGATCCACACCCCGTCCACCTCGGCGCCTGCCACCGCCCCTTCGGGGCGCTGGTCCGCCGCGTGCAGTCGGGCATAGGAGGTGATCAGAATGAAACGCAGCTCATCGCCGAGACGCGCCAGGACTTCGTGCACGGCCTTATCGCAGTACAAGTCCACTTCCGCATCCAGACCGGCGCCGATCTTTCCCGCCACGCGCAGCTTCTCCAGTTCCCGGTCCACGGCGCGGCGCACGGCGATTACCCTGTCCCAGAACGCCGCGCCCATGCACTGGGCCTCTTCCTCCCGGGTGGTGGCCATGAACTGCAGCTCGTACCATGTCTCCAGAAATACCGACTCGCCGCGCGCGCCCGGCATATGCCGCCAGATCTCCTCTGCGGTGAAGCTGAGGATGGGCGACAGCCAGCGCACCATGGCCTCGATGATATGGTACATGGCGGTTTGGGCGGAGCGCCGTGCGCGGCTGTCCTGCTTGGTGGTGTACTGGCGGTCCTTGATGATATCCAGATAAAAACTGCCCAGGTCATTGGTGCAGAAATTGTGCACGCGCTGGTAGATCTGGTGAAACTCGTAACCGCCGTAGGCCTCGTACAGGCGCCGCTGCAGTTCCCGAGCGCGCTCCACCGCCCAGCGGTCCAGGGCCAGCATGTCGCGGGGCACCACTAGGTGCTGGGCGGGGTCGAAGCCATGGAGATTGGCCAGCAGAAAACGCGCCGTGTTACGGATGCGCCGGTAAGCGTCAGCGGTGCGCTTGAGGATTTCGTCGGAGACGCTCATCTCCCCCCGGTAATCGGTGGCCGCCACCCACAGGCGCAGGATGTCCGCGCCCATGGTCTTGAGCACCGACTGGGGTGAGACGACGTTGCCCAGTGACTTGGACATCTTGCGCCCCTGGGCATCAACGGTGAATCCATGGGTGAGGACGCTCCTGTAAGGCGCGCGACCGTGCATGGCCACCGACGTCAGCAGGGACGATTGGAACCAACCGCGATACTGGTCCGAGCCCTCCAGATACATATCGGCGGGCACTGCCAGGTCGGGGCGGTGCTCCAGGACAAAATCGTGGGTCACACCGGAATCGAACCACACATCCAGGGTATCGGTGACCTTGTCATAGTCCACCGCCTGGTCGCCGAGTAGCTCGGCGGGCTCCAGGTCAAACCAGGCGTCGATGCCGCCCTGTTCCACCCGCCGCGCGGCCTCCTCCATGAGCGCCGGGGTATCCGGGTGCAGCTTGCCGCTGTGTTTATGGACGAACAGGGCAATGGGCACCCCCCAGGAACGTTGGCGTGAGATGCACCAATCCGGGCGGTTGGCCACCATACCCTCGATGCGGCCCTGCCCCCACGCGGGCATCCACTTCACACCCTGGATGGCGGTAAGCGCCTTGTGGCGCAGCCCGCCGTGGCCCATGCCGATGAACCACTGGGGTGTTGCGCGGAAGATCACCGGGGTCTTGTGACGCCAGCAGTGGGGATAACTGTGTTTGAGGGCCGTGTCGTGCACCAGCTTGCCGTGCGCCTTCAACTCCTCGATGACCCGGGCATTGGCGTCGAATACGTGCAGTCCGGCAAAGTGCTCGGTGTGCGAAGAAAAACGCCCGTCGGGTCCCACCGAGTGCTCCATGGGCAAGCGATAGCGCACACCGACGTTGTAGTCGTCGGTACCGTGACCGGGGGCGATGTGTACCGCACCGGTACCGGTCTCAGTGGTGACGAAATCTGCCAACACCACCGGCACCTCGCGATCATACAACGGGTGCTGCAGCTTGAGCCCCTCCAGCTCCGCGCCGCGGCAATAGCCAATCACGCGATAGTCCTCGATGCCGAAGCGCGCCATGACCTCCTTGAGCAGGGTATCCGCCACCATCAGCCGCTCCGGACCGTGTTCGCCCTGGCACTGCACGATGTCGTAGTCCAGGCGCGGATTCACCGCCACCGCCTGATTGGCGGGCAGGGTCCACGGCGTGGTGGTCCAGATCACCATGGAGACCGGACCGCTGCCGTCATGTCCCGGCACCCGGTCGCAGCGAGCCATCAACGCCGCTTCGTCGAGCACTTCGAAACGCACGTCAATCGCAGGAGAGGTCTTGTCGTAGTACTCCACCTCGGCTTCGGCCAGCGCGGAGCGGCAGTCAGTGCACCAGTGCACCGGGATATACCCCTTATGCACATGGCCCGCCTGGATGATACGCCCCAGGGCACGGATGATGCCGGCCTCACTGGCATAATCCATGGTCAGGTAAGGATGCTGCCAATCGCCGAAGATGCCGAGGCGGATAAAATCCGTGCGCTGGCGCTCCACCTGGGTCTGTGCATACTCGCGGCAGGCGTGACGGAAGGTCTTGGCATCCACCTTGACGCCGGCCTTGCCGATCTTGCGCTCCACCATGAGTTCGATGGGCAGACCGTGACAGTCCCAACCGGGGACGTAGGGGGCATCATAGCCCTCCAGGGACTTGGACTTGACCACGATGTCCTTGAGGATCTTGTTCACCACATGCCCGATGTGGATCTCGCCGTTGGC
>CAYXAX010000119.1:0-8049 GCA_964463055.1 uncultured Gammaproteobacteria bacterium | reverse complement strand
CAACATCGAATTCATGCAGGCGGACATCCTGGAATTGTCAAACCTTGACAGGCGCTTCCATATTATCGAGTGCTCCGGCGTGCTGCATCACATGAGAGACCCGGTGGCGGGGTGGAGGGTGCTGGAAAGCCTGCTGGTGGACGGTGGACTGATGACGATCGGGCTCTACAGCGAGATTGCCAGAAAAGGTGTTACCGCCATCGGAGAGGTATTCAAGGATGAGGGATTGACCCCGGACAGGGAGAATATAAGGGCCTTCAGAAAGCGGCTGCTGACGGGCAAGATGCCTGGTCACGCGGTCCCCAACAGTTACGGCTTTTATTACACCAGCGGGTGCCGTGACCTGCTGTTCCATTACATGGAACACCGCTACACATTGCCGCAGCTTGATAAAATTATTCGGCAGTTGGACCTCACCTTCCTTGGGTTTGTGCTCCGTGATACAAAAACCCGCACCCTGTATCAGCGGCATTTTCCCGAGGACACCTCCATGACCGATCTCGCGTCATGGGACCGCTTTGAAAATATGTATCCCACCACCTTTGCGGGGATGTACCAGTTCTGGTGTAGGAAATGATCGGTCGGCGCTCGCCGGTAGACTGAATCACCCGTTCCCCGCGAGCCTTCGACAACATCCCCCATATGCCGACTACAGCGCGTGCCGTGTCATCTCTGATAAACTGACGGCGTGCCGGCACCACAGGAAGAGGGCAATATGACTGCGACACCCCTTTCACCGCGAGACTATCAATGAGTAACAGCGGCGCCACCGGCCCGTGAGCGGATACGCCAAACCGCGGACCTATGACTACAATATCGTGGTCATCGGCGGCGGCTCCGCGGGTCTGGTAGCCGCGTATATCGCCGCAGCGGTTAAGGCGCGGGTGGCGTTGATCGAGGCGCACACCATGGGCGGGGAGTGTCTTACTACCGGCTGCATCCCCAGCAAGGCCCTGATTCGCTCGGCGAAGATTTTGTCCTACGCACGACGCGCGCAGGAATTCGGTTTCCGTTCGGCCGAAGTGGAATTTGATTTCGCCGATGTCATGGCGCGGGTACGGCGGGTCATCAACACCGTTGCGCCCCGCGACTCCGCGCAGCGGTATACCGGCCTGGGTGTCGAGTGTATTCACGGGGTCGCGCATATTCGCACCCCCTATGAGGTGGAGGTGGACGGGCGGACACTGACCACCCGCGCCATTGTCATCGCCACCGGCGCGCGTCCGTCCGTGCCGGACCTTCCCGGCCTGGAAAAGACGGGCTATCTGACATCGGACAGCGTGTGGGGACTGCGCCGCCTGCCGCGGCGGTTGGTTGTCGTGGGGGCCGGACCCATGGGCTGCGAGCTCGCCCAGGCGTTTCGGCGCCTGGGGTCGGAGGTGACCCTGGTGCAGCGTTCCGGTCGTGTTCTGACCAGGGAAGACCCCGAGGTAGGCGCCTTCATCAGCGCGCGGCTGAGGGCGGAGGGGGTAAACGTGCTGTTGAATCACCGACCCGCCGCCTGCGGTGTGGACGCGGCAGACAAATCGCTATGGTGCGATCACGCCGGGCGGGAGGTGCGGCTGGCGTTCGATGAGGTGCTGCTGGCGCTGGGCCGTCGCGCGAACGTCGCCGGATTCGGGTTGGAGACCCTGGGCGTCACCCTGGCGGATGACGGAAGCATCGCGGCAGACGGCTTTCAGCGTACCAACTACCCCAATATCTATGTATGCGGCGATGTCACCGGGCCTTACCGGTTCACCCATGCGGCCGCCCATCAGGCATGGCACGCGGCGGTTAACGCCTTATTTAGTCCGATCAAGAAGTTCAAGACGGATTACCGTGTCATGCCGTGGTGTATCTACACCGACCCGGAGGTGGCGCGTGTCGGTCTTAACGAGCAGGAGGCCAGAGCCAAGGGCATCGCCTATGAATTGACCGTCTACGAACTGGACGAACTGGACCGGGCGATTACCGAGGAGGAGGCCCACGGGTTCATCAGAGTCCTGACCGTGCCGGGAAAAGACACCATTCTCGGTGTCACCATCGTCGGGGCCCATGCCGGTGAGACAGTGGCTGAATTCGTATTGGCCATGAAGCACGGCATCGGTCTCAACGATATCCTCGGCACCGTTCACCCATACCCGACCCTAGCCGAGGCCAATAAGCACGCCGCGGGCAGGTGGAAGGCAGCCCATGCGCCCCGGAGAGTACTGCGATGGCTGGCGCGTTTTCACCGCTGGCGACGGCGCGGCACGGCATGAAGGATATTCAAGGTGAAGTGGAGGCCGGACTGAAAAGAGACGCCATCACTGGCAGTCCGTGGTATCAGTCACTGACGGCGTATCTCTCGTGCCTTACCCCGGCGCTTCTCGGGTGCAGTCGTTGGTATAAATACATCCCCGCCAGCATTGCACCGACAAAGGCAAGCACCGACCCCCAGCCGGTGACGGAGGAAACCAGGGCAGGACCGGGGCAGTAACCCGACAAGCCCCACCCGACGCCAAACAACGCCGCACCGGTCACCAGCGACAGGTTGACGGTATTCCTCGGCGGCACGGCGAATGCCGAGGCGAACAATGGCCGCAGGCGCTTGATGGATAACCTGTAGAGGATGACATTCACACCCACGGCGCCGGCCATGACGAATGCCAGGCTGGGGTCCCAAGCGCCGAAAATATCCAGAAAGCCGATGATCTTGGTGGGCTGGGTCATGCCCGATATCCCCAGGCCGACGGCGAACAGCACAGCGGAGAAAAATACGCTGACCAGCCTCATGACAGTACCCCGCTCAACAGGTGACGAGTGACATAAACCGTTGCGAATCCGGCGGCCATGAACACGCCGGTGGCAACCAGTGAGCGGGCGGAAAAGCGGCTGAGGCCGCAGATCCCGTGGCCGCTGGTGCAGCCCTTGCCCATGGACGACCCATAACCCACCAGCAAACCCGCCACGACTAACACGGGAATCGAGTAGGGGCTGGGCGTACTCAATGCCGCTGGGTGAAAGGCCAGCAACAGCGCGCCGCCGGCCAGCAGGCCGGCAATAAAAGTCAGGCGCCAACGCCTGCCGGCATGGTCCGTGCCCAACACAGCCGCCATGATGCCGCTGACACCAAGGAATTTACCGTTGAAAAAGTAAAGCCCCGCGACGGCGAGCCCGATCATCACCCCGCCGAGGGTCGACAACATGGGTGTGAAATCAGTCATTGCGTATGCTCAACTCCATACTGGGGTGAAATAAGACCTGACGCCAAAGTATCATTATATCAATAATGCCAGGTCTTCCCGGAATCCAGTCCAGGCACACGCATCGGAGAGCAACCCTCTGATTTCCCTATGATCGGCCGAGTAACATAAAATACGCTGCTGGCTATTCACAGGAGGTAACGCGCTTGGCTTGGGAGGCATGGTTCACACTGGCGGTCGTCGTGCTGGTTCTCATCGGCCTGGCGCGCAATCTGGCATCCCCGGCCATCCTGCTGTTCGCCGGTCTCGGCGCCTTGATGACCATCCAGAGTATAACCGGCACGCAACACCTGCCCAGCCCCACCCAGGCGGTGGCCGGTTTTGGCAATACCGGCCTGATCACCGTGGGTCTGTTGTTCGTAGTGGTCGCCGGCCTGGTCCGCACCGGCGCCATGACCCTGATCACCGAACCCCTGCTCGGACACCCGCGCACCCTGGCCGCTGCTCAGGCCCGTTTGCTCAGCCCCGTGACGGTGCTGAGCGCGTTTCTCAACAACACACCGGTGGTGGCCATGTTTCTGCCGGTAGTCAGCGATCTGGCCAAGCGCAGCGGCCTGCCGCCGTCGCGGCTGTTCCTGCCGCTGAGTTACGCCTCCATCCTGGGAGGCATGTGCACGTTGATCGGGACCAGCACCAACCTGGTGGTGGACGGCATGCTGACCGCGCAGGGCGGGCGCCATGGGCTGGGGATATTCGACCTGGCCTGGGTCGGTGTGCCGGCGGCCGCCGTGGGACTGATATATATCATGCTGTTCAGCCGCCGCCTGCTGCCCGGCCATGGCGCGCCCATCAGTATGGAAGACGACCCGCGCCGCTACACGGCGGAGGTCATCGTGCAGCCGGACGGGCCCCTGGTGGGCAAAAGCGTGGAAGAAGCGGGGCTGCGCCGCTTGCCGGGCCTGTTTCTCGCCGAAATCGAACGCAATGGGGAGATTCTGCCCGCGGTATCTCCCCGGGAACGGCTACACGCCCGGGACCGCCTGGTGTTCGTGGGCGTGGTCGAGTCGGTGGTGGACCTGCACCGCATCCGCGGCCTGCAGGCCGCGGCGGATCAGTTATTCAAGCTCAAGGGGCCGCGCAGCGAGCGCTGCCTGGTGGAGGCCGTGGTCTCCCCCCAGTGCCCCTTGACCGGGCGCAGCGTGCGCGAGGGGCGCTTCAGGCAGCAGTACAACGCCGTCGTGGTCGCCGTGGCCCGCGGCGGCCAGCGCCTGCCCGGGAAGATCGGCGACATCGTCCTGCAGGGGGGGGATACCTTGCTGTTGGAGGCACACCCGGAATTCCTCAACAACCACCGCAATACACGGGATTTCTACCTGGTAAGCCAGGTGCAGGACTCCTCACCGCCGCGGCACGAGCGGGCGGGCGTCGCCCTGGCGATCCTCGCCGCCATGGTGCTTGCCGCGGCGACGGGGCTGCTCAGCATGCTCAATGCCGCGCTGCTGGCCGCCGGAGCAATGCTGGTGACGGGCTGCTGCACAGGCACCGAGGCGCGCCGCACCATGGACTGGCAGGTATTGCTGGTAATCGGCACGGCCCTGGGCATCGGCGGTGCGCTGGAACAAAGCGGCGCCGCGCCCGCGCTGGCCCACGGCCTCATCGGGCTGGCCGGTGGTCATGCGTGGCTGGTATTGCTGGCGGTATTCATCATTACGTCGCTGTTCACCGAAGTCATCACCAACAATGCCGCGGCGGTATTGGTCTTTCCCGTGGCATATTCGGCCGCTCAAAGCCTGGGCGTCAGTTTCATGCCCTTCGTCATCTGCATCATGATCGCGGCCTCCGCCAGCTTTTCCACACCCATCGGATATCAGACCAATCTGATGGTCTACGGGCCGGGCGGGTACCGATTTACCGACTACCTGCGTTTCGGCATACCACTGAATCTACTGGTCATGGCCGTCACCGTCAGCCTCACCCCATTGGTCTGGCCGTTCTAGGCCGTTGCCTGTGCAACGCCGGTCTACCCGGAACCGGTATACTATTACGTCTTGCGTTAACAATGATCTTTCATGATGGTGTAACAGCTGCTCGACCCATGAACGAACAGAACGATCCCTCACCCCCGCACGAAGACTTCGTCGCCTCCAACCATGGCCGCCTGAAGACCGCCTTGATTGCGCTGCGCGACGCCCTCCTGGAGGAGCGTCAGGAAACCCGGGAGATGCTGGAAACCTACTACCGCTACTCCATGGGTCAGGCCAGCGCGGAAGACATGCATCATGCCAATCAGCAGTTTGCGGAACTGATCCGCTATATGGGCCTGGGCATACTCTTGATCCTGCCCATGGCACCGGTGAGCATCCCGTTGATCGTAAAGCTGGGACACCGCCTGGGTATCGAGGTCCTGCCCGTCGCCGCCAGAAAGGCCCGTCCCCCGCCAGCGTGACGCAGCACTGCTCACGGGCAACATGGGACATGGGTACCACAAAAGAGATACCCACTGCATAATCGAAAACCGCGTCTGTTGCAGCGTGACGAAACAGAGTCGGGTATGAAAATGTGGGAAGCGGGGGCTAGGGAAAAAAGATATTGACGCGCATGCCTGGAGGGAGGGGGTGAGGGGAGGAAGGCGTAGGCATGCGCGTCAATAGGGTGAGAGAGTTACCTTTCAGAGCGATATGAAAAATACGATTTAAACCACCCAAAACAATTTACGAGCTAACTTGAATGCTAGATTACAGCTGCAATGAGGAGGAAATAAGGAGGAAATGTGAAAGTAAAGCGCGGGCCGGACTCAAAAAATCAAAATAAATTTATTATTATTCAACAAGATATTGAATTTTTTCTTGCAGGGAGGCAAGTTTGAATTTAGATCCATTCCGGGAATTAAGCAGATCGCCCCCGCAGCAGTCCACCTGGACGATCCACAGCCTATTTTCCCCGCCCGGCCAGCCTGGCAGATTCCCGCCCGCCGCGACGGGGGCTATATTTCCAATTTGTAGCCAACACCGTAGATGGAACGAATCACATCCTCGGAGCATATGCTTTGGATCTTCCGGCGCAGATTCTTGATATGGCTGTCTACGGTACGGTCAGTGACCACCCGGTGGTCTTCATAGATCACGTCCAACAACCGATCGCGGGAAAAGACGCGCCCAGGTTGGGCATGCAGCGCGTCCAATAGACGGAATTCAATAGGTGTCAGATCCAGTGGGTGGCCATTCAGTGTTGCGGTGTACTTCTCATGATCGAGCTCCAGCCTCGGCGCCTGGGTCGGGGCCGTATCGACGCCGTGGATACGCCGCAATATGGCCTTTGTCCGCGCCACCACCTCTCTTGGGCTAAACGGCTTACAGATATAGTCATCGGCCCCCAGCTCCAAACCGACCAGACGATCTATCTCCTCCACCTTGGCGGTTACCATGACAATGGGCACATTGGAAAAACCACGCAATTCACGACAGATCGCCATGCCGTCTTTTCCCGGCAACATGATATCCAGCAGGATAAGATCGGGCGTATTCGCCTTCACCCACGGCACTACCTCCGAACCGTTAGACAGCCAATGGGTATTGTATCCGGCCTCCTGCAGGTAATCCTGCAGCACCTTGGCGAGTTTATTCTGATCCTCGACGATCAGGATAAATTGTTTTATTTCACCGGCCATGATTGTCGCCCCGTGCAAATCACCACCCAAGCGGATCCCCGATACCGGTATCGGGATGCCGCCGTCGCGGCAAATCGCCCCCTTTCCACTAGTAATGCCGCGGTGAGCATCCAACTCGATTGTATCATCATGTCCAGAGACACTGTTCCATTTAAAGGCGGGCGGTTTCGCGCACCTGCCCGACATCGATAACTCCATTTTACCGTGAAGTCTGCACGCACGAGGCAGGCCGAGTGAAAAGTGGCGGAGCAAGGCGTAGAGCGCCCGGATCCATGAACTGAAAGCGGGGTTATGCCTTATTGCACGGACCTGCCTGCGGTATGACGGTTTGAGAAACGAGAGGGGGTTAAAAATAGTGGCGCGCATGCCCAAAGGAGGGGTGGGGGGAGGGAAGGACGGGCATGCGCGCCAAGAGGGTAAGAGCGGCCTCAATCAAAGCGATATGAAAAATACGAACACAGACTCACGATGAAACCCTTACTAATCAACTTAAGTGTAAGACTACGCTGCCAATAAGGAGGAAATAAGGAGGAAATGTGAAAGCGACATGCCGGTAATCCGGCTGGTAGGCGCAGCGCCAAAAGGGCTGAATACCTTGAGACGGGACTTATGCCTCCAACGGCAGGGTCACCCGTACCAATAGCCCGCCCATGGGTGACGACTCAGCCACGATGGTACCGTCATGGGCGTCGACGATATTTCTGCAGATCGCCAACCCCAAACCGGCGCCGCCACTCTCGCGGGAACGCGATCCCTCCACGCGGTACAGGCGTTCGAACAAATGGGGCAGGGCATCCGGGGGAACACCCGGCTCGGTATCCTGCAGGTCTATCATGACTTTGCCGTCGCGGCGCTCGCAGGAGACGCGCACCCGGCCTCCGGTATCGGTATAGCGCAGGGAGTTCTGCAGCAGATTGGTGAATAACTGCCCCAGGCGCGCCTCATCGGCAAACACGTATGCCGGTGGCTGGGACTTGAGCTGTGACTCGACGGTAATGCCCTTGCGCCTGAATTCCTCGGTATAACCTGCCAGGGTCTGGGCCACCACATCGACAAAATCGATTCGCTCCTTACGATAATTCAGGGCGCCGACGTCGGACATGGACAGCTCATAAAGGTCCTCCACCACCTTGGTCAACATCATGACTTCCATATGCAGGGACTTCATGCCGCTGGGACAAAGGGGCTGTATGCCATCCTGCATGGCCTCGATCT
>CAYXAX010000118.1:0-8137 GCA_964463055.1 uncultured Gammaproteobacteria bacterium | reverse complement strand
GCCTGCTGGTAGGGGATTTCCACGCCCTGTTCGATCAGCGCCTCGCGCTGATTGGCGGTGATCACCCGCGGGCTGGATACCACCTCGCCGCGTCCCTCCGCCTGTAATGCGGACAACTCCAGGTCAAGCAGGTAATCCGATCCCAGGATGGCGAAGCCGATGCCCGCTGCATTGGAAGCCAGCGAGGGCAGGTCCACGTTAAAGCGGTTCGCCTGGGTCGGCAGCGTGACGGGAAACGGCGTACCCGTGCTCTGAATATTGCTGGCGGCGCTGTTTACGATGGTATCCGTGCCGGTGCTGGAACCGGTGGTGGTAATGACGCCGTTATTGCCGTTCTTTCTGGTATAGGTCGTGCCAAGACGTACGCCCAGGTCTCGGCTGAAATCATTATTGGCAATGACGATGCGCGACTCGATCAGCACCTGGCGCACCGGCACGTCAAGCTTGCTGATCAGTTTCCGGATCTCCACCAGCTTGTCGTCGGTATCCTGCACCAGCAGGGTATTGGTGCGCTCGTCGATGGTCACATTGCCGCGCTCGGACATGACCGAATTGCCCTTGGCCTTGAGGATCTTGGTGATATCCGCGGCCTTGGCGTAGTTGACCTGAATCAGCTCGGAGTGCAGCGGGGCCAGTTGCTGGATCTGCTTTTTCGATTCCAGCTCCTGCTTCTCATGGGAGGCGATCTCCGCAGCGGGAGCGACCAGGATGACATTGCCCATCTTGCGCATGGCCAGCCCCTTGGTCTTGAGAATGATATCCAGCGCCTGATCCCATGGCACGCTCTGCAGTCTCAGGGTCAGGTTGCCGGTGACGCTGTCGCTGGTGACCATATTAAGGTTGGTGAAATCGGCGATGATCTGCAGGGCCGCGCGCACCTCGATGTTCTGGAAGTTCAGGGACAGTTTCTTGCCGGTGTATCCGAACTCCTCCTTCTTGGCCGTCTCTTCCTGCTTCTTGGTGACGGGCTTCACTTCGACGGTAAAGGCGTCCTTGGTCTGGTAGGCCAGGTGTTCATAGGGGCCCTTGGCGTCGATCACCATGCGTATGGTGGAGTTGTTGCGGAACAGATCGACGGTCTTCACGGGAGTCGCGAAGTCCGTTACGTCATAGCGCTTGATGAGCTTGTCGGGGGCGCTGGAGTTCAAAAAGTCGACGATGATCTTGTCGCCTTCCTGGTGCATATCAATGGCGGTATTCGGGTTTGTCAGAGTAACCATGATGCGCCCATCGCCTTCAGTACCGCGCCGGAAGTCCATGCCCTTCAATTCATCGGCAGTGCTTTCCCCCGGCTTGGCCATGGCGCTGGCCTTGGCCTCGGGGGTCAGGCTGAACGGGGAAGCGGGCGTGGCAGTCGTAGCGGACCCGGCCGAGCTACCCAGGGTAATAAAGACGTGGTTGTCCTTGACCTGCATGTCAAAGGGCACCAGCTTGACCAGGTCGAGGACCACGCGGGTACGGCCGCGGCCCTGCACAGCGGTAATGCTGCGCGCCGCACCGATATTGATGGTTTCGGTCTTTTTCTTAAGTGCGCTGCCGGTGGCGGGAAAATCCAGGGCGATGCGCGCCGGATTGTCGATGGTGAAGCTGCTGGGCTTTTCAGGCAGCGGTTTGTCGAGCACCAGATCAATCTGCACCCGGCTGCCCCCGAGCGACGAAACGTGGATGTCTTTCAGCGTATTGGATAGATCATCCGCGGCGCGCGCCGGTATCGAAAAGCACAGTACGGCGATCGACAATACCAATAATGCCGCTTCTTTATACCAGGCACGTTGGTATGCGACGCTTGATGGCTGCTTGTTACATTCAGAATCCATTTCCCCACCGCCTCTTTGATCTTGTCTCATGCATAGCCTAATCCGTGATTGCCAAAAGCGCCCGGCGCTGCTCCCAACCCCCCAAGCCATTGGGGACAATCTCCCGCAAGATGACCCTACCATCCTCGACCTTGGTTACCTTGCCGTTATTTTTGCCCATATAGTTACCCGACTTGACGCGATAGACAATACCATCGGGCGCCTTAACCACCGCCCACTTCTGACTGTTGAAGTCCAATGTCCCAACCATATGAAGGCTGTCCAGCGGAAAGGCCTCAAGGGACTCCTTGCGACGATTGAAATTGGGCTTGAGGCCGTTTGCACCGCCATGGGCAAGATCCATCGCCGCGGTCTGCCAGGGCTGAAACGGATCTTTCTTATCGCCGGCATTGTACGTATAGGTCTCAAACGGCTTGAACTCAGGCAACGGCGCGATGTGGCTCTTCTGGGTGGATCGCACCTGATGCACGTAATTGCGCAGATCCTCGAATTTGTCGCTGCTGCAGCCGGCCAAAACGAGGCACACGGTAACCAAAAATATCCCGCAAAAACGAGACCGATTGCGCATATCGACAACGCACGGCGGGTCTGCAGGCCGGGTTTGTGACAGTATCGACGCGGTCACTTGGTCTCACCCTCTTCGAGATAACGGTATGTCTTTGCCGTGGCGTCCATGGCCAATTCATCCTTGCCGTCCTTGGACTTGATCGGTTTGATGCTGATGTCGTGCAGGGTGACGATGCGCGGCAACGCCGCCACGTCGCTGACGAATTTTCCGAACTGATGGTATGTCCCCGTGACCCTGATCTTGATGGGCAGCTCCGCATAGAATTCCGCCGGCACCTCGGTCTCGGGTTTGAACAGCTCGAACTCCAGGCCGTTTGCGATCCCGGCCTGGGAGATATCCACCAGCAGATCGGCGATCTCGGTCTTGCCCGGGAGTTGGCGCAGCATGGCGCCGAATGAGCGCTTCATCTCCTCCATCTGTGCCTTGTAGGCATCCAGATTGACGGCCTTGCTCATCTTCACCTCATAGGTGGATTTCAGCTTAATTTCCTTTTTCTGGGCATTGTCCAACTGCACCAGTTGGTCGCGGGTATCAAACCAGTAGCCGCCGGCCAGGACGGCAAAGGACAGCAATACGATGGCCACGGCTTTGATGGGCAGGGGCCATCCGCCGGGGTCGTTGAAATCGAGACTGCGTAATTCATCCAGAGTCATTTGCGCTTCACCGCTTTGCGACCGCCCTTGCCTTTAGCCGACACCTTGAGAATCTCCGCTTTTTTTGCCGCATCCTCCGGCGTGCCGTCCTTGGAGACCTGACTGACCCGCAGGGTAAAATTGCTGTTGCGTTCGCCGTTCTTGGCATCCACGGCCTTGATCACGTCCAGGCGCGGCTTGGTCAACCATTGCGAGGCGTCGAGGTTTCGCATGAAGGCCGACACCCGGGCGTTGGACTGGGCCTCGCCGTCGATCACCAGAGAACCGCCATCCTGCTTGACGCTCGTCAAATAGACCCCATCGGGGAGTGTGTTGACCAGTTCGGCGAACAGATGCACGATCTGAGGGCGATTGCTCTGCAGCTGCTGGATGATGTTCATGCGCGCCAGCAGTTTTTCACGCTCCGACTCGAGGTCCTTGATCTCGGCGATCTGCTTGTCGACCTTTTTGATCTGGGCTTCCAGAAAGGCGTTACGCCCGTTCTGATCATCGATAAGGCCGCCGATGTGCAAATGAACATACAAAACAATCGCGCCCATCAGGACAACGGCCCCGACGGCGATGGAGGCAAACTGGCGCCGGCGCTCCTTGCGCAGCATTTCCCGCCATGGCAGAAGGTTAATGGTAGTCATGCCTTCTCCTTGTCAATGCCGCGCAGAGCCAGACCGCAGGCAATCATCAGTGAAGGCGCATCGCCGTTGAGCGCATTGCCCGCGATACGCGAGGAGGTAACCATGTCGGTAAAGGGATTGGCCACGGTCACTGGTGTGTCCGTCTTCTCTTCCACCATCTCTTCGATACCGGGGATAGAGGCACAGCCCCCCGCCAGCACTATGTGGTCCACGCTGTTGTACTGGCTGGAGGAATAGAAAAACTGCAGTGAGCGGCTCACCTGCTGGGCCATGGCCTCCTTGAATGGCTGCAGCACCTCGCTGGCATAGTTATCCGGAAGCCCGCCCTGGCGTTTGGCCAGCCCGGCCTCCTCGTAGGACAGGCCGTAACGGCGCTGTATCTCCTCGGTGAGTTGCTTGCCGCCGAACACCTGTTCGCGGGTATAGATAATGCGAAAGTCGTGCAATACGTTGAGTGTGGTCATGGTGGCGCCCACGTCCACCACGGCGATGGTCTTGTCCTGACCGCCGTTTGGCAGCTGCTGGCCCAGCAGGCGGCATGCCCCTTCCATGGCAAAGGCCTCCACGTCCACGATCTTGGTGATCAGGCCGCCCAGATCCGCGGCGGCCACGCGCACGTCCACGTTCTCGCTGCGCGAGGCGGCCAGCAGGACGTCCATGTGCTCCTTCTCCGCCTCGGACGGACCCAGCACCTCGAAATCCAGGTTGAGCTCTTCCAGGGGGTAGGGGATATACTTGTCGGCCTCCAGGGCGATCTGGCTGGCCATATCTTCGTCGGACAGGGATTCCGGCATGGTGATCACCTTGGTAATGACGGCGGATCCCGCCACCGCCACCACGGCGAACTTGGCCCGTGTACCGGATTTTTTCACCGCCCGCGCGATGGCCGCGCCAACAGCCTCCACATCCGTGATATTCTTTTCCGCGACGGCGTTGGGCGGCAGGGGCACCACCGCGTAGCCTTCCACTCGATAGCGGGAGCCGCTGTAACTCAATTCCAGCAGCTTGACGGCCGTCGAACTGATATCCAGTCCGACCATCGCCTTGGCGTTAGCACCGAAAAGACGCAAGGGCATCATTCCATTTCAATCCTTCGCCCGCGCCGCCATGCAGCACAGACAGTTTCCTGTAAAGTCACTATAGTTCAGCCGATGTCTAATCACAATAAAACGGGTCTCGGGTCAGACTGGTTATCGTCTCCATGGGGCAAAAGTTTTATACTAGATTTCTCAATACTTTCTTGACCCAGTTCACATCCCTGCATTGACACCATGAAATACCTCCTCAAGCTGACCCGCCTCACCTTCATCGGTATCCTGGGAGCGGCTGTATTGGGTCTTGTCGCCGTCGGCGGTGCCTATCTTTATATCGCCCCAGATTTGCCCACTGTAGACTCCCTCAAGGACTTCAAGCTCCAGGTGCCGCTGCGCATATTCAGCCGTGACGGCAAGCTGATTGCCGAATTCGGGGAGAAAAAGCGCATCCCGGCGCAATACAGGGACATCCCGGACCTCATGATCAAGGCGGTGCTGGCGGCAGAGGACGACCGCTTCTTCGAGCACCCCGGCGTTGACTGGCAAGGCATCCTCAGGGCCGCCTATCACCTGGCAAAGACCGGCGAGAAAAGCCAGGGCGGCAGCACCATCACCATGCAGGTGGCGCGTAATTTCTTTCTCAGCCGCGAGAAAACCTATTTCCGCAAGCTGAGCGAGATCTTCCTCGCCCTCAAAATCGACCACGAGCTCACCAAACAGGAGATCCTGGAACTCTATTTGAATAAGATCTACCTGGGGCATCGTGCCTACGGCATCGGTGCGGCCGCTCAAGTATATTACGGCACCGATCTCGACCACTTGACCCTGGCCCAGCTGGCCATGATCGCCGGCCTGCCCAAGGCGCCGTCCAGCTACAACCCCATCACCGACCCGCCCCGGGCGAAGTTGAGGCGCGATTACGTGCTGCGGCGCATGTTCACCCTGCACTTCATCGACCAGAAATCTTTCCAGGACGCCCTCGCCGCGCCCATCACCGCAGAACTGCATACCCTCACCGCCGAGGTGGAGGCGCCCTATGTGGCGGAAATGGTGCGTTCCGACCTGGTGGCCCGCTTCGGGGACGACGCCTATACCGCCGGATACAAGGTCTATACCACCATCGACTCACGCCTGCAGCAGGACGCCAACACCGCCATCCACCAGGCTTTGTTGGAATACGACCGGCGCCACGGCTATCAGGGACCGGAAAAACACCTGGACCTCAGTCAGAACCAGGATCCGCAGCAGTGGCGCGACATGCTGGGCCAGATGGCCGTGTTCGGCGGTCTGCAGCCGGCCCTGGTCACCGCCGTACAGGCGGATACGGCCACGGCCCTGCTGGCGGACGGGCGGCAGGTGCAGATTCCCTGGCAGGGGCTGGAGTGGGCGCGGCGGTATATTAATGAAAATGCCCGCGGCCCCGCCCCCCAGCAGGCCTCGGACGTGGTGAGCCCCGGGGATGTGGTGAGGCTGCAGTCGCTACCGGACGGCACCTGGGAACTGGCTGAGGTCCCCCAGGTGGAAGGAGCGCTGGTGTCACTGCGCCCCCGTGACGGCGCCATCGTGGCGCTGACCGGCGGGTTCGACTTTTACTACAGCAAGTTCAACCGCGCCCTGCAGGCCGCCCGGCAGCCCGGCTCCAGCTTCAAGCCGTTTATTTACTCCGCGGCCCTGGAAAAGGGCTTCACCCTGGCCAGCCTGATCAATGACGCACCGGTGGTGTTCCAGGATCAGGCACTGGAAAGCGTGTGGCGCCCCGAGAACTACAGCGGCAAATTCTTCGGCCCCACGCGCCTGCGTGAGGCCCTCGTGCACTCACGAAACCTGGTATCCATCCGCCTGCTGCAGGCCGCCGGGGTGGATTATGTGGTGGACTACCTGCAGCGCTTCGGCTTCGACTCCAAGGCCCTGCCCAAAAACCTGTCTCTGGCCCTGGGCAGCGCCGCCGTTACGCCGTTGCAGCTCACCAAGGCCTATGCGGTATTCGCCAACGGCGGCTATCAAGTGGAACCGTACTACATCGAGCGCATTGAGGACATTAAGGGTCAGGCGGTGCAGCTGGCCAATCCTGCGGTGGCCTGCCCGGAGTGCTCCCAGGACCCCGGCAATGATTCCACGCCGACGACCCGGGTGGCGGTCAACGACGCATCACGCACCACCGACGTTCCGTCCGGACTGGTGGTCAACCAGGCCAAGGAGACCATCACCCCGCAAAATGCCTACCTCATCACCTCGGCGCTGCGCGATGTCATCCGCCGCGGCACCGGACGGCACGCCCGGGTGCTGGGGCGTCACGACCTGGCAGGCAAGACCGGCACCACCAACGATCAGCGCGACGCCTGGTTCGCCGGCTTCAACACCAAGCTGGTGACCACCGCGTGGGTGGGCTTTGACAAGACCGCGCCCCTCGGCCGTCTGGAAACCGGAGCCCGCGCGGCGCTGCCTATGTGGATAAAGTACATGGGCAAGGCGCTGAAAGGCGTTCCGGAAAAATCTCTGCCGCAGCCCCCCGGGCTGGTGACGGTACGCATCGATCCGGAGACCGGCCAACTGGCCAACGCCAACGACCGCCATGCCATATTCGAGCTGTTCCGCACCAACCAGGTCCCAAAGCAGCACGCCGTGACGGAGACCGATAACGGCACCGACGATACCAAAAAGAACCGCGTCTCACCCGAGCAGTTGTTCTAGGGCTTGTCGCGGTCATTCACCTCAGAGAATGGGGGACAGGGCCATGAAAGCAAGATCCACCAAAGACAGGCGTATGCGCCAACTACTGACACAGGAGGCCGCCCGCTTGATGGCCGATGAAGGCATCGCCAGCTTCTACAAGGCCAAGTGCAAGGCCGCCGAGCGTCTCGGGGCAACGGATACCCGTAACATGCCCGGCAATCACGAAATCGAACAGGCCCTTATGGATTATCAGCGCCTGTTCAAGGCGCGCACCCAGCCGGTGGCCCTGCGCCGCCTGCGCACGGGTGCGCTGCGCGCCATGCGCTTTTTTGCCGACTTCAGCCCGCGTCTGGTGGGTCCGGTGCTGAACGGCACCGCGGATGAACACTCGGCCGTTCATCTGCACGCCTTCACCGATACGCCGGAGCACATCAGCCTGTTTCTACTCGAACACGACATCCCCTTTGAACTCGGCGAACGCCGCGTGAGCTTCAGTAAAAAGGAAGAGCCGCTCACGTACCCCGTTTATCACTTTGTGGCCGGCGCGGAGAGCATGGAAATCACCGTGTTCCCGGTGGATGGCATCCGACAAGCGCCCCTCAGCCCGGTGGACGGCCGCCCCGTCAAGCGCGCCGCGCTGGCGGCAGTGGAGAAGCTGGTGGAAGAAAACGAGTCCAGCGGAGTCAGAACGCTGGAGGAGGAATAACGCAGGTCGCAGGTCGCAGGTCGCAGGTCGCAGGTCGCAGGTCGCAGGTCGCAG
>CAYXAX010000117.1:0-8350 GCA_964463055.1 uncultured Gammaproteobacteria bacterium | reverse complement strand
CCGCCGCCGGAGGTCTGGATGATGTTGGAGTGGCCCAGGTTGTCGAAAAATCCCGGCAGGCGCAGTGCATTCATGCCGCCGGAAATGATCGGGGTGGTCCCCTTCATGCCCAGCCATTCCTGGCGATAGTAGGGCCCCTCGGCGGTATCGCGCTCCAGCATGTAGGCGATGTCCTTGTCGGCGGCCTCGCCTTCCATTTTGCCGTAGCCCATGGTGCCGGTGTGAATGCCGGAGGCGCCCTGCAGGCGGGACATCTTGCAGTGCACGAACGCGGTGTAGCCGCGCTTGGTCTGGGGGCTGGTCACGGCGCCATGGCCGGCGCGGTGATAGTGCAGGAACTGATTGGGGAAGTAGCGGCGTGCGGTGGTAATGGCGGTGGCGCCGGCCACGTAGCCGTCCACCAGGAACGCCACATGATTGGCGTTCTCGCCGAAGATCTCCAGGATCTTCTCGCCGCGGGCGATTATCTCGAACGGATCGTCCGCGGTGATGTTGGCGGAAAACAGCTTGGCCTCGCCCGTGGCGTCCTGGGCGCGTTTCATGGCATCAGCCACGGCGGTCATGGTCTGGACCAGGGGCGCGAACACCTGATTGCCCTGGGGTTCGTCGTTCTTGATGAACTCGCCGCCGAGCCAGAATTCGTAGGCCGCATCGGCGAACGGCTGCGGCCGCAGGCCGAGTTTGGGCTTGATGATGGTACCCGTCACCATGCCGCCGTTGACAATGGGGCGTCCCAGCACCCGCCACATGTCCTGAATGTTCATGGCCGGACCGTCGAACAGCTGCAGCAGCTTGGGCGGGATATAGAAGTCATGCATCTTGGCGTATTCCACGTCGCCCATGCCCTGGTTGTTGCCGATGCTCAGGGTCAGGAACGAGGCGATCATGGCGCGCCCGTCGGTGATGTTGCGGTCGATGAGCTCGATGGGATAGGCGATTTTCGTGATCTCCTTGGCCGGATCGATGTCATACACCAGGGCATCCACCCCGAGGGTGAAGTCGTCGGTGGTGCACACCTCCACATTGGTGCCGGTGGATGACTCGGCGGCGAAGTGCGCGGCCGTTGCCAGGTAGTCGTAGCCCTTCTTCGGCTTCATGATGTAGGCGCACAGCACGTGGCGGCCGTCCCGGATGAGGTCCTCTTCCCTGAGGTTCAGATTTGCGTAGCGACTGGATTGATCCACTATATGTATCTCCTGAATGGGGGCCTGAGGCCCATGGGTCTAACTCCGACAACGCCGCGAACCCAACCAACCGACTGCACGCGCCACTGCGGAAATCAAAATACCCATATAGTTTATAAGCCTACATACCATAAGTGAAATAACTAATTTCAATACAAACCATAGGTGTTTATATATGGTTCTTTTTTCTTCTATCATGACGCTATTTGTCGATAGTCTGCTGTTAATTTCCCATAAAACACGCATATTCAAATTACGGCGCAGCCGCGATTCAGGCCGAAAGTTCTCGTCACAAGAGAGGATCCACGCAGTGAACGACGGCTATGCAGGACAGCCGCCCTGGAAAACCTGCCGGTGCCAAGCGCCGCGTTTACTGACGGGGTCGCAGATGACACAATTAAGCGGTATTTGAAGGTGCGCGTGACCGTCGGGCAGAGGCTTCGGGTAAACAAGCGGCAACCGGCAAAGACACAGCCTCCACAGCCAATATCCTGCCCCGCTTCATCGTCTCGCATCACCGTATAAAAACACGTCCAGTCAACCTGGAAATAGATCGGGACTGCACCGTTCCGGCATGTGCCACGGTGAAGCGATGCCCCGACGGGCTCGGCACGGACAATTCGAGAACCATTCCGCAGGAGGTAATGATATGAGCATCCAAGACCTGGAAACCACGGCCAATGAGATGGTTGCCGACGGCAGGGGACTGCTGGCCATGGACGAAAGCACTCCCACATGCGGCAAGCGGCTGGCGGCGGTAAAGGTAGAGAACACCGAGCCGAACCGCATCGCTTACCGGGAACTGCTGCTCGGCACCAAGGGGCTGGGCGATTATGTCAGCGGCGCCATTCTCTATGACGAAACCATCCGCCAGTCAATCAGTGACGGCACCCCGTTCCCGGAGTTGGCACGGCGCCAGGGCATCATCCCCGGCATCAAGGTCGACACCGGCGCCAAGGACCTGGCCGGCCACCCCGGCGAAAAGGTCACCGAAGGGCTCGACGGGCTGCGTGAACGCCTTGCGGAATATAAAGACTTCGGCGCCCGTTTCTGCAAGTGGCGCGCGGTGATCACCATCGGTGACGGCATACCCAGCCGCGGCTGCATCGAGGCCAACGCCCATGCGCTGGCGCGCTATGCGGCCCTGTGCCAAGAGGCCTCACTGGTGCCCATCGTCGAGCCGGAGGTGCTGATCGACGGCGATCACACCATCGAACACTGCTACGAGGTCACCCTGGAGACCCAACGCATCGTGTTCGATGAACTGTACCGCCAGGGCATCATCTTCGAGGGCATGGTGCTCAAGCCGAGCATGGTGATCGCCGGCAAGAAGTGCCCCAAGCGCACCGGCGCGCAACAGGTGGCGGAGTGGACGCTGCGCTGCCTGCGCACCACTGTACCGGCGGCGGTGCCCGGGGTGGCGTTCCTGTCCGGCGGCCAGGGCGATGAAGAGGCCACCGAAAATCTCAACGCCATGAATATCCTGGGACGGGGCATGGGCCTGCCGTGGCACCTGACTTTCTCCTACGCCCGTGCCCTGCAAAACCCGGCGCTAGAGAAGTGGGCCGGCGACGCCGGCAAGGTGGAGGCGGCACGCAAGCTGCTGCTGCACCGCGCCAAGTGCAACAGCGCAGCCAGCCGCGGCGAGTACAAGGTGGATATGGAGCGGGAACAGGCCGCCTGACCAATCACGCTATGGGTTCGGTGGACTCGCGGGCAACCCTCGAGTCCACCGGCCATTCGCCCGGCCGGCGGCGCCGGCGTCAATGATGATGACCGCCCTCCCCATGGGCGTGGCCATGGGCGATCTCTTCTTCAGAGCCATCGCGCACATCCAACACCTCCACATCAAAGGTCAGTGTCCTGCCCGCCAGGGGGTGATTGGTGTCCACGTCGAGGGTCTTCAACCCCACCTTTGCGACGATTACCGAGCGCGGCCCATCCGGGGTATTCACCTGCACCACCATGCCCGGCTTGAATCGCATCTTCGCCTTGGAGCTGCCGGTGACGTGGCGCTGGGATATGCGCTGCAGCGCGTTTTCCTGGCGCGCGCCGTAGGCCTTTTCGGGCGGCAGCGTCAGCGTCAGCCGGTCGCCCGCCTGCTTGCCCTCCAAGGCGTCTTCCAGACCCTTCAGCAACCCGCCATGCCCGTGCAGATAAGCCATCGGACTGCCGTCATTGGAGTCCTCCACCACTGACTGATCCTCCCCCGTCAGGCGGTAGTGAAATGTCACCACTTTATCTTTTTCTATGTGCATACCCTTCACCCTGAAAATAAACATTGCCGTCCGCGCCCGGCGTATCCGGCGGCATGATATCACGGAGGGTGGGATACCGATCAGACTTGCTCCATTCAACCCGCCGCGGCGGGTGAAAATAGCGGTTTTTCCGCTTGCGGACGGCTGGGCGGCCATTTGCAAGTCAGCCAGTCGTCGATCGGCGCACTGCGTGGTGAAGCGGGTGGTAAGCGGCAGTGGCGGGCCCGTTCAGATATTCACGCCGTAATTGATCACCGCCAAAAAGCGCATGGGCACTTCGATAAGGCGCTCCGCACCGTGGGCCACGGTGCCCTTGAATGTAAGGGAATCACCCGGTTCCAGCAGATAGGGATTGCGCCCGTGTTGGGTGTCGCACGCCGCCAAAGCGGCGCTAACAGGATGTTGAAAAATTCCCTCCCTGGCCTTTTTCAACTCGTTGCGCCGCGGTACACGCCCGCGGCTTGCTCCGAAAACCAAACACTTCGGTGTTCGGTTTTCGAGCGACGCATCCCTGCGCCCTCTTAGCAGGATGTTTTTCAACACCCTGCTAACCCGTAGGCTTCACATGCAGGGCCGCCAGGTACTTGAACAACAGTCGCGCCGATTTGGGCGGTTTATTCGCCTCCCGTTCTTTCAGCGCGTTGCGAACCAGTTGGCGCAGGCGTTGACGGTCGGCGGCGAAATGATTCACCAGTTCATCGAGCAGTGCATCGTCCCCGGCAAGCAGCGCATCGCGCCACCGCTCCACTTCCTGGAAGGCCTGCACCTCCTTGCGGTGCGGCTGCGTCTGGGCCTCAAGCTGAGTAGTGACCAACGCTGCATCCGCCTCGCTCATCATGCCGGAAATATAACGCACCTGGCGTACCAGTGCGCCGCGCTCCATTTTCTTCGCCGCGCGTATTGCATCGCGGGTGGATTCGCCCAGGGATAATGCAGCCAGTTTTTCCCGCGGCAGCACCACCAGGCGTTTTACCAGATCGCGCCGTGCCTGCATGTCGCGTTTTAACTGCGACTTGCTGGGGCGCTGCGGTTCTTCTTCGAGGTCGTCATCCGGTTCCATAGTCAGGTGTTTCCGCCGAGGCGCAAAGACTGTATCTGAGCGATTTCCATTATTTTGCGCCGTTTCGCTCGCGGACGCTTCGCCTTTGTGAGAGTCCTCTGCATGCCCGGAAACACACCGTATCATATTCGACGGCAGCGAGTGGCGGGATTACGCAGCGCCTTGCGGTGGGAATTGCAGATCCACCCGCAGTCCGGGCCGGTTATCCTTGAGGGTAATGGTCACATCGTGCAGTTCCGCAATCACGGCGACCAGACTCAGGCCCAGGCCGCTGCCCGGGGTGGTGCGGCTGGCATCGAGGCGGTAAAAGCGCCGGAATATCTTGTCCCGTTCCTGTTCGGGAACCCCCGGGCCGTTGTCGGACACGGTAACGAGCGCACCGGACTGTGCCGGCTCCGGCAGCCGCATCTCCACCCGGGTCCCCGCGGGCGTGTGCCGCAGTGCATTTTCGATCAGGTTAACGAGCATCTGGGTAAGCAGCCGCCTGTCGCCCTGGACATGGACGCCGGCGCTCACTTCGGCGCTCAGTTTATGCCCCATGTCCTCGGCCACGGGGGCATAGGTCTCGGCCAGCTCTTCCAGCAACGCGGACAGATCCACCCGGGTGAACGCGGTACGCCGCCGACCGGACTCGATCTGGGCGATGCGCAGCAGGGCCTCGAAGGTCGCCAGGATGGTGTCCGTTTCACCGATGGCCTGATCCACGGCATCCTGGTACTGCACCGTCGTCAGGGTGCGCCCGCGCAGCTCCTCGAGGCGGTGGCGAAGGTGCGCCAGCGGCGTGCGCAGGTCATGGGCGATATTGCTGGAGACCTGGCGCAGGTTTTCCATGAGCGCCTGGATGCGCTCCAGCATGGCGTTGAATTGTTCGGCCAGGCGGTCGAATTCATCTCCCGTGCCGCGCACGGCAAGCCGGCGTGTCAGGTCGCCGGCCATGATGGATCGCGCCGTGCGGTTCATGGCCTCCACCCGACGCGACACCTGCCAACCCATGAACACGCCGGCGCCCAATGCCAGGGCGATGGTCACCGCCATGGCCGCCGAGACCGCCCCGGCCAGGCGTTCGCGCAGTTCGTGCAGCGTCTCGACGTCGCGGCCCACCCACAGCAGCCAGCCGCCGGGCAGGCGTACGCCGTGCCCGCCGAGAATAGCGTCCTCATTCTCTCCGCCGCTTTCTTCGTCCTCGCCCTCCAACTCCTGCCATTCCTCGCCCAGGTCTGAATACGGAACCTGTCCCGCAACCCTCAGGCCGCGCGGGTCTATGAGCGCGTAGCGGAAGCGGCTGCCCGGCTGCGAGGATTCTTGCGTCACTGACTTCTTCAGTGCCTCGAGGCCGCCGCTGTCATAGACGCCGTGCAACTGGGTGAGCCGCGCCGATACCGAGCGCTCAAGGTCCTGTTCCATCTGACCCAGGGTGTACCAGTACACCAGCAGCAGCAGGGCCGTGGTCGACAGCCCGAAGAAAAACGCATACAGCGCCGCCAGGCGAAAGCTTGTGGTACGAAAGGCGTTAAGCCGCATGTCTCATCACCTGTGATCCCATGCAGTTCATGCCTCGCGCAGGCAGTATCCCGCGCCGCGCACGGTGTGAATCAGCGTGCTTTGAAACGGCTTATCCACCTTGGTGCGAAGACGGCTGATGTGTGTCTCCACCACATTGGTCTGTGGATCGAAATGAAAGTCCCATACCTGTTCGAGAAGCATGGTGCGGGTCACGACCTCGCCGGCATGGCGCATGAGATATTCCAGCAGGCGGAATTCGCGGGGCTGCAGGCTGATGGGCTGGTCGCCGCGGGCCACTGTGCGCTTGACAAGGTCCAGCTCCAGATCGGCCACCCGCAGCACCGTCTGCTGGACCGCGGCCGCGGGCCGTCGCAGCAGCGCGCGCACCCGGGCCTCAAGTTCAGCGAAGGAAAACGGCTTTGTCAGGTAATCATCGCCGCCGGCATCCAATCCCGAAACACGCTCATCGATACCGCTCAACGCGGTAAGAAAAAGCACCGGGGTATGCACTCCGCTGCCGCGCAGCGCGCGCACAACCGCCAGACCGTCCATGACTGGCAGCATGCGGTCGACCACCAGCAAATCGTAACCGCCGTCTGCGGCCAGATACAGCCCTTCCTTGCCGTCCCCGGCCCGATCTATGGTATAGCCGGCCTCGCGCAGGCCGTTGGCCACGTAGCCGGCGGTTTTCTCATCGTCCTCGATAATCAGGATCTTCATGACTCGGGGTCAGGTATCTCCCTGCGACACCGCGGTGCGGCCGGCGCCGTTGCTGAGGTGCAGGCGAAACATCGGCCGCACAATATCGTGACCCGCAATCGCGTGCAGTACGCCCAACGCGGCGTGTCCGATCAGGTACGCCCAGGCCAGATTGGCCAGCGACTCGTGTACTTCCCATGTGACCTTGGCGAGCTGGCCGGCGATCCCCGGTTGACCGTGAGCAAAATAGATCACCGCACCGGTGGCGCCCATGGCGGTGATCACCAACAGCCCCAATCCGTGAACGGCGGCGGGCAAGGGACTCCTGGGACGGTAGTCGGGCAGACGCATGCGCCGCAGCGCCGACCAATGATGGGCCAGGTCCGTCATCAGCGCCTGGCGCCGTTCGCGGGAAAACCACGGCACCATCATACCCACCGTGGTCTCACCGCGGCGCACCACGCTCCACAGCCAGAAAGCCAGAACCACGCCAAGGGTGAACAGGCCCACGCCCTCGTGCAGGTCGAAAAACGTTCCCGGCAGGCCGGGTGCGTCGTGGCCGTGCTTGGGAGGTTCCATGACGAGACTCACCGCCAATTGATGTATCACCGCCAGGGCCAGCAGGCCGTGCAGTACACGCGTCATCATTGATCGTTCCATACCACCCACCTCACAGTCGATCTAATTAGTATACGCAATTGAACGGGGACGGGCGTCCCCGTTCCTGCCAAATGCAAATCAATCCCTGTCCTCATGCTCCAGGCCGCTCTCTGCCTCGTGTTCATGTTCACGATCGGCCTCGTGCTCCGGGGTGCTGCTGCGCTCAACACTGCCGTCGCGGGCATTCACGGTCACCCGGTCCATGCGCTCGTCACCTTGGGCCAGCTCCACGTGATAGGTCATGTGGCCATTATTGACATCGATACCGGCCTCCGTGGCCTTGCCGCCCAGGCGCCCCTCGGCACTGGCTACCGCATCGGACAGGGTCAAGGAGCGCCCGTCCGCCGTCGCCTTGTCGCCCAGGGCCTTTTCCCGCGGCGTGTCGGTGAGCGATTTTTTACCCAGCACTTTGCCAGTGGTCGGATCAACGCGAACCTCGGAGATACCGTGGTCGGTGTGGACCTTGACCTCGTAGTAAGACTTGCCGTGCTCAGACTCCGTATCGGCCTCCATGGCGGTGCCGCCGGCTTGAATCACGGCGGCGCGGACGGCACCCCCAAGGTCGACAGCGGCGTTTGTCACCACGGTGTTTTCGTCCGCATCATCGTCATCGTGATGGCGCATGGCCAGCACCACGGCGGAGGCCAGCACGAGCGCGGCGACAGTTCCTGTAAGTAGAGTCTTTTTCATGATCGTCATTCTCCTGTATGGATAAATCGGTAACTGCTTTTACGAATGCATGGACTCTATGATGGGGTCGGTGGGGTTTTCATAGCCTTACCGGAAATATACGGATTCGTATAATTGTGATCGGTGACAGGCTTGAAAGACGTATATGCCGCGGCGGGAATCATTGCGCGGCTGCAGCGCCGATAAGGGCGGCGCGGCACGGCCGCCACTCAATCCTGAAACTCGGGATGCGCTAGGAGCCTGTCAGACTTAGGCGATCGTAGCGAGCAAGGTGGGAGAGCGAGGGCGGTTTTTCG
>CAYXAX010000116.1:0-8383 GCA_964463055.1 uncultured Gammaproteobacteria bacterium | reverse complement strand
ATAATCAGACGCAGCTTGATGAGATCACCACGGTAAAATATGAGCAGGCCTACCCTGACCTGACCATCACGTCATTCACCGGGCCGAGCACCGGCGTGGCCAATACCTCAATCAGCCTGCCCAATACCGTGCAGAATATTGACGACCTGGCCAATAAGAAGCACGCGGATTCGGGTGCGTTCACAGTCGGGTTCTATTTGGCGCCGGACATCGGCGGCGTGCCTGATCTGGGCGCCATGACGCAGATCGGCAGCCGTAGCATTACCAATCTGTCCCCCGGAGATAGCAATTCGGATACGACGTCGGTGACGATTCCCGGCAGCACGATCGAAGGCGACTACTTCCTGGTGGCGGTCGCCGATCCCGACTCCACGACGACGGAAAGGTCTCAAGATAAAGCCAACAATACCGCCGTGAGTGCCACGCCGATCACCATACAGGGCGTCTATCCCGATCTCGCGGTGACCGGCTTCACTAGCCCGGCGACGTCGGCCGTACCCGGTGATACCATCAGCCTCACCGCGACCGTCACCGATCTGGTCTCCATCCCTGCCGGGACCTTCAGGGTAGGGATCTATCTGTCGACGGATACCGATATCACCACGGCCGATACCGAGATCTATAACTACACCGTGTCCGGTGGTCTGGCCGGCTTCGCCTCGGACAGCAGGACCTTCAACGTGACCATTCCGACGAACCTGCCCACCGGAAATACGTACTATGTCGGCATTATCGCCGATGACCAGGGTGCCGTGACCGAGGCCAATGAAGCTGACAATACCGAGATGCTGCGTACCGGCACCTCCTCGAGCACGCGCCTGGTGACCGACACCGACTTTGCCCCCGGCCTGACGGGCAGCAGCGATGTGGTGGTGGTGGGCACCGGCAGTGCCGGTCACGTCAGCCTGAGCCAGACCGTGGGGTGGACGACGTCCGGGACGTCCGGGTGGAATACGCCCTCGGTTCGAGTGGGGGCGGCACCGGCACTGGCGGATTTGAACGGCGACGGCAAGCTGGACGTCATGGTCGGGGCCTCTGACGGGACTAACACCCTCTATTACAACGATGGAACCGCTACCGCTCCCCATTGGACAGCGGCGCCCACGAGTGCGAACGTAAGCATACCCGATACCTATTCCGTGCCGGCATTCGGTAACCTGGACCCGGGTACCGACAGTAATAAGGATCTGGTGGTCGGCGGCCGTGGTCATGTTTACGTCTACAGGAATACGGGCACCGCATCCGCGCCTACGTGGCTCCGCATGACGAGTTGGGAACCGACGGGCCTGGCTACCAACAAATTCTACGCGCCGACGCTGGCGGATATAGACAAGGACGGCCAGGTTGATCTGATACTGGGCCTAACCAATGGGACGGTTATCGCATACAGGAACGACGGCTCCAACACTACGCCGCATTGGGCCGCGACGTCGGGGTGGAACGGACCGACCGTGGCCAGCGGCTCCGCGCAGCCGGCACTGGTGGACATTGACGGTGACGGTCTGGTGGACCTGATGGTCGGCGACTACCTCGGCACCGTCTACGGCTACCGGAATACCGGCAGTGTCGGTTCGCCCAACTGGACTTACAATCCCTCGTGGAACCTGGCCGATCCCAATACGTCGACGCCTGACGGCGCCGCCCCGGCGTTCGGCGACCTGGATGGTGACGGTGCCGCCGACATGATATACGGCGACAGCAACGGCTTCACCTATCCGTATAAGAACGCCGGTTCCTATGTCACCACCGGGACTTACATCTCACCGGTGAAGGATGCCGGGACGCACGGCGGTTACACCATACTTCACTACGTGACTACGATACCCACCGGGACCTCGATCTCGGTGGACATCCGCGCCGGTAATACCTCCACGCCGGACGGAAGCTGGACGCCGTGGCTGACCAGCATACCCGACGACGGCAGTATCTCATCCCTGAATACGCCCAATATCCTGCGTTACGTGCAGTACCGGATCAATCTGGCAACCTCCGTGCCGAGTGCCACGCCGGCCCTCTATAGCATCGAGGCGCAGAAGCTGGATGCGCCGCCGCAGCCCACGGTACAGTCAGTGCTGACCGCGGCGGGTGGATCGTCCGGCTCCGGCGGCGGCGGTCTGGGTGTGCTTGATCTGACGATGCTGGGCTTGGCCGGCTTGATGATGCGCCGCTTGGGCAGGCGCCGTGTAAACCGGTATTGATCAACGTATAAGTCGAAAGCTCACTAAGGCCGGCAAATGCCGGCCTTAGTGTTTTATAAGGCCTGAATGATCTCGCCGTGGCCCTGACAGGGGGCTAATTTTCCTCCGGCGGACTCTCTTCCAGCGCATCCCTCAATGGGGCAAGATACTGCGCATAGTGATGCCAACGGCCCACTGAGCGGTCATACAGCGGCTGGCGCACCTGGTCGTAGCTGGCGGTGCTCACCACTCTGCGGGTGTCGTGGAATCGCAGGCAGCGCTCATCCCAATCCAGTCCGCAGAAATCCAGCAACGAGCGGGTCACCCGATCCTGATCGCTCACCAATGTTTCATAGCGCACTTCCAGCATGGGCAGGTCGATGACGCGCTTCCAATGCGCCATCAGGCGGCGGTACTCGCGATAGAATGCCGCGAGGTGGGCAAGGCTGTTGGTATAGGCCAAACCCCGGCCGAAGTGGTGAAAGAAGCACGACAGGCAGGTGTCCAGGGGATCGCGTACGCAATGAATGATGCGCGCTTTTGGAAACAATTGGGCAATGAGACCCAGGTGTAGAAAGTTGCCCGGCATCTTGTCGGTAACCCGTATGGCGTCTTCCGGGCTCAGTGTGGACAGGTGTTCCAGATAGCCCTGCGCCAGGGCGTCGCAGTCATCGCTCTTCATATGGCTGACGCAGGCGGGGTAGGGGACGGTCGTCCCGAGCCGGTCCGGTAATCCGGTCGCGATATGATCCATTTCCTCCAGCTCACCGGCGCCGAAGACGCGGGGGTGACTGGCGAGGATCTGTTCCACCAGGCTGGTCCCCGAGCGCAGCATGCCGACGATAAACACCGGGCGTTGGGAGTCGCATCGCGCGCGTGCCGCCGCTTTCATATACGAGGATGTGTAAGTGCCGATCAGTTTGTCCACATAAGCGGCGTGCCCGCGGGGGTTGAAGGACTGGCTGGACATGGCATTGCCCTGACTGTAATGGGCGAATGCCCGCGGATAATCCGCCGCCGCATCCAGCAGTTTTCCCAGGGCGAAGTGCAGCAGTATTTGGTCGTGCACGTCAATCGCCCCATCGCCGCGTTCGAGCACGTCCTCCATCATGGTAATGGCCTCGGCGCAGCGACCGAGCGGACGGCACAGGGCGGCGAATGCCAGTGCGACATCCACATCCGGCGGTGTGACCTCCAGCAGCGGCCGCAGCAAAGTGTAGGCCGCGTCGATATCGCCGCGTTTTTCGTGGGCGTTGGCCGTACCGATGCGCGCCTTGCGATTATCGGGATCGATCCGCAAGGCGTTCTGGTAGCTCGCCAGCGCCGCGTCCGGCCGGCCGGTGTCGAGCAGCACGGTGCCGAGATTGAGGTGCGTCTGCAGATGATCGTCGTCCAACCGCAGCACCTCGCGGTAGCATTGCACCGCCGCCTTATAACGCCCCTGCTGTCGAAACACGTTGCCTAGATTGTTCCACGCATCGAGATGCGCGGGGTTGAGGCGCAGTGCCGCGCGGTAGTGTGAGATGGCCTCTTCATTCTCGTGCTGCCGCCCCAGCGCGGTGGCCAGATCATAATAGGTATCGGCGCCGGGCGACAGGCGCACTGCCTCGCGGTAATGCACGGTCGCTTCATGATGGCGGCCCTGGGCCGCCACGACGGCGCCAAGGCCGCTATGCAGCGGCGCGGCCTGGGGCTGGAGGCGCAGCGCCTCGCGGTAGGCCGCCTCGGCGTCGCTGTAACGCTGCAGGCCCTGTAAGGCGGTGGCGAGCAGTTGGTGAAGACCGGGATGTTGCGGGGCAAGTGCCAGGGCCTGTTGATAGTGATCGACGGCCGCCTGCGGCCGCTGCTGGCGCAGCAGGATGTTGCCCAGGTTAACGTGGCTGATGGCGCTGGGCGCCAGGTCGAGGGCTTGTTCATAACAGCCGGCCGCCTCGTCGATGCGGTTCAGGCGGGTCAATACCGTGGCCAGGTTGTGCAGGGCTTCGGGAAGGTCGGGACGGATGCGCAGCGCCGCGCGCAATGCCGCTTCCGATTCGCTGTAGCGTTTTCTATCCCTTAGGATGGTGCCGAGGTTGTAGTGATTGCTGGCATCGGCGGGGTCGTGCCGGCACAGGCGCTCATACAGGGATTGGGCCTCTTCCAGGCGCCCGTCGGCGACACATTGATATGCCTCCGCTTTCATGGCGCGCAGGGCGTCGTCTTGGGTATCCTTGTCCATAACTCGTGAAGCGGGGCCGGTTTATGTGATTCTACGCCGCCGGGCCGTCTATGCCAGCGCTGCCCGGGGGGTCGCCCAGGGCGTTACGCAGATCGTCCAGATAGGGCGCGTAATGGCGCCAGCGGCCCACCGAGCGATCGTACAGGGGTTGGCGTACCTGATCATAGCTGGAGGTGGCGACAACACGCTGCGTTTCATGATAGCGCAGGCAGCGTTCGTCCCATTCCAGTCCGCAGAACTCCACCATGGCCCGGCTGACGGTCTCCTGGTCGGCCACCAGGTCTTCGTAGGCCACTTCCATGATGTTCACATCCAGCACCTTGCGCCAGTGCGCCATGAGCCGCAGGTATTGGTTATAAAAGGCGCCGGTGTGGGCAAGGTCAAAGGCGTAGGGTACCGCCGCCGCGGCGAAGCGCTGAAAATAACACGACAGACAGGTATCCAGGGGATCGCGCGTGCAATGGATGATACGCGCGCCCGGGAGCAGCAGGGCGATCAGACCCAGGTGCAGAAAATTGCTGGGCATCTTGTCGGTGACACGCACGGCGTCGGCGGGCGCCAACTCGCAGATGTGGTCCAGGTAGCGGCGCGCCAAGGTATCGCACTGGTCCTGGGTCAGGGCCTCCAGGCACGCCGGGTAGGCCAGGCCGCTGCCCATGAAGGCGGGCAGGTCCCGCGCGATGGTGTGCAGCTCCTCCAGCTCACCGGCGCCGAAGACCTTTGGGTGACTGGCCAGGATCTGTTCCACCAGACTGGTGCCGGAGCGCGGCATGCCGACGATCAGTACCGGGCGCTGTGATTTGACTGTGGCCCGCGGCGCCCGCGCCATGAAGTCGCGGCTGAAGGTGGCAATGAGCGCATCGACATGGCGCGTGTGGGCGTCGCTGTCGAAGGGCTGGGCCACCAGGGCGTTTGCCTGCCGGTAATGGCTGAAGGCGCGCGGATAGTCGGCGGCGTCGTCATAGAGTCGGCCCAGGGCGAAGTGCAGGGCGATGCGGTTCTGGGTGTCCAGTGATGGAGCATCAGTCTCCAGCACGCGCTCCATAAGCGCGATGGCCTCGGCGCGTCGACCCAGCGGCCGTGACAGGGCGGCGAACACCATGGCCACATCGGCATCGACATTGCCCGCCGCCAGAAACGGCTGGAGCCGTCCATAGGCCTCGTCAAAGCGACCGCGTTTTTCGCAGATGCTGGCAAGTCCGATGGCCGCCTTGCGGTGGTCGGGGTTGAGTGCCAGGGCGCGCACATAACCCGCCTGCGCCTCGTCCAGCCGGCCCAGTTCCAGCATCAGGGTGCCGAGATTGGCGTAAGCCATGGGGTGGTCAGGGATGCGGCGTATAGCCTCGCCGTAGGCCGCCTCCGCTTGATCCAACTGGCCCATATACTTGAGGGCGTTACCCAGGTTGTTATAGATCTCCACGCGCTCGGGCGCCAGGGCCAGCGCCCGCCGGTAATGGTCCGCCGCCTCGGCCAGGCGCTGCGTTCGCATATACACGGTGGCAAGGTTGAAATGAGTGACGGCATTGGGGGCCAATGACAGGGCGTCGGCGTAGCACCGCGCCGCGTCGTCGAGACGGTTCAATTCCGAGAGCACGGTGCCCAGGTTATTCAGCGTGTTGATATCGTCGGGTCGCAGCCGCAGGGCCTCACGGAAGTGGACCACCGCCTGCTCCCGCAGGCCGAGGCGAACCAGGACGTTGGCCAGGTAAGAGTGGGATTCGGCGTCGTTGGGATCGATGGCCAACGCCTGCTGCCATGCCGCACGGGCCCCATCCATCTCCCCCAGCCTTGCGCTGGACAGGCCCAGCAGGTGCCATGCCCGGGCGTCGCCGGCGTTGGCGGCGCAGGCTCGCTCGGCCAGCGCCTTGGCCTCGCCGTGACGGTTCTGGGCCAGGAGTTCCCGTGCCTGATCTTTGAGTGCTGTGGTCTCGGGGGTATCGGCCGTCATGTCAGCGCTGGGTAGTCGCCGCCCGCCTTCCCGGCCGGGTGATGGCGGGTATAGAGCGGGCAACACCCCCGCGCGGATGCCGGCGCTGTCCCGTGATACAAGCGTACAGCGCCAACAGGCCCAGCATCGCCAGCGCTCCGGGGTTCAGGCTGCCTCCGCCCGATGACGATCCGCCGCCGCCGACGGTGGTGGGCGGCGTCACCGGCTGGCTGCTGGTGCCCGCTGTGACCTCCCAAGCCAGGCTGTTATTGCCACTGTTGGTATCCAGTTGATCAGCGGTCACCGTGGCAGTGGCAGTCATGCTGGCCGCGGTGGTGAGTGTGCCGGTGATGGTGATGGTGACCAGCTGATTGGACGTAAGCGTCCCCAGGCTGCAGCTGAAACTGGAAAAGTCGCTGTTGGTGCTCTGGCAGTTGGGGTTGTTGAAGGTGGGCGGATTGCTCGGGTCGTTGAGGCCCGCCGTGGACAGGTTCACCGTCAGCGTGGCGCCGGTGGCGGTGTCGGGACCGAAGTTGGTGATATTCACGGTGTAAGTCAGCGGCTGCAGGAGTGCGGGCGCTGGTGATGTCCCGGTGAAGCTCGTAATCCCAACGTCCGCCTCGGTGCCGATGACGGACAGGAACGCGTCCTGCCCCCCGGCGTTGGACTTCTGCTCGGCGTTGGTCGTGAGAGGGAAATCCGTGGACGCCGTGTCACCCACGATGTAGGCGTTGGCGATGCCGTCCAGGGCGATGCCGCGTCCCTCGTCGTCGCCGCCGCCGCCCAGGTAGGCGGCGTAGTGCAAGGTGGTGTAGGTATTGTCCAGGACCGCGACGAAGGCGTCTTTGCCGCCGCCGTACCCGGTGCCGGTGAGTACCGAGCTGAACATGTCCGCCGAGGAAGTGGTGCCCACGACATACACCCGCGCGTTGGCATCCACGGCGACGGCATTGGCGCTGTCATCCTCCGTGCCGCCCAGGTAGGTGGAAAAAATCAAGTCACTGGCCCCGCTCTTGACCGGATTTATCCCTGCGGCGAAGGCGTCCTGTCCGTTCGTCCCGCCGTTGTTGGCGTTTTGATAGAACAATTTGAGAGGAAATGGCTTGGGGTCGGACTGCGTCGTCGTGGTCGAGCCGACGATGTAGACCTTGCTGCCGTCGGCGCTTACTGCAATGCCGGTGCCCGCCTCAGTCCCTATCCCCGTCCCAGTATCTCCCCCGCCGAAGTAGGTGCCATATTTTAAATCTATTGGCTTCAGTTTCGTCGGGTCAGGGGTGATCTTAACCATGAAGGCGTCCTGACCGGTGATATTGTCTGGTCCAACTTTACTGGTTTGATACGCGCCTGGGGTGATGGGGAAGTTATCACTGGACGTGGTTGATCCGGTGATATAGGCGTTGTTGCTGCTGTCCAGTGCAATGCCGTAGGCCTTGTCTATGCCGTCACCGCCCACGTAGGTGGAATAGATCAGTTGCACCGATTTCGTGATATCCAGCTTGAAGAAAAAGCCGTTGTAGAAATCAGAGCCGCCCGTGCCGGGGGCGGTCTTTAATGCGCCATTGGTGTAGGGAAATGAAGCGGATGTTGTATATCCCACCACGTATATAACATTGTTGCTATCCAGGGCGATGCCCAAGCCTTCACTGGCTATGCCACCACCGAGACAGGTTGAATAACTAATTGTGCCATTAGTATTGAGTATCGTGACGAACACTTCACCGCTTACACCCGAGCAGATATGGTAAGCGTTTGGGGTATAGGGAAAGGGTGTGAGACCTGAATTACCGGCGGTACCGCCCGTGACGTAGATTTTTCCCTGACTGCCCACAGCGATGGCGTCTCCTTTTTCTCCGCCAGGGGGTTCAGTAGTACCGGTATTTCCCAAGTATGTTGTGAAGACGACGCCCCCGGCGCTATCAAGTTTAGTGACGAAGGCATCGGTTGCACCGCCATACGGGCCGCGTATCGCTTTAGGAAGGCTTGTTGAATTCGTTACGCCGGTGAGGTATTTGTTGCCCGAGGCATCCACCGCCACGGCGTAGGCCTTGTCGTCGCCCAGGC
>CAYXAX010000115.1:0-8398 GCA_964463055.1 uncultured Gammaproteobacteria bacterium | reverse complement strand
ATGCATACCATCGGCGCCGGCGGCGGCTCCATCGCCCAGGTGGACAGCGGCGGCCTGCTGCAGGTGGGGCCTCAATCCGCCGGCGCCGACCCCGGGCCGGCCTGTTACGGGCACGGCGGCACGCAGCCCACGGTCACCGATGCCAACCTGGTGCTGGGACGCCTGACGCCGGACAGCTTCCTGGGTGGGACCATGGCATTGGATGTCGATGCGGCCCATGGCGCCGTGGCGCAGGTGGCCCAGGCACTGGGACTCACCACGGCTGAGGCCGCCGTGGGCATCGTGCGCGTGGCCAATGAGCACATGGCCCAGGCGCTGCGGGTAATCTCCATCCAGCGGGGCATCGACCCACGCGGCTTTACGCTGGTGTCATTCGGCGGCGCCGGCGGCCTGCACGTATGCGCGCTGGCCAGGGCACTGGGCATAACCAGGGCCATGGTACCGATACACGCCGGGGTGTTGTCCGCTCTGGGCATGCTGGTGGCGCCGCGGGCCCGTCAGCTGTCACAGACGGTGGCGGGGCTGTTGGGTGAGCTCGGCGCGGAGCGCCTGGAAGAGGCCTTTGACTGGCTTGAGGGGCAGGGACGCCGGGCGTTGCTGGCCGACGGCGTGGCGGCGGACACCGTACACGTCCACCGGTCACTGGACCTGCGTTATCGCGGCCAATCCTACGCCATAGCCATACCGTGGCAGGGCGTCGCCGCCAGTGAGCGCTGCTTTCACGACACCCATGAGTCACGCTACGGCCACCGACTCCCCATGGCGGTAGAGTGTGTCAATGTCCGGGTCGCTGTACAAGGACCGTCCCCCGATATACATCTACCGCCGGTCACCGCGGGCGGTACCCAGAGGGCGCACGCTGGGCGCAGCCGCCTCCATGGGGAGGCGTCACCGGTGCCGGTATACGACCGCGCGCACCTGCCTGCGGACAGTTCTATCAGCGGCCCCGCACTGATCACCGAGGCCTTGTCCACCACCTACCTGGAACGCGGCTGGCAGGCGGTGGTAGACAAGGTGGGAAATCTTTTACTGGACAGGCATACGCGTTCGTGATGAATTGTTTAGAGATCGCCTGAATCATCGATCCGCACGCGTTCCCGCCCTCATCCGCACTATACCGTGTTGATCCCGCACCTCGATGTGACGGTATCCGCCACGCGGGACGCTGACCACCAGACACGGGTGCGTGATGACCTGAGCGAACACGCGCCCCGGCGGCGGCGTCAACCAGTTCACGTGGAGAACCAGGGTACCGTCGTCGACGGTCCATTGCCCCGGCAGCAGTGTCAGTCCATAGCCGGGCGACGGCTGCATGCCCATCTCCAGCAGCACCGCTGCGCGGCGGGTAAAGTCCAGCGACGGCGGTTCAAGAGTGACTCGCGGCAGCTGCTGTGTTTGAAACGGTTCCAAGGCCCGGCGCAGATCGGTGGGCGTACCTATCCATGTCACCCGCGGCGCCTGGGTTTGAGTGCCGCACATGGCGGATGAAAATATCACATCTAACGACGTCTCCCCTTGATCACCGGTTACGGCAGAAGGGGCGCATGCGCTCAGTGCACCGATCAACACCCATGGTAGCAGCAATCGCATCACGGCTCCGCAGGCGTTATCGCCGTGCGCCGCTGTCCTCGGCCGCCGGGCGCGGTACCCACCGAGGCGGTATTCAGGTTATAGAAAAATCCGGTAACAAAATTCTTATTGGATTGATCGGCCGCCACATTGATGGTGGCGGGCAGGTCCAGGGTGGTATAGGCGCCGCACGCCTCGCCGGTATCGCAGATAAAGCCATCGTTGTTCATGTCCGTGCCCGCCATGATCTGATAACTGCCTGCCGGAACATTCTTGAACGTGAACCGATATACGCCATTGGTCACCGCGGCGGCCACCGTGTCCACGGTCTGGCTGGTCTGAGGGTCCACCAGCAACACATAGTGATAACCGGCGTCAGCGGTCAGGCTGGTATTGGCGTCCGGCACCTGCATGATCACCGTCAGCGACTTGTTGCCGCCGTTGGATGTGAAGCTTATGGTGGCGGTATAAGTCCCCACGGCCAGACCGGTGCGGTCCACGGTCACGGCATAACTGCCGATGCCGTTGGCATCCACCGATACCCTGGTCAGGGTCAGCCACCCACCGGAGTCCTCGCTGGGGTCAGAGACCACCAGCGTCCCGCCGCCGCCGTTGCTCACGGTGAGTGTCGCGCCCGGCTGGGTGAGGCCGAAATTGATGCCCGGCGGGTTGACGCTGAGCAATGGGTTCAATGACCCGCTGCCGCCGGCGGATGCCGTCGTCACCGCCTTGTAGGCGTTGATCAGGCCATTACCGTATAGATCGTCGCGGCCCGGTACGCCCAGGTCATCAGTCAGCAGGCCGTTGCTCAGCCAAGTATCGAATTGATCGGGGGTCATACCGGAATTCACTGCCTTCATGAGGGCGGCCACACCCGCCACGTGGGGGGCCGCCATGGAAGTACCGGCGTAATATCCATAGTTCAATATAATGCGCCCGGAGGAGTCATTGCCCAGTGTACTCAATATCCCGTCGGGGTTGCCGTCGCCATTGACGTCGCCGGAGACCTCCCCGCCGGGAGCAGCCACGTCTACGGTTGATCCGTAATCGGAATACGACGCCAACTGTCTGCTCAGGTTCACGGCGCTCACCGAGACCACGCCGTTGTAGGCCGCCGGGTAAGTCGGCGATGAGGATGCATCATTGCCCGCCGCGGCGATCAAAATCACGCCGGCGTTGCGCGCGCTGTTGATGCAATCCTGTTCCGTCTGCGAGGAACCCAGTCCCCCGAAGCTCATGTTGACGATGTCCGCACGCCGGGCCGGTACAGTGTTGGAGTCATTGGCCAGGCCCGCCGCGTAGCTCAATGCCTGGCACATGTCGAAACTGGTGCCGCCGTTCTTGCCCAGCACGCGCAGCGGCATGACACGGGTCTGCCAGCCGGTGCCCGCCACGCCAATACCGTTGTCGGTGGCTGCTGCGATAGTGCCGGTTACGTGGGTGCCGTGGAAGGAACTGCTGCCGCCCAGGCTCTGATCACCGGGGTCGGAGGGGTCCGGATCGATGCCGTCGCCATCAAGTGCGTTCTGCGCGTCGGATATGAAGTCATACCCCGTCACGAGCTTGCCCTGCAGGTCGGGATGATTGAGCAGGACACCGGTATCCAGGACAGCGACGATCACCTGGCTGCTCCCCTTGGTGATGTCCCATGCCTGGGGCAGATTGATCAGCTGTGCATCCCACTGCTGGCCGAACAGCGGATCGTTGGGTTGGACCAGCGGCTTGCGCAGGTAATTCACATCGGCACTGGCCACGTCGGCGCGCTTGCGCAGTGCCTGCACCGTCAACAGGGTATCCGCCTTCAACTGCCGATCACCGCTGCCGGCGGTGGACGGTGCAGCGATCCCCAGTGCGCGCAGCGTATCCCCCGGGCGCACATGCATCAACACCGGCCCGGTCCCCACCCCACCCGCCACCACATCCATGCCCAGCGTCGCGGCGCGGGACTGCACTCCGGTCACCGTGGCGGTCGGTTGGGATTTGAACCGCACCAACACATCCCCCGGCACGAAGTCGCCGGCCGGGACGGCGGTGACAGTCAATCCAGCACTCAAAATATAGTTGGAGGCCCCTTGCTGGGCCCGCACCTCCACAATATAGTCCCCTGCAGCAGGAATGGTGATGGACTCTGTCGCGCTGGACTGGTTGGCGGAGGAATACGCGGGGGTGGTATTGCCACTCTGCACCTCATCGTAGCGGTAGAGATACAAGTCCAGGTTGTTGATGCCGCATGGGAAAGTCCCGGTGCCCGCCTGGGCGATGAACAGGGTGATGGTCTGCCCCGCCTGCAGACTGACCCGGTAATAGTCATGGGCATCGCCCTTTAGCGTGGACACACCGGAGTCACCGCAGCTGGCGACATTGGCGTAGCCGCCCAGGACCACGGGATTGGGAATGGACTGGGGATTGTTGATGTCGGAGTTGTCGGTCAACGGCGCCAAGGGGTCGTTGGTATCGCCGTCCACTGCGGAATTGACCGCCGCCGTGATCACCCCGCTGATCGTATACCGGGTGCTGACACCGCCGGAGACACTACTGGTACTGCTGCCGCTGCTGCAGGCGGTCAGCGCCCAACATACCGCCACAATCAGCGGATACACCCTGCGGGGATTCACCGCCCGCCGCGTCGGCATCGCGTCACTCACTGTTTGACTTCCGAGTGTTCCAGCAGTTAACTGTTGCCTGACATCGCTTACATCAAAAACAAGGTGGCCAGACCGAGAAAGGCCAGAAAGCCCACCACGTCAGTGACGGTGGTCAGGATCACACTGCCGCCCAAGGCGGGATCGGCGCCGAGCCGGCGCATGATCAACGGTATTGCGACGCCGGCGAGCGCCGCCGCGACGAGGTTGATGATGATCGCGGCGGCGATGATGATACCGATTTCCGTATCCTTGAACCACAGTATGGCGATCACCGCCACGACGATGGCCCACAACACCCCGTTCAGCAACCCGACTGCCAGTTCCTTGGTCAACAGGCGCCGCGCGTTGCTGGACTCGATCTGGCGCAGCGCAATGCCGCGGATCACCAACGTCAGGGTCTGGCTTCCGGCAATACCACCCATGCTGGCGACAATCGGCATCAGTACCGCCAAAGCCACGACCTTCTGGATAGTGGTCTCGAACAAACCGATCACCCACGAGGCGACCAGCGCCGTGAGCAGGTTTACCCCCAGCCACAGCGCCCTGTAGCGGGTGCTGACAAGCACCGGCGCGAACATATCCGCCTGCTCGCCCAAACCGGCCATGCCCAACAGGGAGTGCTCGGCCTCCTCACGGATGACATCCACCACGTCGTCGATGGTGATGCGGCCGAGGAGCCGGCCGGCGCTATTGACCACCGGCGCCGATATCAAATCGCGGCGCTCAAACATCTGTGCCACCTCGACCGCCGGCAGCTCCGCCGGTATCGCCTCCACGTCTTTTTGCATCACCTGTTCCACCGCCAAGGCAGGCGACTTGGTCAACAAGTCTGTCAAAGTCAGCACGCCGAGAAAATGATCGTCACGATCGACGACGATGAGACTGTCGGTCATTTCCGGGATCTGGCCGCGCAGGCGCAGATAGCGCAGCACCACGTCGAGGGTCACGTCGGAGCGCACGGTGATGGTATCCACGTTCATCAAACCGCCGGCGCTATCCTCCGGATAGGACAACACCGCTTCGAGGCGCTGGCGATTCTGCTCGTCCATGGAGCGCAGGACTTCGTGGATTGCGGTGTCAGGAAGCTCGTAGAGGATGTCCGCCAGATCATCCGTATCCAGCTTCCACGTGGCGGCCACCAACTCCTGGGTGTCCATCTCGCGGATCAGGCTGGCGCGCACGTCTTCGCGCAGATGCATGAGCACATCGCCCTCATGGCGCTGCGCGACCAGCTCCCACACTATCTCGCGCTCATCCGGCGGCAGGGATTCCAACAGGTGGGCTGTTTCCGCCGGGTGCATAGCATCCAGAGTGGCGCGCACCTCCGCTAATGCCCCTCGCTTCAAGGCGTCGGTGACGACTTCCAAGCGATCCCGGCCCTTGTCCCGTTCCGTTGCAGCAGTCATGAGATCATCCTCGGTAGATCACGGAGAGTGTATGAAAAACCGCATCAGAATGAAAATGTATCGTCAGCTGCAAGCAGGAACGAAGCGGACCGCAGTCGGGTGTTACTGACTTGCCAATGGTGGATTAGTTCGTCCCGTACGGCCCCGGCCTGGATTTGTCGCCGGCAGAGACCAGAGTGGATTGGGGCAGCGTTGCGGCATGGCATCGCGTCGCTGGACGTACGGCCCTCCATAACGGGCGTGCAGTTGAGCGCGACAGGAAGGTGGGTCTGGTACGGAGTGACTTACTCTTCTTCACCGAAACGCTGCTGAATCAACTCTTCCAACTTGTCCAAAGCCGATTCCTCATCCGCGCCGCGGGCAATGACCTCGATGGTAACGCCCTTGGCGGCGGCCAGCATCATCACTCCCATGATGCTCTTGCCATTTACGCATTTCTCGCCGCGGCGCACCTGGATATCACTGCCAAACTCGGAAGCCAGGGTGACGAACTTTGCCGCCGCCCTGGCGTGCAGGCCCAGTTTATTGACGATAACGACTTCTCTGCTGACCACTGGCGTGCTATGCCCCGGGCGGCTGGCAGGGGAAAATACCGTCATTGCCGCCGGTAATGGCCTTGTTGGCCAACTGGGCAAGGGACAGCTGGGGGTAATTCATAACCCGGATCAGCATGGGCAGGTTGATTCCGGCCACCACCATGATGTCCTTTGACCCGCACAGGCTGGCAGCGATGTTGCTGGGCGTGGAACCGTACATGTCCGTCAGTACCAGCACACCGGCGCCCTTGTTCAAGCGCGCGACCTCCTCCCGCGCCTCGCGCATCAAGACATCGGGGTCCGCATTCTGGGTCAACGAGATCACCGAACACTCCAGTGGGCAGGTCCCCAGCATACCGGTTGCGGTTTCGAGCAGCACCCGGCCGATATCGTTGTGTGTGATGATAAGAACGCCGACGGTCACGACAGCTCCCGGTGCCGCGACAGGACATTCTCCCGCTGGGAGCGGAAATAATCGGCCATGAGCTCGACCATGTAAACAGAACGGTGTTGACCGCCCGTACAGCCGATGGCCGTGGTCATATACGTCCGGTTTTCCGACTCGAAACACGGAATCCAGTCTTCAAGAAATGCCCTGAGGTCCTCATGCATCTTGACGAAGCGCGGCTGCTGATCCAGGAATTGACGCACCGGGGCATCCATCCCGGTAAGGGGACGCAGATTGGCCACCCAGTTGGGGTTGGGCAGACAACGCACATCGAACACGAAATCCGCATCGGCGGGCACGCCGTGTTTATATCCGAATGACAGGAACAGCAGCGACAGCGACTGGCTCTGATGTTTGACCACCCGCTCACGGATCAGCTCCCTGAGCTGATGAACATTGGTGCTGCTGGTATCGATCTGCAGCGATGCGTGTTCCGAGATGGGCGCCAGCAGGCGACGCTCCACGCGTATCGCCTCGGCCAGGGACACATCCTGTCGCGTCAACGGGTGCTTGCGCCGCGTCTCGCTGAAGCGCTTCAGCAGAGTCTCGTTGTTGGCCACCAGGAACACCACCTCGCACTCGATACCGGCCGCAGCGATTTCGCGGAGAAGTTCGGGGAAGTACTGCAGGTCTTCGTGGTGATTGCGCGCATCGATACCCACCGCCGCACGGTTGTAGAATCGCTTCGAGGTGTCGCTTACCATCTGTGAGGCAAACACAGGCAGCAGTGCAATCGGCAGGTTGTCGATGCAATAGAACCCGAAGTCCTCCAGGGACTCCAGGGCGATACTCTTGCCGGAACCCGACAGTCCGCTGATCACCACCAGCTTCATGGCTCACCCTGGGTCATATGACGTTGTTGCCGCTCGATGAAATCCTGGCCGGCATTATAGCCCCGCAGGGACAGGATATGGCCGCGTACCGCGCACTCCACCAGCACCGCCAGATTCAGGCCGGGAATCACCGGCAGTGTGACCTGTGGCACGTCCACGCCCTGGATGGCGCGGCTGCGTCGTTGACCATGGAGGCGGTCGAGGTGCCGCATCTGGCGCTCGTCCATGGCTTCCAGGTGGACGATCAGGCGCAGATTCTTATCGTATTTGATGACACTGTCGCCAAACATGGCGCGCACATTGAGCACCCCCAGGCCGCGGACTTCCAGAAAATCCCGCAGCGCCGGCGGACAGGTACCGCGCAGGGTATCCGGCGCCACACGGCGAAACTCCGGCGCATCATCCGCCACCAGGCGGTGGCCGCGACTGATGAGTTCCAGCGCCAATTCGCTCTTTCCGATGCCGCTGTCTCCCGTAACCAGGGTACCAACGCCGGTCACTTCCAGGAACACACCGTGCACCGTGACATGGACCGCCAGTGCGGCGTCAAGAAAGTACTGCAGGTGGTTGATGACCTGATGTCCAGGCAGCGTCGAGGTAAGCAGCGGTGTGGCACTGCCCTCGGCGGCTTGCATCAGATCGTCAGGGGGTGTCTCACCGCCGGTAACGATCACCAACGCGGTGGGACCGGCGAACAACTGCGCGACAGCGTCCTGGCGGGAATTCTTACCCAGATTGTGCAGGTAATTCAATTCCGTCCTGCCAAGGACCTGCACCGGGTGTTGGCGGATCAGATTCAGATGCCCGACGATAACGCCTGCGCCTGCGCCTGCGCCTGATATCTCCCGCGCCTGGATCATACGCTCTCCGCCCAACCGCCCAGATCGCCATTGGAACGCAAGCCGTTCGCGGTGCGCATCATACAACGCACGCGCTGTGATGGAGGCCACCATTTTACCCT
>CAYXAX010000114.1:0-8526 GCA_964463055.1 uncultured Gammaproteobacteria bacterium | reverse complement strand
TGCCGGGGTACGATATCGAACTCCTGGGTGCGCAGTAACCGTTTATAGATCGAGTTAAAGGCATGGCAATTATCAAGGCAAAACCGACCTCTCCCGGTCGCCGCTTCATGGTCAGGGACAAAGTGGGAAACCTGCACAAGGGCGAACCCCACATGCCGTTGGTGCGGGAGCTGAAGCGTACGGGCGGACGCAACAATCAGGGGCGGATCACCACCCGCCATCAGGGCGGTGGTCACAAGCAGCGCTTGCGCGTGATCGATTTCAAGCGCGACAAGACGGGTATTCCGGCGCGCGTTGAGCGTATTGAGTATGATCCCAACCGCAGCGCCCACATTGCCCTGGTGCTGTACGCCGACGGCGAGCGCCGCTACATCATCGCACCCAAGGGTGTCGACGAGGGGTCCGAGATCGTTGCCGGCATCGACGCGCCGATCAAGGCGGGCAATTGCCTTCCGCTGCGCAGCATACCCGTGGGTACCATGGTGCACTGTGTCGAGATGCGTCCCGGCAAGGGCGCGCAGCTTGCCAGAAGCGCCGGGACAGCGGTACAGCTGCTGGGCAAGGAAGGTTCTTACGCCGTCCTGCGCATGCGCTCCGGCGAGATGCGCAAGATACTGGTGGAGTGCAAGGCCACCGTCGGTGAGGTGGGTAACTCCGGTCACGGACTGCGCAAGCTGGGCAAGGCCGGCGCCTCGCGTTGGCGCGGACGGCGTCCGACGGTGCGCGGCATCGCCATGAACCCGGTGGACCACCCCCACGGCGGCGGCGAGGGCCGTACCAAGGGCGGACGTCACCCGGTATCCCCGTGGGGCATGCCGACCAAGGGGTATAAGACCCGGCACAACAAGCGCACGCAGGGCATGATCATGCAGAAGCGCCGCCGTGCAAGAGGCTAGAGAGAATAACGGTCAATGTTCCGAATAAATTTTGCGATAGCGAGTCAGGGATAAACGATGCCACGTTCATTGAAAAAAGGTCCATTCGTGGACCTGCATCTGGATAAAAAGGTGGATGAGGCTGTTGCGTCCAACACCAAGCGCCCCATCAAGACCTGGTCAAGGCGTTCCATGGTCGTGCCCAAGATGATCGGTTTGACGCTGGCCGTGCACAACGGCAAACAGCATGTACCCATCCTGGTCACCGAGCAGATGGTGGGCCACAAGCTGGGCGAGTTCGCCCCGACCCGTACGTTCAAGGGTCACTCCGGTGACAGAAAGTCGAAATAAGGAACCACGATGATGGAAGTGGCTGCAAAATTACGTTTCGCGCGGGTATCGCCGCAAAAGGCGCGCCTGGTCGCCGACCAGTTGCGGGGTCTGCCCGTGGAACAGGCGCTCCAGCAGCTTAGTTTCAGCCGCAAGAAGGTGGCGCACACGATTAAGAAGCTGCTGGAGTCGGCGATCTCCAACGCCGAGCACAATGAAGGGGCGGACATCGACGAACTCAAGGTGTCGAAGATTTTTGTTGATGAGGGGCCACGGCACAAGCGGGTGAGTCCGCGCGCCCGGGGACGGGCCGATGTGATCGTTAAACGAATGAGCCATATAACTATCATGGTCTCGGATACATAAGGGGTCGGTATGGGGCAAAAAGTAAATCCAACAGGCATCCGGCTCGGCATCGTCAAGAGCTGGACGTCGACGTGGTATGCGGACAGCAAGGCATACCCCGATTATCTGAATACCGACCTCAAGGTGCGAGAGTTTCTGAGGAAGAAACTGTCGCAGGCGTCCGTCAGCCGTATTCAGATAGAGCGGCCGGCCCGCAACGCGCGTATCACCATCCATACCGCCCGGCCGGGCATCGTCATCGGCAAAAAGGGCGAGGACGTGGAGGCGTTGCGCAAAGAGGTCTCCGACATGATGGGAGTGCCGGTGCATATCTCCATCGAAGAGATCCGCAAGCCCGAGCTGGATGCGCAGCTGGTGGCAGAGAGCATCACCCAACAGATTGAGCGGCGCATACGATATCGCCGCGCCATGCGACGCGCCGTGAATAACGCCATACGGCTTGGCGCCCAGGGCATCAAGGTCAATGTCGCCGGTCGGCTCAACGGGGCGGAAATCGCGCGCAGCGAGTGGTACCGCGAAGGCCGTGTGCCGCTGCACACGTTCCGCGCCGATATCGACTATGGTTTCGCCGAGGCCAATACCACCTCCGGCGTCATCGGCATCAAGGTGTGGATATTCAAGGGTGAGGTGTTCGACAAGGCCGAACAGGAAGAGCCCGTTGAAAAGGCCGCCGCGAGCAGTTAATCAAGGGCCAGTAGTCAAGAAGGGTTATAGTCATGCTGCAACCGAAACAGACAAAATATCGCAAGCAACAGAAGGGCCGGCTGCGCGGCGAGGCGAGCCGCGGCAACAAGGTGAGCTTTGGCGAATACGGGCTGCAGTCCACAGACCGCGGTCGGGTTACGGCGCGGCAGATCGAGGCCGCACGGCGCGCCATGACGCGCCACGTCAAGCGCGGCGGTAAGGTGTGGATCCGCGTGTTTCCCGACAAGCCGATTTCCAAGAAGCCGCTCGAAGTGCGCATGGGCAGCGGCAAGGGCAACGTGGAATACTGGGTAGCTCAGGTCAAGCCCGGCCATGTGCTCTATGAGATGGAGGGCGTGCCGGAGGATGTCGCGCGTCAGGCGTTCCGTCTGGCGGCGGCCAAACTGCCCATCAAGACGACATTTGTGATTCGGACGGTAATGTGATGAGTGCCAGCGAACTCAGACAAAAGGATATAGCGGCCCTGCGCAAGGAGCTCGAGGGGCTGTTGCGTGAGCAGTTTAATCTGCGCATACAGAGGGGATCGGGGCAGTTGGCGAAGCCGCACCAGATGAAGGACGTGCGCCGCAACATCGCCCGTATCAAAACCATTATCAATGAAAAGGCTCGTGCATCATTATGAGTGAACAGGCAGCGGCGTCACGGACGCTGGTCGGGCGAGTGATCAGCAACAAGATGGATAAGACGATAACCGTCATTATCCCGCGTCGCGTGAAACACCCCTTGTACAAGAAATACATTACGCGCTCGACGAAGCTGCATGCCCATGATGAGAACAATGAATGTCAGGAAGGCGATGTAGTGTCTATTGAGCAGTGCCGCCCGCTCGCCAAGACCAAGTCGTGGCGGTTGGTGAAGGTGCTGGAGCGCAATGTCGTTTAAGACGCGTCGACACGGCAGATAGGGCAGGTATAACGATAATGATACAGATGGAGTCAGAACTTGACGTGGCCGACAACAGCGGCGCGCGTCGTGTGATGTGCATAAAGGTGTTGGGTGGGTCCCGGCGCCGTTACGCCGGCATCGGCGATGTCATCAAGGTCAGCGTCAAAGAGGCCATACCCCGCGGCAAGGTCAAAAAGGGGGAGGTCTACAATGCCGTGGTGGTACGCACGCGCAAGGGTATCCGCCGCTCGGACGGATCATTGATCCGCTTCGACAGCAATGCGGCGGTGCTCCTGAACAATCAGCTTCAGCCCATCGGGACGCGTATCTTCGGCCCCGTGACCCGTGAGCTGCGCGTCGAGAAGTTCATGCGCATTATCTCCCTGGCGCCGGAAGTTCTTTAGTCATAGGTGGCTTTGGATTATGCATAGGATCAAAAAAGACGACGATGTGATCGTCGTCACGGGTAAAGACAAGGGCAAGCGCGGCACGGTCATTCGCGTTCTGCCAGGCGACAAGGTCTTGGTGGAGAACGTTAATATCATCAAGCGCCACACCAAACCGAACCCCAATCGCGGGGTATCGGGCGGGATCGTCGAGAAGGAAGCGCCGATGGCTATCTCCAACGTTGCGCTGTTCAACCCGGTGACCAAAAAGGCGGACCGCGTCGGCATCAAGGTTCTGGAAGACGGGCGCAAGGTGCGGTTTTTCAAATCGACGAACGAGGTCATCGATTCGTGAGTTTGCGGGTATTATGAACATGGCAAGATTGCAGGAACACTACAAAGACACGGTTATCAAGCAGCTTATGGAGCGCTTCGGCTATACGAGCGTCATGGCTGTGCCGCGTATCGAAAAGATCACATTGAACATGGGTGTCGGCGAGGCCGTCGGGGATCGCAAGATCATTGATCATGCCGTATCGGACATGACCCAGATCGCCGGCCAGAAGCCCGTGGTCACACGCGCGCGCATATCGGTTGCCGGGTTCAAGATTCGTGAGAACTGGCCCATCGGCTGCAAGGTGGTGCTGCGCCGTGACCGCATGTACGAATTTCTCGACCGCCTGATCAGTATCGCCATTCCGCGTGTACGTGATTTTCGCGGGTTGAACGGCAAGTCCTTCGACGGCCGGGGCAACTACAGCATGGGGATACGCGAACAGATCGTGTTCCCTGAAATCGATTACGACAAGGTCGACGCGGTCCGTGGTCTGGATATCACCATCACCACCACGGCCAAGAGCGATGAAGAGGCGCGTGCATTACTGGATGGTTTTAATTTTCCGTTCCGCAACTAGGTAGCATATTATGGCAAGGCAATCTCTGGTCAATCGTGAAATCAGGCGCAATCGCGCGGTGCTTAAATACGCCGCCAAGCGTAAGGCCCTGAAAGACAAGCTGCGCGATCCGAATATCACCATGGAGGAGCGGGATGCCGCCCGGCATCAGTTTCAGTCGCTGCCGCGCGACGCCAGTCCTTGCCGTGGGCGCAATCGCTGCCGTGTCACCGGCCGGCCGCGCGGGTACTATCGCAAGTTCGGTCTGGCGCGTAATAAGTTGCGTGAAGCTGCCATGCGGGGCGATATCCCCGGCCTGGTCAAGTCAAGCTGGTAACGGCACTATAAAAGGTTAAACGAAGATGACGATGACAGATCCAATCAGCGACATGTTGTGCCGGATCCGCAATGCCCAGATGGGGCGTAAGGAAGCGGTCAGTATGCCGTCGTCTCAGCAAAAGGTGGCGATCGCCGAGGTGCTGAAAGAAGAAGGCTACATCAATGAGTTCAAGGTCGAGGGGGATGACAAGAAGCCGGTGCTGACCATCGCCCTGAAGTACTATGAAGGCCGCCCCGTGATCAGCCAGCTGCGCCGGGTCAGCAAACCCGGGCTGCGGGTATACAAGAAGAAAGGTGATCTGCCCAAGGTGTTGAACGGCCTGGGTATCGCCATCGTGTCCACATCAAAAGGCATCATGACCGACCGTCAGGCACGCCAGATCGGCGCCGGCGGTGAAGTCGTGTGTTATATCGCGTAAGTATCATGTCCAGAATAGCGAAATACCCTGTCGTACTCCCCAAAGGCGTTGCGGTGACCATCAATCACCAGGATATCGCCGTAAAGGGGCCCAAAGGGGAACTGAAGTATTCGGCCCACCGGCTGGTGGAGGTCGTCCAGGAGGACGGCAGTCTGAAGGTGCAGACCCGTTCGCGCGATCCGCAGGCCACCGCCCAGGCCGGGACCACGCGCGCGCTGTTGAACAACATGGTGACGGGTGTTACCGCTGGATTTGAAAAGAAGCTGGAATTGGTGGGTATCGGTTATCGTGCCCAGGCCCAGGGCAAGAACCTGAATCTCACCGTGGGTTTCTCGCATCCCGTCAACTTTCCGGTCCCGGACGGCATCACTGTGCAGACGCCGAGCCAGACAGAGATCGTGATCAGCGGGATAGACAAACAGGCCGTGGGACAAGTGGCCGCGGTAATACGCGCGTTCCGTCCGCCGGACGCCTATAAGGGCAAGGGTGTTCGTTACGCCAAAGAACTGATTGTTCTCAAAGAAGCGAAGAAGAAATAGCCATGATCGACTCGGCACAAAAGAAAACGGCCAGAGCGCGGCGCGCCCGCCGCACACGCATCAAGATCGCGAGTCTGGGCGTACACCGGTTGTGTGTGCACCGCACCCCGCGCCATATCTATGTACAGATCACCAGCGCCAACGGTGGTGCGACACTTGCCAGCGCCTCAACCCTGGACAAGGACCTGAAAGGCAAGTTGAAGGGCACCGGCAATATCGCCGCGGCCATCGAGGTGGGTCGGGCCATTGCCGCCCGTGCACAGAAGGCCGGCATCAAGCGCGTTGCTTTTGACCGCTCGGGCTACAAATACCACGGTCGCATCAAGGCCCTGGCCGATGCCGCCCGGGAAAACGGATTGGAGTTTTGAGGTACCTTTATGGCGAATTTTGATTCCCCCAGTAGTAGCGACGGTCTTAGTGAAAAGCTCGTCAATGTCCGGCGCGTCGCCAAGGTCGTCAAGGGCGGGCGCCAGTTCGGCTTTTCGGCCATGACCGTGGTCGGCGACGGCGAGGGCCGCGTCGGTATCGGTTCGGGCAAGGCCCGCGAGGTCCCGGTGGCGATTCAGAAGGCCCTGGAGGCCGCGCGCCGCAACATGCATACGGTGAAGCTGCGCGGCGACACCCTGCAATACCCGGTCATCGCTACCCACGGGTCGACGAAGGTGTTCATGCAGCCGGCCTCGGAAGGTACCGGGATCATCGCCGGCGGCGCAATGCGCGCCGTCCTCGAGGTGCTGGGGGTGCGCAACGTGATCGGCAAGTGCTTCGGGTCCACTAATCCCATCAACGTGGTGCGTGCGACTTTGAAGGGTCTGGTGGAGATGGAGGACCCTGAGACCATTGCCACCAAGCGCGGTAAAAAAGTAAGCGAGATTACGGGTTAAGGACATGGCGGACAACAAGCAGCTCAAGGTAACCCTGGTACGCAGCTTTCACGGCAGGCTGGCATCCCACAAGGCGTGCGCCCACGGCTTGGGTCTGCGCCGCATGCATCACAGCGTGAAGGTGGCCGACACGCCGTGCAACCGGGGCATGATTAATAAGATCTCCTATATGCTCAAGGTGGAGGAAGCATGACACTGCGTCTCAATGGCTTGAAACCCGCCCGCGGCGCCAAGCAACAGGCCAAGCGCGTCGGGCGCGGCATCGGCTCCGGGCTCGGCAAGACCGCCGGCCGTGGACACAAGGGCCAGCATGCCCGTGCCGGCGGTTTCCACAAGGTGGGTTTTGAAGGCGGTCAAATGCCCATTCAGCGGCGACTGCCCAAGGTGGGTTTCCGTTCCAGGATTGCGCAGACCCGCGCCGAGATTCGTCTTGATCAGCTGGCGAAGTGCAAGGCGGATGTCATCGATCTGGCGGTGCTGAAGAGTGCCGACCTGGTCCCTCAGGCCGCGGAGCGCGTCAAAGTGATCTGTTCCGGCAAGCTTGAGTCCGCCGTTACCCTGCGCGGTCTCGCAGTGACCAAGGGCGCGCGTGCCGCCATCGAGTCGGTGGGCGGCAGGATCGAGGATTAAGTGGCCAATCCATTATCAACAAAAGGCGGTCTGGGTGGCGCCGGTAAATTAACCGAGCTGCGCCATCGGCTGTTGTTCGTCGTCGGCGCCCTGGTGGTGTTCCGTATCGGCGCCCATATCCCCATCCCCGGTATCGACCCGGTAGCCCTGGCGGCGTTGTTCGACCAGCAGAAGGGCACCATCATCGACATGTTCAACATGTTCTCCGGCGGCGCGTTGAAGCGCTTGACTGTGTTCGCCCTCGGGGTGATGCCGTACATCTCCGCGTCCATCATCTTCCAGCTGCTGGGCTCCATCGTGCCCAGCCTGGAGCAGCTGAAAAAGGAAGGCGAGGCCGGACGGCGCAAAATCACCGAATACACGCGCTATGCCACGGCGGGTCTGGCCGCGTTCCAGGCCCTGGGCATCGCCATCGCCCTGGAAGGACAGAAGGTCAATGCCGGCGCCATCGTCGTGGATCCGGGCTGGGGCTTCCGCATGACCGCGGTGGTCACTCTGGTGACCGGCACCATGTTCCTGGTGTGGCTGGGTGAGCAGGTCACCGAGCGCGGCGTGGGCAATGGTATCTCGTTGATCATATTCTCCGGCATCATCGCCGGTCTGCCGGCGGCCATCGGCGGCACCCTGGAACTGGCCCGCACCGGTGAGCTGCACGTGTTCACCGTGTTGTTTCTGTTCGTACTGGCCGTTGCCGTCACCTGGTTCGTGGTTTTCATGGAGCGGGGTCAGCGACGTATCACGGTCAATTACGCCAAGCGACAGCAGGGCCGGCGCATGTACGCGGGTCAGACCAGCCATCTGCCTCTTAAGATCAACATGGCAGGCGTCATTCCGCCCATCTTCGCTTCCAGTATCATCCTGTTTCCCACCACACTGGGGAGCTGGTTTGCCAATAACGAGGGCATGGGTTGGCTGCGGGACATTACCACCGTCCTTTCGCCCGGTCAGCCTATCTATGATCTTACCTATGCCACGGCGATCGTCTTTTTCTGCTTTTTTTATACCGCACTGGTGTTCAATCCCAAGGAAACAGCGGATAATCTGAAAAAGTCGGGGGCGTTTATCCCCGGCATCCGTCCCGGTGAGCAGACCGCGCGCTATATCGATTCGGTGATGACGCGCCTCACCGTGTGGGGTGCCATGTACGTTACCGCGGTGTGTCTGCTGCCCCAGTTTCTCATCGTCAAGTGGAGTGTCCCGTTTTATTTCGGCGGCACGTCCCTGCTGATCGTTGTAGTGGTGGTGATGGATTTCATGGCCCAGGTCCAGGCCCAT
>CAYXAX010000113.1:1804-8731 GCA_964463055.1 uncultured Gammaproteobacteria bacterium | reverse complement strand
CGGTGCGCACCTACGACTGGGAGTTCGATCTGGAAATGGCCACCCTGGCCCTGGAGGCCAAGACCCAGCTGCGTGCGGCGGGGTTTAATGTCTAGCGTGGCCTTCAGTCGACGTTACGCTTTTCCCGTCATCCGCGAATAGCCGCCTGTCTAAATGTTATGGCACGGCTGCCACTTTTTGGCGGCCAATCGTGTAGATAGGGAGAGCGGCTTTTCTCCCGGCGTAGCCTTCACCGTAGCAACTCGACCAATACATCGGAATCATCCCCCATCCCCGGCGGCGCTTGGCCCGTTTCTATGGCATCCGGGTTGTCGAGTTTCCGGTCTCCTCTACCGAGAATTTTTCTGATTACCTGGGTGTGGCGCTAAATTGGTTAACGTGGTTTTTGGAGTGCGTTGGCCTTTTTCAACCCGCTGCGCCGCTTTACCAGGGTGTTTTTCAACACCCTGTTAGACCAGGTCGATGTTCGGAGAGGGCGGGGTTTTGAATGGGTCTAACAGCTCAATAACATACTGAATAAATGTATGTTATGGCTATCTGGATTGCGGGGTTGAACAAAATGCGGGCACACGCCGTTTAATCTCTGCACGGCACACGGTTGTCCCTGATTTATTCGATAAAATCGATGCTTTATATGGTTCTAAATCGTGAAAATGGTATTTGATATGGCAGATAGTGCAAGAAATCGTTTTTACCCATTTTGGTTGTTATCGATTTGTTAGTCCAGGCAGGCTACAATTTCGTATCGGATACAATAAGATAGCGTAAGTCAGTGAATTTATTGCTTATATTCATCAAAAACCCCTAATAGTTACATCTGAGAGGTCGATATATCAATCATAGGGAAGTTTAGTAAATAGCGAGTTGTTCAAGTCTGGTCTGTATAGAGATTGCAGAGGGCGCGCGGGAGTGAGGGTACCGCCATCTGAGCCATAAAATAAGATCCGAGAGGCTAAGCTCTGAGGACAGAATAATAATGACACACATCATCCAGTCATTAGGGCGGGGGATACTGGATATGCCGCAAAGACCTTCAGAGTGGGTGCGAGGCGGCCGCTCTCCGGATCATCCTATTGAATCACCAGATACCTGGCGCGCTGTGTGCGGTTCTGCGCTCACACCAACATCACAGATGGGGAACTCGCGCAGCAGGACTGTCTGTTTCTCATATGTACGCCTGCCACATACGGCCGCGGCGGGCTTCAAAGCCGATCTCACTATGTCGATGGATTTGGCATGCAGGGCACTTCAGCAGCCTGAGTCCTATTGTCGCACGGTAAAACCGCGAGCCGTGGGTTATTCGGGAAATGGATCCCAAGTTATAGGCAAGACTCCCCGCCATGTCGCGGCTGCGCGAACTTCGGTGGGTGAAAGATCTGCAGCGTGGAGGTTGCCCGTGACTCGCGCGCATAGCCAGGGAGTGGCGGGATTAACGCACAGCGGCGAACCACGTTTTTCCATGCTTAACAGTAAAGGCGACATGAATACCAAGGTTACGCCAGACAGAACGGCGTTTGTATTCCTCGCGCTGTTGTTTTTTGCCGTGGCCACCTCGTTGCCGGTGACCCGCGCCAATGCCGCAGGTTTACCCTTGAATTTTCAGCCGGATATCAACGGTTGGACCACACAAGACACGGGGTCCTGCGGCTATGGGGCGTGCTCCAGTCAGAACGGCAACGGGGACCCGACTCCCTTCGCGGAGGGTGTACCGCGAGGGCCTTTAGTAAGGATACAAAGCGCTAAGGGGCACCACAGCAGTACATGCCAGCCGCCGGTCTCTGGTTCAACTCAGGGGTGGCGGGTTTGCGTCGCATCGCCGTCAACGCCAATATTTCATTTCGCTTCATGCACTGTTTGTACTTCCTATTCTTTGGAGCGCCTTTCTGTGGCGGAATTCAACGCCGACTTCAAGTTGTCGATGCGATCGCTCGACCATCCTCGCCTAATACCGGTTCAGCGGTGCCCGGCGGCGAGAAGAATAGCTGGCAATGAACATGCATATCCACGTAGGTTTTTTCCTTCCGGATTATCGGGACGGGCCTTGAATTAAGGACACTTCATGCTTAATAGAAAAGGCAAAAGCAACGCCAGCTCAACACCGGCAAGAATAGGGATTTGTCTTCAGGCATTTCTTTTTGTCATGTTCAGCCTGCTTATGACGGCAGGTGCAACCGCCGCTGATTTACCCATAAATTTCAAGCCGAATGTCGGTAGTAGTATTTGGGATCTCGATAACATGGGGACCTGCGGTTATGGTCAATGTTCAACCCAGAGCGGTAACGGTGATCCGACGCCTTTCACGGAGAACATAGTATATTTAAATGGTGATCCCTATTTTCATACTATAGTTGGTAACCCCGCTACGGGGTTTGCCATTGAGGCATATACGCGCGCTGGAACGTCAACGCTCCAGGGAACTGCCCCGAACCAGGAGATACCTTCAGCCGGCGGTGGGTTTTCGCTGGACGGCGGGGGAAACCTGACTTCCGTGATCGGAGATGTGAACCCCACTGCCCTCAACTCTGTTCACCAACTCTTGAACAGCTCAAACCCGCTGGGTGATCACAACGTCTCCGGGACGGGCGGTAACGCCCCGGACCACTCGGTATTTCGCATGGTAATGACCAGTGCCAAGGGTGACATGTCCCTGGAAGTATCCAAGCCATTTCTCGACAAGAAACCCTTGATTTCACAGACCGTTCAGGACGGCAGCATGACCTCGAGTTTTATCGCTGACGAACGCGGACTCACCTACAGCCAGGACGGTACCGCAGCCCCGGTGACAAATAACCTGGTGCTGAATGATCCATCGATCCCTGGGGCGGGTTCAGCCAATTTTTCCATGGCAAAGTCACAACCGAAACAGTCTCTGGTTACCGCCGGACGCTTTACCTTTACACCGGGAGCGGGTTGGAACGCCAGCGGCGATCCGTCACTGGCCAGCGACCCGTCTCTGGGCTGGGACACCAGCGGTTCGACGTTTGATTTCGGAACCTATAACTATATCGATCCTGTTGGATTCCAACCTCTGACATTCGATTGGTCGACGGTGTTCGATTATTCTCAGAATGCCATAGCCTGTACTACAGGCTCTGGCGCTAATGGTTTTACGCGTGAAAATTCCGGATCTTTTGGCGGGAGTTGCTTCAATAAGCCCTAGGCCTTCAGCGTAGGGTGACGGCGCGGTGAATGGTGTCGAGTGAGAGTGTAAATGTTTGCAGGCAAGAAAATAAGCGATATGAGGACAACTGGTAAAGCGGCCGGTCCCCGTGTGCTGGCGGCGGGGGTGTTCGCCATGGTGCTGTCCATGTTCACCATGCACGCCGCCAGGGCGGACAGTCCGTGGATAGCGCAACCCAACTGGAACATGCCCGCCGATTCCGGGGAGCCCGCTTTGGCGGATATCAACGGCGATGGCAAGCTCGATCTGCTGTTTGGCCAGACGACAACGGGGACAATCACCGCCTACCAGAATACCGGCACCAACGCCAATCCCAGTTGGACAGCCGCGCCGGCGAGTTGGACCACCCTCAATGGATCTGCATCCTGCACCGTAACGTTTAATGGGCAGGTGCATGACGACGGCGGCGACTATGAGCCGGCGCTTGGCGACATCGACGGTGACGGCGACCTGGATCTGGTTATCGGTACCCGTAACACGATCTGTGTATATGAGAATACAGGTACCAGTTCTCAACCCACCTGGACCTATAACGCCGCCTGGGGCTTCTCGGGTTTGTCCCGCTCCGGCTGGAATGCCACTACGCTGGTGGATGTGGACGGCGACGGCAAACTTGATTTGTTGGCGAGAAAAGCCGGCGGAAGCGCCTGGTTTAAAAACACCGGCACCGGCACGGCCCCCAATATCGTGCCCGCGTGGACCCAGATGACCGGTTGGGGCATTGCGCAACCCCCGCGTTATGTGTCGGGAAGGGCGGTGGGCGACCTGGACGGGGACGGCCGTCTGGACCAGGTGCTGTCGAGCAGTTACGGGTACATCTATGCCTATCCGAATGTCGGTACTGCTACTGCGCCCTCATGGACGAACTATGGGCTCAATTGGTCTCTGTTCCCCGTTGCGGCCTCCGCGTTGTCTTCCAACAGCCACACCTTGTTCCTGGCCGATCTCAACGGGGACGGTAAACCCGATCTGTTAAGCAGGACCACGGCCGGTATGACCGTCTATTACCAAAGCCCGTCGGGCATGGGCGAGCCCTATATCCCCGAGGGCCCGCCGTCCGTCACCGGCGTGACAACCGAGACCTTTGACAGCTTCAACTGCCCGGGCAGTTGGCAGTCCGACCCGACCGGGCCCAACAACTCCTATTCCCGGTATTGCAGCAACGGCTGGACCGCCTACGCGGAGGACATGTCCAATACGCTGTTCGCGCCCGATCCTCTTTGGATCGGACCGGTGGGTGATCAGAACGTGGTTGCCCTCGACAATACGGCCAACGGTCCATCCGCCGCCCCGGCGACCCCATTGGGTTCGGCATTGCTGAATACCGCCCCCGACGTTGCGCAGCGGGGTGTGCTATGGCTGCTGAAGAGCTATCCGGTCACGCCGGGCACGCCGGTTCAAGTCCTCAAGGCGGATATTCGTGCCCAGTACACCGGGGGCAGTGAATTCTACAGCCTGTGGGTGTTCGATGGTAAGGTGACCAGCCCCTATGGAATCCGGGCAGGAACCGGCGCGCCATCCCGCTCGGATGTGCTGGGCTATAAAAACTATAGTAGCAGTAACAGCGCTACGGCTGGCACGTGCGCCGGCATTGCGGTGGGCAGCTGGTGTCCATGGCAGGCGGCGGACCTGAGCGGACTGAATTACCTTGTGCCCACCACTTCCTATATCACCGTGGCTTTCAGAGTGGAGGATACCTCGACCTCCTATGCACCGACTGCCGAGATTGACAACCTGAGCGTGAGCAACGTCACGACCTCGGCAAGTCCACCCGTTTCCACCAATGATCTCGCCCAGTTGTGGTCCACCAGCTATCAGGCCGGCGGTACGGACAATATGTCCTCGGCCGCGGATATCGTCACGGACGGCGCGGGCAATTCCTATGTCACGGGGACCTTCAACAACGGGACCAACTACGACATCGTCACCGTCAAGTACGACGATACCGGCACGCCGGTATCACCCTGGCCGGTCACGTTTAACAGCCCCAGCGATAACGACGACCAGGCGGTGGCCATGGCCATTGACGGCACGGGGGATATCGATATCGTGGGGCGCAGCTATAACGGTACCGATAACGACTTCGTTGTCCTCAAGTACGATCCCAACGGTAATCTTTTGTGGTCCAACACCTACGACAACGCCGGCAATGACGACGTGCCCACGGCGCTGGCCGTCGACGCCAGCGGCAATGTCTTTGCCACGGGCCGTACCTGCAGCGCCACCGGTGCCTGCGATTACGCGACCGTGGCGTACACCGCGGCGGGCGCGCCGCTGTGGTCATCCGCCAGTCTCTATGATGGAGGGGACGATGACGAGGCGGTCGGGATGAAGTTGGATTCAAGCGGTAATGTCTACATCACCGGAAATAGTTTCGGTACCAGCGACGACATCGTAACGATCCAGTATAACAGCGCCGGCGTCCAGCAGTGGGTGGCGCGCTACGACAGCGGTAACAATGACCTTGCAACGGCCCTGGCCGAAGACGGCAGCGGCAACACCTACGTCACCGGGTACAGCTATAACAGCAATGGCGGCAGTCCCGCCATCGTGGTCCTGAAATACGGCCCCGGCGGCGGTTCACCCCTGTGGGCAAAGACATACGGCGGGGGCGCTGTCGAGGCCATGCCCAGCGCCATGATTATAGACGGCAGCGGCAGTGTGTATATCACCGGCAAAGCCGGTCATGTGTCCAACTACGATATGGTCACCCTCAAATACCTGACGGATGGTACGCTGGCCTGGGTGCAGACTTACGGCAATTCAGGTTTGAATGACTGGGGTACGGATCTGGCGCTGGACAGCGGCGGTACCCTGTACGTACTCGGTGCCGTCAGCCCGAATCCGGGCAACGCGAATTTCGTGACGGTGAAGTATGATTCGTCCGGGGTGGTAACCGACGCCATTACCTACGACGGCAGCAATGTTGCGGATATACCCACCGCCCTGGCATTGGGTGTGGACACCAATGGCGATACGACCGCCTATGTCGTGGGAACCAGTACCGATAGTGCGACTGGCCTCGATCATATGCAGACGGTTCGTTATGAAAAGGCCTTGCCTGATTTGACCATGACCCAGTTGAGCGGGCCCACGGACGGTGTGATCAACGGGACCATCGACGTAGCCAATACCGTGTTGAATATCGATGATTTGGCCAATAAGATCCACGTCGACTCCGGTGTCTTTACCGTCAGTTATTATCTTGCGCCCGATGTCAGCGGCTCGCCGGACCTGGGCTCGCTGGCCTTGATCGGAACGCGCGACATCCAGAATCTCGCCCCGGGACAGTCGGATGCGCCCGCCACCACCTTGACTATCCCGTCCGTGACGCCGGCGGGGGACTACTTCCTGGTGGCGCTGGCAGACAGCTCCAACGTGGTAGTCGAGGCGGACGAGACCAACAACCAGCTGGTGGCGGCATCGCCCATCACCATCGCCGCCTCGGACCTGGTGGTGAGCGACATCAGCGCGCCCACGACCATCGACCATACACAGCCGTTCGACGTCTCGGTCACGGTGACCAATCTGGTGTCCGCCCCGACACCGTCGGGGGCGCCTTTCCGGGTGGGTATCTATTTGTCCACGTACCCCGACTCCACCATTACGACGTCAGATACCCTGATCGGGTCATATACCCTTACGGATTTTTCCGGCCTGGCGAGCGATACCACCACGGTGACCATTCCCGCCAACACCCTGACTCCGGGGCAGTACTACATCGGCGCCATCGTCGACGATCAGAA
>CAYXAX010000113.1:0-1794 GCA_964463055.1 uncultured Gammaproteobacteria bacterium | reverse complement strand
CCTGGAGGCGGACGAGACCAACAACAGCGCCGTGCTGCAGGCCCCGGCGGGCAACGACGTGCTGCTGACCAGCGACACGGACTTCAACGCCGGCCTGGGCGTGACCGATACCATCACGTCCACCTCCACCAATAACGTGGCCGTGGTGGGGAGCGGCGCGGCGGCCGCGGTGTTCCTGGCCCAGGACACCAGCACCACGGTTCTGGGCTGGTCACCCCAGTCCGGTTGGACCCCGCCGGGTATTTCCTATGGCCTGGCCGACCTGGATAACGACGGACTGCCCGATCTGCTGACCGGCTCGGGTAACGGCAACGCCAATGTCTACGCGTATAAGAACACCGGCACGGCCTCGGCGCCGGTCTGGACCGAGGAGCCCACTTGGGAGACCAACACATGCCATGATTTTGGCTTCATAGGGCAATACTCCCATCCACGGGTGGCGGACCTGAACGGCGACCACATACCGGACCTGGTGGTGGCTACCCGAGACAGGGTCTGCGTCTACCAGAATACGGGCACCGGTATTGCCGGCGATCCGCCGGTGTGGACCCACAACACCGCCTGGGAAAGCGGCTTGTCGTCGCTGCCCACCAACAAATTTTATACCGTGGCCCTGGGCGATATGGATAATGATGGCAAGGTCGACATGATGTTGAACGGCGCCGCCTATCAAAATACCGGCACGACGAGCGTTCCCGCCTGGACGGCCGTGCCCGCCTGGAACCTGACCGGAGGCGGGGTGCTGGCCATGGGCGACGTGGATGGCGATGGCAAGATCGATATCTTCCAGGGCCAGAGCGCGGGCGGCGAGGTCTTCGGCTACCAGAATACGGGAACGGGTCTCCCCGGCGATCCGCCCGTGTGGACCGCCAATCTCTCCTGGGATATCACCGGCCTGGGGTCCGGCACCCATACATCCACGGCGCCGGAGCTGGGTGATATCGACGGCGACGGCCGATTGGACCTGCTGGTCCAGAATGCAGGCAGCGACAAAGCCTTCAAGGGCATCACTGTGCCGCCCTATTACACGTCGGGTACCTATATCTCAAATGTCATTGATGCCGGTGTCCATGGCGGGTTTACAACGCTGTCCTATACGCCGGTGATACCGCCCCACACAACCGTTGATGTCGCTATCCGGGCGGGCAACGTGGCGACCCCCGACAATACGTGGACCGCCTGGGCCAGCAACATTGCCATCAACGGGGACATCTCCTCCCTGGGCACCAATCGCTACATTCAGTACCGTTTCATTTTCCACACGAACGATGTGACCGCCAGTCCCGAGCTCGACAGCATCGAGGCCCATAAGCTTCCCCCGGGGATAGATCAGTACTCTGTTGTCTCGGTACAGGGAGGCGGTGGTTCCGGCGGGGGCGAAGTCGGCCCGGTGGACTTGCTGGCACTGGGTCTGTTGCTTGTGTACGGTCGGCACAGGGCGCGTCGGCGCACAGGCATCTAATCCAACCGTATGCCTGATTGACCCTATCATTCACAGTGCCTTGCGCGCGACCGGATCATCGCGTCTTTCCCTCACAGCGTACCGCGGTATGTTCATCACATGATGATGAATTCGCCGACCTGTGGTTTCCAATCCCTCCGGTACCGCGGCGGAGAACCGCAACTTCTATGCCGCTCTCCACATTGTTTTTAACGTCGTCGAAAGATAATTTGCACCGCAGCGGCCGGTGGCGGACCGGCCGCCAGCGCCATACTGAACAGGCCGTCCGGAAATGAAAATATGGGTGGATGCGGACGCGTGCCCCGTGGTGATAAAGGATATCTTATTCAGAG
>CAYXAX010000112.1:0-8739 GCA_964463055.1 uncultured Gammaproteobacteria bacterium | reverse complement strand
CGGTCATGTCCAGCACGTCGGCGATGGACTTGCCGCCGGCATCCGATGCGCCGGCGCCGGTCAGTGTGACCTCCAGAATCTCCGCGCGGTAACGCCTGCCGTCGCAGTCCGGGCAGCGCAGGTAGACGTCGCTGAGGAACTGCATCTCGATGTGCTCGAAGCCGTTGCCGCCACAGGTGGGGCAACGCCCGTCACCGCTGTTGAAGCTGAAAGTGGATGTGGTGTAGCCCCGTGCGCGTGACGTGGGGTCGGCGGCGAATGCCTTGCGGATACCGCCCAGGGCGCCCACGTAGCTGGCGGGGTTGGAGCGGGTGGTCTTGCCGATGGGCGACTGGTCCACCAGGACCACGTCGTCGATATGCGCGTGGCCGCGGATGGCGCGGTGCGCTCCTGCAGGCTCCACCGGGCGGCCCTTGAGTTTGCGCAGCGCGTTGTACAGCACGTCCTGCACCAGGGTGGATTTGCCCGAACCGCTGACACCGGTGATGCACACCAGGCGCTGCAGGGGAATGCTCACGTCAATGTCCTTCAGATTATTGGCGGCCGCGCCCAGTACCTCCAGGCGCGGGGTATTCCTGGCCGGTGGCCTGGGTTTGGTATCGGGTGCAACCTCACGTTCGCCACGCAGGTAGGCGGCCGTCAGGGATGTTTTGTCTTCGCGCAGGGCATCGGGTGTTCCGAAAAACACCACCTCTCCGCCGCGTTCGCCGGGACCGGGTCCCATGTCGAGAATGCGGTCAGCCGCCAGTATCACCTGGGGGTCATGTTCCACCACCAGCAGGGAGTTGCCCGCGTCGCGCAGCCGCTGCAGGACCTCGATGACCCGCCGCATGTCGCGGGGGTGCAGGCCGATGCTGGGCTCGTCCAGGACAAACAAGGTGTTGACCAGCGAGGTGCCCAGGGCGGTGGTAAGGTTGATGCGCTGCACCTCGCCGCCGCTCAGGGTTCGCGACTGACGGTCCAGGGTCAGGTAACCCAGGCCTACGGTGACCAGATAGCCCAGACGGGTGCGGATCTCCTTGAGCAGCAGGTCCGCGGCCTCGTCCAGGGGCGCCGGCAGGTGCAATTGGTCAAAGAACCGATGGCAATCGGACAGTGGCAGACACATCACGTCGTGCAGGGTCACGCCGGGCAGGGCGGCGAACGCCTTGTTGTTCATGGTCAGGCCGGGCGGTTCAAACCGTGTGGCGGGTGCCAGAATCCGGTCGGCGTCGGCCTTGGTGCCCAGGCGCCACCACAGGGCGGGGGCCTTTAACCGGGCGCCGCGGCACTCCGGACAGGGGTTGTAGGCGCGGTACTTGGACAGCAGCACGCGGATGTGCATCTTGTAGCTCTTGGTCTCCAGCCACTGAAAGAACCGCCGCACGCCGTACCACACGCGCGCTTCCCAATCACCTTCTCCCTCCAGTACCCAGCGTCGCTGGGCCTTGGTGAGTTTGCGCCACGGCACGTCCGTGGGTATGCCACGGCGCTTGGCGAAGCGCATCAAGTCATCCTGGCACTCGCGATAGCTGTCCGTCTGCCATGGCCTGACGGCGCCATCGGCGAGGCTCTTGCCTTCGTCGGGGATGACAAGAGCGTCGTCTATGCCCATGGTGCGTCCGAAGCCGCGGCATGTGGCACAGGCGCCGATGGGCGAATTGAACGAGAACAGGCTCGGTGTCGGGTCTTGATAGGCGATGTCGCAGTCCGCACAGTGCAGACCGGTGGAAAAGCGCCACGGTGTGCGCGCCGGTCGGCGCCGGGCGTTCAGCGCATAGACCAGTACCCGGCCCTGGCCGTATTTCAGGGCCGCCTCCAGGTCTTCCACCAGCCGGCCGCGGGCCTCATCATTGATTGCCAGCCGGTCCTGAATGACCTCAATGACATCACCTTGTTGACGGTGAATGCGTCCGTAACCCTGTTTGGTGAGCCACGATTTTATCTCCGCGTCGGTAAAATTGGCGGGGACAGTGACGGGAAAGACGATCAGCAGGCCGGTAACATTTGCTGCGGCTGCGCGGTGGCTGATGTGTCCAAACACGTCTTCGGCGGATTCGCGTCTCACCGCCTGTCCGCAGCCGCGGCAATACAGCTGCGCGGCGCGGGCGAACAGCAGCTTGAGGTGGTCGTTGAGCTCTGTCATGGTGCCCACCGTGGAGCGGGACGTGCGCACCGGGTTGGTCTGATCGATGGCAATGGCCGGGGGGATACCGTCGATGCGCTGGGCCTGGGGTTTGTCCATGCGGTCCAGGAACTGGCGCGCGTACGGAGAGAATGTCTCCACATAACGGCGCTGGCCCTCGGCATACACAGTATCGAAGGCCAGCGACGACTTGCCCGAGCCGCTCACGCCGGTGATCACCACCAGCTCGTGCAGGGGGATATCGAGGTCGAGGTCTTTCAGATTGTTCTGGCGGGCGCCCTTGATGGAGATGGCATCGGATTTCATGTTGAATGACAGTATCAAAGTGTGAAAGATGCAAAGATTAAAGGCCGGTGTCTATCCTTTTAATCTTTGCATCTTTGCCCTCGAGACGAGTGTATATTCTATCCCATCACGGACGATGGGGATCGCATGCATGATCCGGGTGTCAAATAGAGGCACGCTGAGTTGAATGGGCTTCAATTTGACCCTTATCAATGTTTAAATATGGACCCTGCATGGAAAATCCCTAATAGCGGCGATAGGTTAGGCACGTGCCGGGCAAGTCAGTCGCGGTGGCCCATAGTTGCGCCGTTGGCATGCGGCCCTCTCAACGGGAGACGACGGGAAATGGACGACGCGCTCAAACGGTTGCTGGATGCGGAGGTCAAGGCCCAGGGACAGGTAGACCAGGCCCTGAAGGAGCGCGACCGCCTGGTGGCCCAGGCCCGGCAAGAGGCGCAAACCGCGGAGCAGCGCTTTAACAAGCGTATACCCGGCATCCAAGAATCATTTCGCAGCAAGGCGGAGGAACGCGCCCGCCAATCCATTGCTGAAATGCAGCGCCGCTATGACGAGCACGGCACACGCATGAAGGCGGCGGCGGAGAAGGCCGCAGACGCGGCCGTCGCGGCGGCCCTTGAGCGTTTTCTGGATGTCAGCACCGGCGATTGAGCGATGTCCGCCGCCGCCCGTTACGCCTATCTCCACACCCGCGTGTCGCTGTTCGCCGGCCGCCTGTTGCCGGGCGACATCCTCAACCGGCTGATGGATCAGTCGCTGGAAGAACAACTGCAGACCCTGAAATCGTATGACCTGCAGATACCCATGGTCGGCAAAGCCGTGGATGAAAAGGCCTTGGAGCAGACATTAATTACACGCTTGGTCGACGAGGCCCAGCGTCTCGCCCGCCCGCTTACGGGATCCGCGCGGGAGATGATCGCCTATTGGATGCGGCGCTTTGAAATGACCAATCTCAAGGCGATCATGCGCGCCATGGTCTCGGGGCAAGCGGCCGCGGATATGCGCGATGACCTGCTGGACCTCGGCCCCATGGCGGCGCTGCCGGTGGACAGCCTGGTTCATGCCGAAGACACCGCTGAGCTGTTGCGTCGCCTGGAGCAGAGTGTGTATGCCGATATGGCGCGGCAGGCACGCGGCATCTATGAAGAGCAGCGTGAAGTGTTCGCCGTGGAGGCGGCCCTGGATAAGGAATACTTCACCGGCCTGTCGAAACGCGCCAACGCCCTGCCTGATGGGGAAGGGCGGGATCTGCGCCGCCTCACCAAGGTGTTCATCGATCAGATGAATCTGGTATGGCTGCTGCGTTATCGTCACGTATACGGCATGGAGCCGGCGCATACCTATTATCTGCTGGTCCCCGCGGGGCAGCACCTGGACAGCAAGGTGTTGCTGTCCCTGGTGCAGCTTGGCGGGGTCGAGGAGGTGGTGCAGCAGTTGCCCGCCGCCCTCGGCCGGTTGATGACAGGGGTGACGTCCGTTACGGGGGTGGAGGCGGTGATGCGCCGTGAAACTGTACGGGTGGCGAGGCGTGTGCTCGACTACACTACGTTCAACATGGCGCGTCCGTGCGCCTATCTGCTCCTCAGGGAGTGGCAGCTGTGGCAGGTCCAGGCCGCGCTCAAGGGTGCGCAGCTGCACCTGGATCCCGCGTTGCTGCGCAGCGCGGCGCGTATAGAGTCGCAGGCCGGGGCACAGGCGCGCGGCGCTGCGCAGGCGGTTTGATGTTTACGCCCCTGTCCATGCGCCATGTCACCTTGTACCTGATGCGTGAGGAGGCATCCGCCGCCGCCATGACCCTGGCTGAACAAGGCGTGTTCGCGCCTCATCAGGAGGCTGTCGCCGATGATGCACTGCCGGAACAGCCGGGCACCCGCTTCAGCGGGTTATATGTCAGTGCTGCACGGCGTCTGGACAAGATCCTGGCATACACCCGGCTGCAGCCCGAGTCGCCCGTCGCCGATGACGCACAAGAAGTAGTGACGGGCGAGACACTGGCCCGTGTCAATGACAAGCTGGGCGCGATATGGCACGTGTTTTCGCGCTGTGAAGAGAACGAACGCGGGCTTTTGGAAGAGCAGCACCAGGTGTCCCAACTGCGCCAGGCGCTGACGGAATACGAGGCGCTTGATGTGGATCTGGGGCTGCTGCAGGGCAAGCTGCAATTTCTCGATGTGCACGTGGGGACCGTGGCCGGCGGCGATGTCCCGCGTCTGCGGGAATCGCTGGGGTTGTTGGGCTATTCCCTGAGCGTGTTCAAGGAGACCGACGGCACGTCCCATGTGGTTGTGGCGGGTCTTGCTGGCGCGGGCGAGGCGCTGGCGCGGGTATTGAAGGCGGCCGCGTTTCATCCGGTAACGCTGCCCCGCGAGTTTCAGGACCGGCCCAGCCGGTTGCGTGAACAGCTGCAATCCCGCTGGCGGCGGGTGGCGGACGCGCTGCAGGCCCATGAGCGTACGGTTCGGGAAAATATGGTCGAGCATCGCGAAACCATCCTGGCCGCCGCCGCGACACTTGCCCGTGCGGCACCCTACCAGCAACTCATCGACACTCTTCATGGGCGCGGCGGGCTGGTCCAGGTCGGCGGCTGGGTTCCCGAAGACCGCGTGGAGGCCTTGCGCCGTGCATTGGCCCACCGTCTCGGCGGGCGCGTCGCCATGACGGTGCGCGCACCCCGTGCGGAGGAACACAAGGCGGTGCCGTCGGCATTTCGCTACCCGAGCTGGCTGCGCCCATTCGCGGCACTGGTGCGCAGTTACGGCATCCCGCGTTACGGCGAAGTGGACCCCACGTGGCTGTTTGCGGTGACCTTCGTGGCCATGTTCGGCATGATGTTCGGTGACGCGGGTCAGGGGGCCGTGATCTGCGCGGCGGGCCTGCTCCTGCCGCGCAGTTGGCGCGGCTTCAGGCCGTTCGTGGTGGCCGCCGGGTTGTCCTCCACGGTGTTCGGATTATTCTACGGCAGCGTGTTCGGCGCCGAGATCATCAATCCCCTGTGGCTGTCCCCCATGAAGGATCCGCTGTACATGCTGGAGCTGGCGTTGTACTGGGGCATCGGCTTCATCCTGCTGGCCAGTGTTATCACCATACGCAATCTTGTGGCGGCGCGGCGCTACGCCGAGGCGCTGTTGGATGCCAACGGCGCCATGGGCATGCTGTTCTATGTGGGTCTGCTGTACGGCGGCAGCCAGCTGGTGCGCCACGGCGGTGTGAATGCGGTCGGCCTGCTGGCCATGATCCTGCCCCTGGCTGTGATCCTGTGGCGCATCTGGCAGGCCAACCGCACCGGGACCGGTGAGCGCATCCTCATCGTCGCGGTGGAAGGATTCGAGACGGTCATGCGCTACATCGCCAACACCCTGTCTTTCCTGCGCGTGGCGGCCTTCAGTCTCAATCACGTGGCCCTGTCCATTGCCATCTACATGCTGGCGGGCATGATGGACACCGCGGGTCACTGGGGCACGGTCATCATAGGCAACGTCTTCATGCTGGTATTGGAGGGCGGCATCGTGGCCATCCAGGTATTGCGCCTGGAGTACTACGAAGGATTTTCGCGCTTTTTCAGCGGCGACGGGCAGGCGTTCCGGCCGTTGACGATGGTAGGCAGGGCGCTGCCGGAGGCGGAATCACCTTGAATACGCAAACATGTCTCAAGTCGCAGGTCACAGGTCGCAAGTCGTAGCGATGACAAAGGAGTGAGTTATGTATTGGTTGGTTGGGCTTATTACATTTAGCGTGGTGGGGATCATTGGGCTGGGGGTTTATTTCGAGCTGTGGCCGCTGCCCCGGGGCGCAAATCCGCGGCGCTGGCTCAAGGGCGTTACCGGGGCCAACCTGCTGATCTTCGTGTTGGGCGAGATGGGATTGCTGGTCCTGGGCATTCACGATGCGGTGGCCCAGCCCCTGGCGGGGCAGGCGAGCGCGGTCTCCACAGGCATGGGTCTGGCGCTCATCGGCATCGGCCTGCCCACCGGACTGGCGGCCATCGGTGCCGGGATCGCCGTGGGGCCGGTGGGGGCCTCGTCCCTGGCGATCATCTCGGAAAAGCCGGAGATGTTCGGCCGCACCCTGATCTATCTGGGCCTTGCCGAGGGGATCGCCATCTATGGGCTTGTGGTGACCATTCTGCTGCTGGGAAAGATCTGACATGAACGACGCCGGGAGTCGTACCGCCGCAGCGCCGGGCAAGGACGATACGCGTACCCGGCTTATCGCCATGGGCAGCTCGGCGCTCATGGAGGGATTCGCCCTGATCGGTTTCGAGACCTGGCCCGAGGCAGGCGCCGGCGATGTGGAACGGGTGCTGACGGATCTGCTCAGGCACCGGCATCGGGCACTGATATTTCTCGAGCCGCGCCTGGCCCGTTCCGACGGCGCGATGTTGCAAAAGGTGCGCAACGAAGGCGGGCGTATTGTGATCACGGAAGTGCCGCCGCTGCAGTCACCGGAGGAATACCACCCCGAGGTGGAGGACCTGGTGGTGAGCCTGTTGGGCGGTGGCGCCCTCGGGGAGCGTCCATGAACGACCAGACCCTTACCGACGACCTGGAAGCGGCGCTGCTGGAGCGCGCACGCAAGCTGGCCGACGAGCACCTCGCCCACGCCCACAGTATTCGGGACCAGATCATCGAGGAGGAAAACCAGCGCCTGCGCCTGCGCGAGGAGCGCGAGGTGCTGGCGGCCAAGGAGGCCGCAGAGCGTTTATACCGCCAACGCGTCCAGGCCAGTGAGCTGCAGTTGCGCGAGCAGATGGAGCGTCAACGCTGGGAATTGGTCGAGTCGGCCATGACGCGGCTGGTCGAGCGCCTGCGCGCCATGGCCGGCGACGAAGATGAATATCTGCCGGTGCTGCAGGCCTTGTTGCGGGACGCGTCGGCGCCTATCCCGGCGCGGGAGCTGATCGCCGAAGTCAGTGCGCAGGACCTGGAACGGCTGCAGTCCCGTTGGGAGGCGTTCGCCACTGAGTCGGTGGCGGACAAGACTGTTTCCCTGAGCAGCAAGGCGCTGCCATGCAGCGGCGGCGTGCGCGTGTCCGACAAGGAAAACCGGGTGCGCATGGACAACGCCTTCGAGGGCCGCCTGGAGCGTCTGGACGAAGTACTGCGCCAGGTGATCAGCGAACGACTGTTCGCCGCGACGGATGTTATGGGAGACACCCATGGCGGGTGAGATCATCGACATCAACGGCCCGCTGGTGCGGGCGCGCCTGCCCGGGGTGGTCAACGGCGAGCAGGCGCGCATCGGGCGCCTGGGTCTGACCGGCGAGGTGATCGGCCGCGAGGGCGAAGAGGCGCTGATACAGGTCTACGAGACCACCGACGGTCTGCGCCCCGGCGATGAGGTTGAGGCGCTTGGTCGTCCATTGTCGGTGGAACTGGGGCCGGGCCTGCTGGGGCGTATTTTCGACGGGGTACAGCGGCCGTTAGACCGGCTGGCGGAACAAAGCGGTGCTCACATACCCCTGGGGGCGCACCTTCCGTCCCTGGACCGGGATCGCAAGTGGACCTTCATGCCGGCGCAGCAACTCAAGCAGGGAGCGCCGGTGACGGGCGGTATGGTCCTGGGCACGGTGCAGGAGAGCGAGACCATCACCCACAAGATCCTGGTGCCACCGGGACTGAGCGGGAAGCTGCAAGACCTGGCAGCTGGTGGCGGGTATACCGTGGAGGACACCATCGCGTCGCTGACGGGTGATGACGGCATGACCCACGAATTGAAGCTGTATCATCGCTGGCCGGTACGCACCCCGCGGCCGTATGACAGGCGCGACCACGCGGTGGCCCCGCTGATCACCGGCCAGCGCATACTGGACACGTTCTTTCCCCTGCTCAAGGGCGGCAAGGCGGCGGTGCCCGGACCCTTCGGCGCCGGCAAGACCATGGTGCAGCAACAGATCGCACGCTGGTCCAACGCCGATATCGTCATCTATGTGGGCTGCGGCGAGCGCGGCAACGAGCTGGTGGACATCCTCGACAGCTTTCCCAAGCTTACCGACCCGCACAGCGGGCGCTCGTTGATGGAGCGCACCTTTCTGGTGGCCAACACCTCGAATATGCCGGTGGTGGCCCGCGAGGCCTCGGTCTATGCGGGGGTGACCCTGGCGGAGTATTACCGCGACCAGGGCTATGATGTAGTCATGGTGGCGGACTCCACCAGCCGCTGGGCCGAGGCGCTGCGTGAGGTGGCCGGGCGTCTGGGGCAGATGCCCGTGGAGGAGGGTTATCCCGCCTACCTGGCATCGCGGCTGGCGGCGTTCTATGAGCGCGCGGGGCGGGTGATGACCCTGGGCGGTGACAGCGGATCGGTGACCATCA
>CAYXAX010000111.1:0-8786 GCA_964463055.1 uncultured Gammaproteobacteria bacterium | reverse complement strand
CGCTGCTATCCACGGCAATCTTCACCGGCACATCATCGGCATTGGTATGGTTAAGGTTGTCATAAACCATGGTCGGGCCAACTTGATTCCCCGCCGAGTCATACTTGAGGGTGACAATGTCGTAATTGCCGTAACCGGTGCCGGACTGATAGCTCTTACCCGTCACGTAGACATTGCCGGCGGCGTCGGTGGTGACATCCACTGCCTCGGCCTTGTCGTTATTCGTCCCGGGGGCCGCGTAGGAATTATCCCACAGCTGGGCGATATCGCCGGTGGGGATGGGCAACTGGGTCGATGTGCTCACGCCGCTGACTTTGACGTTGTCCAGTTCGCCGTAGTGAACCCTGTTGCTGTAGACGTCCTCCAATCGGAATGCCACCGTGATGGTTGACGTGTTGGGGATAATCGTCGTCGTTGCGCCGAGGTTGCTGGTAGTCCACGGGCACCACACACCCGCGCCGCAGTTCTGGAAGCGCATGTCGGCGGCCAGCACATCGGAGCGCAGGGGCACACCCGAACCGTTGGTCTGGCCTGAGGGATTGGTGACCGTGCCGTTAAACACCACCATGCCCACCACCTGGCTGGTGGCGGTACTTGACTGGTTTCTGAAGTCCGCCTGGATGGAGGATATGGCCACACCCGGGATCACCGGATAGGTCTTCAGCAACCACAGCACACCGATCGCGGACGTGGGATTCGTATAGAGCTCGGCCGCCCCCAGCGTACCGGTGGGTGTATTCGGGCCGTTTACGGTGTTGTCCAGAGTGACAACGTTCTGGTTGCCGATCGGTCCGGGGGACTGCGTCGAGGAACTCGGCGCGGCCACATCCTGGGCGAAGGCTGTCCACCCGTCGCTGCACTTACGGGTATAAGAGGTGTTCGGACCCGTTGGGGCCAGCTTCCACGCACCGCCGCAGCTGAAATTCTCGAAGGTGTCCGTCACGGTGGTTGTGGCTGGCGGCGGCGGCGGGCCGGTGCCGGAGGTTGGGAATTTGGGCAGGCCGTCATTCCTGTACCCGTACAGTGCGCCGCCGATGTCACCCACCACAAGGTCCGGCAGGCCGTCGCCGTTGAGATCACCGATGGCAGGGCCGGCGTAGTTTGTCGCATTGGGATTGGGGTCGGTGATGAACCAGTCACCGATGGTGGTCCATACCGGAGCCGCCGTCGTACCGGTGTTATAGAAGGCGAATACGCTGCCGTAGATGCCGCCGATGAGGAGGTCAGGCAGTCCATCCCCGTTCAGGTCCGCGAGCGCCGGGGTGCTGGTGCTGGTGACCGGGATGGTGTCCCAGGCTGTCTGCCGCGTCCACGCGGGCACAGTACTTGACCCGGAATTCCGGTAGGCGATGACAGAGCCGATGGTCCAGCCCAGCATAAGGTCAGCCTTGCCGTCGCCGTTCAGGTCACCTACGGCAGGGGCGTAAAAGCGGTTGGAGGCAAGCCCGCTGATCTCCCAGGCTGGCCGCTCCGTCCAGCTGGGTGTCGTCGCCGTCCCGACATTCTGATAAATGCGTACGGTGTTGCGCCCGCCGACAATCAGATCAAGCAGGCCATCGCCGTTCAGGTCGGCCAGCGCAGGCACGGCGTAGCTGCCGCCCGTGGTGCTCGTGTCCACCCGCAGGGCGGTCTGTTCCACCGACCACGCAGGCGCCGCCGCGGTGCCGATGTTGTAATAGAAATGCACCACGCCAAAGCGGTCGCCCATGGCGAGATCAAGCGTATTGGGGTGCGCGGGATCGGCGTTGAAGTTGCCCAGCGCGGGCATGGCCTGATCAGCGTTATTCAGGTTAGGGGTCCCCCAGCTGTGGCTGGTCCACTTGGAAACGGCATAGGAGGACATCGGCGCCAATGCCAGCAACACTGCCGCAGTGGTCATCAAGACCGGCATCATCCGGTTGGCTCTCTTGTTGTATTTATACATATTTGTACTCTGCCGATGCTTTGTACTGCTTATTTTCCAGCGCCATTCATTCAGCACACACCCCAACTCTCTTTAACTTAAAAATACCTATAACCAGCATCACGTATTCACACAGGCTTTATGGCGCCCCCGGACAGCTCGTGCCGCCGTTCTGCAGGCCTCTCACGCCATTGTTCACGCCCGCCGTGGAGTTGGATCCCGGCCGCGAGCAGGCCAGCCTGTTCTCGTCATAATGGAATTGCGAGGCCCAATCAAAGGTCAGCGGGTTGAATCCACCCGTATCGAAATAAGTGTATTGCCCCGGCGTAAAGCTGGAATTCGCCGAGTCCCAACCGCTGGCGCTGTTCCATCCGGCGCCGGGGGTATAAATGAACCGGCCCGCTGTGACATCGGGGTGCTGGGCGAGGGCCATGGAGAAATCGGCGGCGCTGCCCAAGGTGCTGCCCGCCGTGGGATCCTGGATCTTGGTATTGTTTACGATGGTCGCCGGGGTGTTCATGTCATTGTAGCTGATCGCCGTCATGTCAACGACGAACGATGACGACATCACCCCGTCCGGGGACTGCACCGTCTGCGAAATCATGGGCTTTTTGTCCAAAAACGGCTTGACCACTTCCATGGACATATCACCCTTGGCATCGGTCATCACCATGCGAAACACTGTCTTGGTGGGATCGGTGGTGCCGCTACCGGAGATATGCTGGGTCAGCGTCGGGTCGCCGGACACCCCCAGGGGATAGACCATGTTGGTGGAACTGGTCATGAAGGCGGAGGTGGAAGTGCCGATGGCCGGTGTATTATAAGACGTCGGAGGGGTTGCCATGAATGCGGTCTCGTTACCGCCCCCTGCTGGTGAAAACGCCCCGCCCCCGTCCGGGATGGTCCCTTGGGTGAGCAGATTGGGACCGCCGTTATAAGGTGTGTAGGATTCAACGGCAAATCCCAGGGCAGGGTCGCCGACGATGGTATGGAAATAGTAGCTGGTGCCTACCTGCTCTACTGTAAGCTGGAAAGGCGTGGGGTCACCGTTGCCGAAGTCATGACCGACGCAGGTGGCGGCCGCCAAGGGACATGAGCCGGTGGTGTTGGTCTCTGACCAGATGGGTGCGTTGGCTTGAAAGTTGAGGCTGAAATCGACAGCGAACGCAGGAAGCGTAGTCGCAAGCGCCGCTACCGCGACACATGCCGCCAGCTTTCGACGCCCTTCTTCGGCCCACATCGTCGCTTGAGTCAGTGTTTTTATAATAATAGATACCACCTGGCGACTCCTTCCATCCTGGACGCTCACTTTTGTGGTGAACATAGCACAGTACCTCACCACTGTCAATTGACGAGAATTTGCTTTTTTCTCCTTAAATTCAGTCAGTTATTTTAGTTACATTTCTTAAAATTTGCTTAACGATGAGCGCAAAACCAAATGCTTATGGTGTCAAAATCACGTCCCGTCTTGACCCATTTTATACCATGATTCTCCTTAAATCCTGATTAAGTAACAGTAAAAATGCATATATTAACTCACCTGCCGCTTTTCGCTGTGCGCTGGTTCATTTTGTCGCGATTTGAGCTCAATGCAGCGAGCAAATCATCATAAGATTTATTGAATTTTTCAATACCCTCCACTTCGAGTTCGTCCATGACCTCATCGTAGTCAATGCCCAGCACCGCAAGACCGTCAATTATTCGACGCGCACCCTCCGCATCCTCTTCCAGAGACGGCCGTATCCCGCCATGGTCCAGGAACGCATCCAGAGTCTCATCGGGCACGGTATTTACCGTCTGGGGACCGATGAGTTCCTCGACGTACATGACATCACGGTAAGCAGGGTTCTTGGTGCTGGTGCTGCCCCACAGAAGGCGCTGCACCTGGGCGCCGCGCCGGCGCTGCTGCTCAAAGGCCTCTTCGGTGAAGAAGATCTGCTTGAAACGCTGATAGGCCACCTTGGCGTTGGCAATGGCGACCTTGCCCAGATACGCCTGCGCCGCGGACGAACCCATTTGCGCCAGGCGCGGATCGAGCTTGCTGTCCACCCGGCTGACAAAGAACGAGGCCACCGACGCCACACGTTCCGGATGGGGGTTGTGAGCCAGGCCGCGCACATAGGCATGGGCCACGTCCTCATAGCGGGTAACCGAGAACAACAGCGTCACATTGATGTTGATCCCCTCGCCGATCAAGCGCTCGATGGCCGGCAGTCCGGCCCGGGTCGCCGGGACCTTGATCATGACATTGTCACGGCCCACCTGCTGGCGCAGGTAATGCACACGCTCGATGGTACCCGCCGTATCATGGGCAAGATGGGGGGAGACCTCCAGGCTGACGAAGCCGTCATGGCCTTCGCTGCTGTCGTAGACCGGCCTCAGGATATCCGCGGCCAGTTGTACGTCCTGGATGGTAAGCCGCTCATACAGGGCATGCTCATCGGCGCGGGGATCCGCCCGCAGCGAGTCGCTGATGCTCGCGTCATACGCACGGCTTTCGGCGATCGCCTTGTGAAAGATGGTGGGATTGCTGGTGAGACCGCGCAGCCCGACGTCCATCAACCGCTTCAGTCCGCCGCCTGTTACCAGGTCTCTGTTGATGTTGTCCAGCCAGATGGATTGACCGTGATGATACAAGTCGATAAGGTCCGCCATGTTCGCCTCCTGTTCCATGAAACTTTAATGCATACATCTAGGGTATGCCGTTATTGCCGCCACGGCGTTGATCGGTGTCAATGATGCACACCCGCCAAATGGTTAAGGTATGTAGTTTTAGAGAACGGATCGCCACCGCTTGTTCCTGGGTTCCGGCAATGAATTGAACTTAGACCGCGCCGGAACCACTAAATCAATGAATTGATTCCATAAGGACCGGGAAATCTCCGCACAGATGCGCATACTCGTTATCAATACCGGCAGCGCCTCCGTTAAACTGGCGGCGTTTGAAGTCGCCGGGCCGCAGCCGCAACAAATCCACAGTGCTCATTTCGCCCCTGACCAGGACACCCCCGAAGGGATTATGCAGCGCTTTGTGGATGACTGGGGCCGAGCACCCGACGCCCTATGTCATCGCGTGGTGCACGGCGGGCGCAGACTGCAGACACCGTGCCGCATCACCAGCGAGGTAAGCGAGGAAATTTCCCGTCTCAATGACTTGGCGCCGCTGCACAACCCTGTCGCGCTGCGTTGGATCGAGGCCTGCAGCGCCGTGTTCAGCGCGGACATCCCGCAAGTCGCCGTGTTCGACACGGCCTTTTACGCTCATCTGCCGGCACACGCCGCCCACTACGCCATACCGCGCGCCGTGGCAGATGAATACGAGCTGCGCCGCTACGGGTTTCACGGCACCGCCCACCGCGCCATGTGGGAGCGCTGGTGCCGTCTGCGCCCGGAGCTTCCTCGCGGCGGACGCCTGATCAGCGTGCAGCTCGGCGGCGGCTGCTCCATAACCGCCGTTGGCAACGGCATGCCGCGCGACACCTCCATGGGATTTTCGCCCGTGGAAGGACTGGTGATGGCCACGCGCAGCGGCGACATCGACCCCAGCATCGTTACCTATCTGATGCGCAAGCAAAACCTGTCTCCGGCGCAAGTCGATCAAATGCTCAATGAAGCCTCCGGCCTGAAAGGCCTGTCCGGCGCCGGCGGCGACATCCGCCCACTGCTGGAAAGCCATGACCCGGCGTGCAGACTGGCGGTGGACGTGTATTGCTACCGGGCGCGCAAATACCTGGGGGCCTACCTGGCGGCGCTGGGCGGCGCCGACGGCATCGTATTCGGCGGCGGCGTCGGGGAACACGCAGCGCGGATTCGTGAAAAGATTCTGTCGGGCATGGAGTGGTGTGGCATCCTCCTCGACCGCGCCGCGAACGAGGCAGTCACAGGCGCCGAAGGGCGCATCAGCCAGCCTGCCAGCACCACCGAGATATGGGTCATCCCGGTGGATGAAGGCACGATTCTGGCGCGGGATGCTTATGAAGTGTTGAAGAATGAAAGATGGAAAGATTAAAAGGATCCGTCAGAAACTGAGGCATACATCCCATGCAACAACACTATTTTCTCCCGGATGGAGAAACGCAGTATAAGAGGAATCGAATGTTTTTAATCCCCCTCACCCCGGCCCTCTCCCTGGGAGGGAGAGGGTGGAAGAACTGCGCCTTGCGGTGACCGGGTAGTCCCTTCTCCCTCCCAGGGAGAAGGTTAGGATGAGGGGGATCTAATGAAATATTTCATTCACACCGGGACTTGTGACCTGCGACTTGAGACCGTCGATCTTATGGTCACTCCCCCGCCCCCGTCCTCTCCTGCAAGAAGAGGGAGAATACAAAACAGCTCACCCGTAACTGGTATCCTTGACCCGTGACTTGAGACTATTGATTTTATGAACCGCATCCTCCTATGCTCCGACCTGGACCGCACGCTGATCCCCAACGACTCCCATGCGGAGTCACCCCAGGCGCGGGCGCTGCTGCGCAAGGTTGCGGCGCGCCGGGAAGTGACCCTGGCCTATGTCAGCGGCCGCCACCAAAGCCTGCTCATGGCGGCCATCGAGGAGTTCGATCTACCCATCCCGGATTACGCCATCGGCGACGTGGGCACATCGATCTACGAAATCGACCACGGCCACTGGCATCACTGGCACGCCTGGGAAGAGGAGATCGCCCCGGACTGGCGCGGCAGGACCCGCGAAGACATCGCCGCCCTGTTTCACGACGAGACGGCGTTACGGCTCCAGGAGCCTGAGAAACAGAGTCCCTATAAAGTGAGTTATTACGCCGCGGTGGATATCGATCACGGGGCCGTCATGGAGCGCATGCAGTCCCGCCTCGGGGACGCCGATATCAACGCCACCCTGATATGGAGCATCGACGAACCCAACCGCATCGGATTGCTGGACATTCTCCCCGCCGGCGCCACCAAGCTCCATGCCATCCGCTTTCTCATGTTGAAAAAGGGCTTTGATGATTCACATACTGTGTTCGCCGGAGACAGCGGCAACGACCTGCCGGTGCTGACCAGCGGCATGCAGTCGATACTGGTACGCAATGCCAGCGACGCGGTGCGCGCACAGGCCGTGGCGGCGCTGCGCGAAAAAGGCCTGCATGACACCCTCTACCTGGCGCGCGGCGGGTGGCTGGAGATGAACGGCAACTATGCCGCCGGGGTGCTGGAGGGGCTGGCGCACTTCCTGCCCGAGACAAGGCCGTGGATGGTGTAAATGCCAGTTTCGGGTTTCGTGTTACCGGTTCCGTGTTAAGGCTGACTTAGATGGAGATGTCGATGGACAAAGAGACCAATAAGGGTAAACAGGACTACGTGCGCTGGTTCGATACGTTGAATGTCAAGGACGTGCCCATCGTCGGGGGGAAAAACGCCTCCCTGGGAGAGATGATCGTGCACCTGCGCCAGGCGGGTATTCGCGTCCCCGACGGTTTCGCCACCACCGCGCGGGCCTACTTCACCTACCTGGAGGCCAACGACCTTACCGACAAGATCACCGCCAAACTGGAACAGCTGCGCAACAGGCGCCTGTCGCTGGCCAAGGCCGGCGAGGCCATTCGCCGCATGATTCTGGATGGGGAGACGCCCGCTGAGCTGGAACAGGCCATCGTGCAGGGTTACCGCGAACTGGCGCATCGCAGCAAGCGCAAAACCCCCGACGTGGCGGTGCGCAGCAGCGCCACCGCCGAAGACCTGCCCGACGCCAGCTTTGCCGGCCAGCAGGAGACGTTTCTCAACGTGCGCGGTGAAAAAGCGCTGCTCAAGGCCTTCCGCCGCTGCTACGCCTCGCTGTTCACCGACCGCGCCATCAGCTACCGCGAGAACCGCGGCTACGATCACATGAAGGTGGCGCTGTCCGCCGGGGTGCAGCTCATGGTGCGCTCGGACAGAGGTGGATCGGGGGTCATGTTCTCCATCGACACCGAGACCGGTTTCCCGCGGGTGGTGCTGATCAACGCCGCGTGGGGGCTGGGCGAGACCGTCGTCCAGGGCCTGGTCGATCCGGACGAGTACATGGTCTTCAAACCCCTGCTCGACCACCCTGATTACGTGCCCATTATCGAAAAATCCCTGGGCGAGAAGCGCAAGAAACTGGTGTACTCCACCGCGGCGTCCAAATCCACCAAGATGCTCAAGACCAGCGACAAGGAGCGTACCGGCTATGTGTTGGATGACGCCGAGATCCTCGGCCTGGCGCGCTGGGCCACCGCCATCGAGGCCCACTACGGCCGCCCCATGGACATCGAATGGGCCAAGGACGGCATCAGCGGTGAATTGTTCATCGTACAGGCACGTCCGGAGACGGTGCAGTCCCTCAAGGTGGGCCATTCCCTGATGACCTACACCATCAAGGGCAAGGGCAAGACCCTGCTCACCGGCAGCAGCGTCGGCGAGGCGGTGGCCGCGGGCAAGGTGTGCAAGCTGCGCAGCGCCGCCGACATCGACCGCTTCGAAGACAACGCCATCCTCGTCACGGCCATGACCGACCCCGACTGGGTGCCCATCATGAAGCGCGCCGCGGCCATCATCACCGATCACGGCGGGCGCACCTCCCACGCCGCCATCGTAAGCCGCGAGCTGGGCCTGCCGGCCATCGTCGGCACCGGCAACGCCACGCGGCTGCTCAAGACCGGCCAGAAAGTCACGGTGTCCTGCGCCGAGGGCGACCAAGGTTATGTCTACGAGGGCATCGCCGACTTCGAGGCCAAGGAGGCCAGCGTGGATTCCATCCCCGAGACCCGCACCCAGGTGATGTTCAACCTGGCAAATCCGGCTGCCGCGCTGCGCTGGTGGCGTCTGCCCGGTGACGGCGTCGGCCTGGCCAGAATGGAGTTCATCATCAACAACATGATCAAGATCCACCCCATGGCCCTGGTGCGCT
>CAYXAX010000110.1:0-8896 GCA_964463055.1 uncultured Gammaproteobacteria bacterium | reverse complement strand
ACCTGCGACCTGCGACCTGCGACCTGCGACCTGCGACCTGCGACCTGCGACCGCGCACATCGCGCGCTCACATCGGTTCTTCAAACGCATACTGCAGCTTCGCATCCGGGCGTTGCACGTAGTGTCCCTGAATGAAGTCCGCGCCCCAGCGCCACAAAAAGCTCAGGCTGCGGGCATCCTCGACGAAGGCCACGATGGTGCGTTTGCCGCTGGAGCGGGCGTTTTCTATCAGCAGCTTGACCCGGGCCTGGTGCTGTTCATTGGTTGCCAGGTCGTGGGTCAGGGAACCGTCGATCTTGACATAGTCCACGACCATGGTCTTGATGACGTTGACCGCGTCGGCGCTGCGCCCCACGTGTTCCAGGGCGCACTTGCAGTGCAGTTCGTGGAGTCCGGCGATGGCCTTTTGCAATTCCTCTCCTTCATTGACGCACGCCTCGCAGATCTCGAACACAAGGCGATCGCCGGTAATGCGGCTGTCGCGCAACTGCTGACTGAGCCAGGGTAGAAAAGTGTTGTCCGCCAGGGTCTGCTGGTCGAGTTTGATAAAGAACCGCGTCTCCTTCTGCTGCCCCTGGCGTTCCTTGAGTTTCTCCAGGCCGTGTTGTATCACCCAGCGATCGATTTCCGGCATCAGGTTGGCCTGGGTGGCGGCGCTCATGAATTCCCCAGGCAGCATTTCATGGCCGCGGTCGTTGACCATGCGCAGCAGGATTTCATAAGTCTCGCCCGGATTGGCGTGCAGATTGACGATGGGCTGAAAGACCATGCGGAATCTGCCATGCTGGAGCGCCTCGCGAATATAATTCTCCACGCTGGACTCCCGGGCGCAGCGCAGCTTGGCGTCGGCTACCTGATCGTACACATGGCGTTGTCCGCAGCCCTCGCCCTGGGCGACTTCACAGGCCAGGCTGGCCCTCGAGATCACATCCTCCAGATTGCACGGTTCCTGACCGAACAGCCCCACGCCCATGCTGCAGGTCACCTGTACGCTGCGGCCGGGCATTTCGAATTTGTGTTCGCTCACCCGCTTCAATATATCGGCACAGGTGGCGTCGATGCGCGCCCGGGTCTTGTTGCTTACGAGCACGGCAAAGGTGGCGTCACGTATTCTGATGGGGATGTCCTGTGCATCCAGGGCCTCGCGGATAACGTTTCCCAGATCGGCAATGATCAGGCCGCTGCCCGCATCCCCAAGGTCCCGGTGGATCTCATCAAAGCGGTCGAGCTTGATGTACATGAGGGCGTTGAAGTGATCCCCTTCGGTACGCTGATCCGCAACGGCATCGAATATTTCCACCAGGTATTGATGACTGAAAAGACCGGTCAGCAGGTCGTGCCCGCCGGCCGTGCCGTCGCTGGCGCCTGCCAGCGTGCTGTCGGTCAGCGCTGGCGCGGGTGCGTGGCTCGCCGCCGTGGCAGTGAGCACCGATCTGCCCCGGGACAGCGCCTGTTGGATGGCAAGCCGGGTGCAGTCCGCGTCCTCGAGCACCAGCACGTGCCGCGCACCGGCGCGCAGTGCCCGGGCATATTCGGGGACGGTGATGGTATCCATGGCCACCAGTAAGGGAATGCCGCCGCCGTGGGAAGCCAGAGTCCGGCCAAGCTGTTGGAGTTGTGAGTCGGTGGCGGTGGCGGAGCCGATAATCAGATCCCAATGACCGCTGTTCAGGGCCTTTGCCAGTTGGGTTGCGTCTTTGAGGTGCGCCGCCTTGAGTGAGTAACCGGCACTGCGTAAAACCTCCGCGATTTCTTTGCAGATGGCGATGGACTCCTCATAGATCATCACCTGCAGTGGTTGAGCGTCGGCTGCGGAGGCAGGGTGCGGTTTCTTGTTGTGATCATCCATAATAAATCCTTTATTATACAATTGTATATGTTGTTTTATTGATCTTAATTATAGATTATGTATCGCCTGGGCGGATGCGCTCAGGCGGGTTGCGGCATGCACCCGAGGACGGCAGCGGGGACATGGCTTCCTGTTTAATGCACCTAAATGTATCGGCGTCGTGGCGGGACTAATTAACCACTGCTAATGGCGCCGGCGGGGCGCTGGAGGATGGGCTTATTCCCGGGAGAGGCAGCTTGTAGGGCGCGCCGGGTGACTCGCGCACAAGTCGCGGGACCAGGTAGCCGGGGAGTCTGTGCTGCAGGGAGGTGATCAGCGCCAGGGCATCGTTTTCCGTTACCTCGAAGTGCGCCGTGCCGGTGGTCTTGTCGAGCATATGCAGGTAGTAGGGCAGGACGCCCGCATCGAACAGGGACGTGCTCAATCGTTCCAGAGCAAGCGCCGTGTCGTTCACGCCGCGCAGCAGGACTGCCTGGTTGAGCAGGGTGACACCCGCGGTCCTCAGATGCGTCAGGGCGGCGCGCACGTCGGCATCGATCTCATTGGGGTGATTGGCGTGTATCACCATCACCGCCTTTACGGCAAGGCCGCCGAGCCAGTCCAACAACCCGCCGTCGACTCGCTCGGGCAGAACCACCGGCAGTCGGGTATGGATGCGCAGGCGCTGAATGTGGGGGATTGCGCACAACGCGTCCGTCAGGGTGGCGAGCCGCTGGTCCGTGAGGGTCAGTGGATCACCGCCGCTGAGAATGACTTCCTCGATACCGGTATCGGCGGCGATGTATTCCAGTGCCCGGCCCCAATGACCCTTGAGCGGATTGGAGTCGCTGTAGGGGAAGTGCTGCCGGAAGCAGTATCGGCAGTGAATGGCGCAGGCGCCGGTGGTCACCAGCAGCACCCGGCCGTGATACTTGTGCAGCAGCCCAGGCTGCTTGACGGCATCCAGATCGCCCACCGGGTCGCTGTGAAAGCCCGGTGTTGCCAGCGCCTCGGCGGCCAGCGCAAGCACCTGGCGCAGCAGCGGGTCGTCGGGGTCGCCCACGCGCATGCGCGCCGCGTAACCGCGCGGCACGCGAAAGGGAAAGCGCGGCGCACCCGGATAGAGTTCCAGCAGTGCGGCATCGATTTTCAGGTCGTCCAGCAGCACGCGGGGATCGGTGTAGGCCCGTGCCAATGTTTGCTGCCAGTGCGACGGCTGCCAGGGGGCGACGTTTCGCGATATCATATCAATACAAGGCTGAATCCAGTGGCCTGGCTATCATCGGTGGAAAGAGGATATATGGTAACTTTAAGCACCAACGAATTGAAGAACGGCCAGCGGGTGACCATTGACAACGATCCCTACCAGATCGTCGAGTGCGACTTCGTCAAGCCAGGCAAGGGGCAGGCGTTCACCCGTGTCAAGATGCGCAACCTCAAGACCGGGCGCATCGTCGACCGCACCTACAAATCCGGGGAATCCCTGGAGGGCGCCGACGTGGTGGACACGGAGATGCAGTATCTCTACAGCGATGGTGAGTTCTGGCACTTCATGGTGCCGCAGAGCTTTGAACAGTATGCAGTGGGCGCCGATGTGGTGGGGGGTGCCGCCAAGTGGCTCAAGGGGCAGGAGACCTGCCTGGTGACCCTGTGGAACGGCAATCCCCTCAGTGTCGATCCGCCCAAGTTCGTGGTGCTGCAGGTGGCGGAAACCGATCCGGGACTGCGCGGCGATACCAGCGGGGGCGGCGGCAAGCCCGCCACGCTGGAGAGCGGCGCCGTGGTGCGCGTGCCTCTGTTCATCGAAATCGGCGAGGCCATCAAAGTCGATACGCGTACCGGCGAGTATGTCGCCCGCGCCAAGGAGTAATGTCCGGATTGGCAGTGATGCCTTGATCGTCCATCGAGGCGGCCGTCATGTCCGGTGATCCCGCCTGGCGGCCGACGGCGTCCCTGGATAACCTGCGTTTGCGGGCACGGCTGCTTGAAAGTATCCGCGACTTTTTCAAGCAGCGTGGGGTGCTGGAGGTGGAGACGCCGGTAATAAGCGCCTTTACCACCCCGGACCCGAACATCGACAGTATACGCAGCCGCGTGACGGTGAACGGCGCGGCACACCCCATGTACCTGCACACCTCTCCGGAATTCGCCATGAAGCGTCTGCTCGCCGCGGGCAGCGGATCGATCTATCAGATCTGCAAGGTGTTCCGCGACGGCGAGGCGGGTCGCCTGCACAACCCGGAATTCACCATGCTGGAATGGTATCGCTGCGGCCGGGACCATCACGCATTGATGGATGAGGTGGAGGCGCTGCTGACGGTGCTGCTCAACAGCGAGTCGGCGCAGCGGCACAGTTATCACGACGTATTCCGCCGCTTCACCGGCGTCGATCTGTCGGCGGCCGCGGATACCGAGCTGCGTCGCTGCGCCACGGAGTTCGGATTGTCCGCTGCGCCCGAGCGGCCTGCGGAGGGCCGCGACCTGTATCTGCACTTCTTGATGAGTCATGTGGTGACGCCGCACCTGGGCCATGATGCGCCGGTATTCGTCTATGACTTTCCAGCCTCCCAGGCCGCCATGGCGCGTATCAGGTCCGGCACACCGCCGGTGGCGGAGCGTTTTGAGCTGTTCATCAACGGTATGGAACTGGCCAACGGCTATCATGAACTGAACGATGTCGACGAACAGCGCTACCGTTTTGAACAGGAGCGCCGCCGGCGCCGCTTGACGGGCAAGCCGGCGGTCGGCGCCGATGACAGGTTTATCGCGGCCATTGAACACGGATTGCCCGACTGCGCGGGGGTGGCCTTGGGTGTGGACCGATTGTTGATGTTGCATGCCGGCGCCGAACACATCGAAGATGTGCTGTCTTTTCCGATGAGACTTGCTTGATTTGCAAGTGCCGTTGATTCCGGTTAAGTTGGCCTTAATATATGATTTGCTGATGTTGTCGGTAATGTTTACACGTGGAATGGCCCGGGGATGGCATGGCCGCATATTAAATGACAATAATGTATTGATTATGCAGTGTTCTTGTTTGATTATGCGGATCGAATAATCACGGGCATAAACATTGCACATTTATGTACAGGCACAGGATTTAGGGAAGTGAGGGAGGTTGATGGCACCGTAAGGTAAAAATAATTATGACAATTTGCATCGGGAGTACGGCAGCGTGATAACTGAGCAGGCGCGTAATCGATTGCAGGAGAAAACAATGGAACAGCGCTGGAGTACACGAACGCCGGTAAAGCTGGACGTGGACGTGGCGTATGACGACAAGGAGATAGAAGACTGCGCAACCCGCAACATTGGTATGGGTGGGGTATTCCTGGAAGTGGGCAGACTGCTTCCACCGGTGGACACAATGGTGGAGCTCATCTTTAAAGTAGGGCCGAGCGACAAGCGCACCAAGCACAAGATCAAGGCCAAGGTGGTGCGTGTGGCGGATGACGGTGTCGGGCTGATGTTCCGCGATTTCGATGCCGGTACGTTCCGCGCCCTTCAGGAAGTGCTGCGTTATACCCAGGGTATCGCGACGCCGTAGTCTTCGCTGCATGCCCGCCTCAGTGGTCCGACCGAATCGGGCTCAGTGCTGCTTTGACCTCACGCCTATCATCTCCCCCATGCGGAGCGTCCTTCCCGCCTCCATGTCTTGTGCCCAGTCAACGCGGCCGCGGCCGAACAGCACGATCACCGTTGAGCCCATGTTGAATCGACCCATTTCCTCGCCGCGCTGTAATTCCCGCCCGCGTTCATCTTCATACCGCCAAGTGCGGGGCTGACGCCCCGGCCCGGCGTGGATCACCCCGTCGCACCACACCGTCTCCATCGCGGACACCAGCATGGCGCCCACCATGACCATTGCCATGGGCCCGGCGGAGGTATCGAACAGGTTCACCAGGCGTTCGTTGCGGGCGAACAACTGCGGCACCAGGCGTGTCGTGGTGTCATTGACGCTGAACAGACTGCCGGGCACATAGCGCATCATGCGCAACCGCCCGCCCAGGGGCATGTGGATGCGGTGGTAATCCCGGGGTGCCAGGTAAACGGTCATATACGGCCCGTCGTGAAAGACGGCGGCCAGGTCTTCATCTCCCCCGAGCAGCGCACTGAGTGTGTACATGTGCCCCTTGGCCTGTATCAGTCGGCCGTGCTCGGCGAGGCCTGCCTGTGACACGGTGCCGTCCACCGGCGAGACGACCGCGTCATCCGCCGCGGCGATGGGGCGCGCCTCGGGCTTCAGGGCGCGGGTAAAGAAGGCGTTGAAGTGGGGATGGGCTTGGGGGTCGGCGATCTGCGCCACGCTCATGTCCACCTGGTAGCGGCGAATGAACCAGTCGATCTGCCAGCGCTTCCACCACAACACCCGCGAGCGCGTCAGTTTGAGTGCCAGTCGGGACAGCCAGTGCTGGGGCAAAAATCTTTGCAACAGGATAAAGCCGCGGCCGGCACGTGGGTTCGGGCCGTGGATAGCGGCGGGTTTCAAACGATCGGTCACAGGCGGCTCCATGTCGCTGGGCGTATCAATGCTTGGATTGCACCGGGCGATTGTCCCGGCCGTGGTGTTCGTATTTGCCGCTGTCATCAGCCGGAGCCGTGGCGATGTTCATGTGACGCACGGCGAGCACGCCGGCAATGCACACCAGGGCGGCACCGGCAAAGGACAGGCTGTCGGGGATTTCGCTCCAGAACAGCCACCCGAACAGGGCGGCGAATATCACCGCCGCGTACATGAACGGACCGATCTGCGCCGCGGCGGCCAGTGTATAGCCGTGGGTCATGAACAATTGTCCACCGGTGGCCAGCGCCCCGGCCAGGGCCATCAGACCCAGCTGCGCCGGCGTGGGCGCCTGCCAGCCCCACCACAGCGGCATCAGCGAAAACGCGGTGGAGACGGCGCTGTAGTAGAACACGATGCGCGTGCTCGGCTCGTGGTGGGCCATGCGGCGGATGGTCACCACCGAGAGCGCGGCGAGCAGACCCGAGGTCAATGCCACCAGCGCGATGGGCGAAAACATCGCCATGCCGGGCTTGAGGGTCAGCACCACGCCGATGAATCCCAGGCTGACGGCGGCCCACAGGCGCGCCGTCACCCGCTCCTTGAGCCACACCAGGGCCATCAGCGGCACGAACAACGGCGCGGTGTAATTGAGCACCATGACATCGGCCAGGGGCATGCCGGCGATGGCAAAGAAAAAGCAGTACATGGACGCCAGACCCGCGATGCTGCGCAGCAGGTGAAGGCCCGGGTAGGCGGTGCCCAGGGCGGGTATACCGCGGCGCATCAGCCACGGCAGCAGGGCCAGCAGGCCGAACAGATTGCGAAAGAACACGATGTCCGCATTAGCCAGGTGCGAGGCGGACACCGCCTTGATGATCGCCGCCATGGCGGCGAACAGAAACGCCGCGGCGGTCAGGCACAATGCCCCGCGCACATGATCTTGAACAGGCATGAATGATGGGGCCGATGCGTTCCGGGAAATGTTGGATCGAGTCACTGTAAAATCACAAAAGTATACCACCTATTTTAACCTCCTCACTCCAGTCCCCTCCCGCGGGGAGAGGGGAAAGGTAAGTCGCCTGGTGGGATTGGTCCCTTCTCCCGCCGGGGACAGCGTAACGAAGGTGTGCGAAGCCGTCGGGATGAGGGCTATCTGATAGAGCCGTTTCCGTTGACGGGCGGGATCTTCGGACCGGTGAACGGCTGTGTTACTCTGAAAGGCGGATCACGGTTAAGAAGTCACCTCCATGCACGACGATGCCTGCGACGAGCAAAGCCTGATGGACCTGGCGGTTCGGGTCGGGGAGGCGCTGCAGCGCCGGCACAAAATACTGGCGACGGCTGAATCGTGCACCGGCGGCTGGGTCGCCCAGGCGGTGACGTCGGTGGCGGGCAGCTCGGCGTGGTTTGACCGCGGCTTCGTCACCTATACCAACGCCGCCAAGCAGGACATGCTGGGTGTGCGCGGCGACACCCTGGAGCGCCACGGCGCGGTCAGTGAAACCACCGCGCGGGAGATGGCCGAGGGGGCGTTGCGACACAGCGGCGCCGGCGTGAGTGTGGCCGTCACCGGTATCGCCGGGCCGTCGGGCGGGTCGGTGTCCAAGCCGGTGGGCATGGTGTGCTTCGCCTGGGCGGTCGTCGGCGGCGAGACGGTGTCCCGCACCGAGCGGTTTGACGGCGACCGCCGCGGCATCCGCTGCCGGGCTGCGGCGTGCGCCCTGCAGGGGATTCTGGATGTCGTCGGGGGATGAAGGCGGGCGCGCCACCGCCACCCAGCGCCTGTTCCTGGCGTTGTGGCCTGACGAGGGCGTCAGATCGCGCCTCACCGAGGTGCGCGATTTCGTGGCCGCCCATCACCATGGGAAACCCGTGGATTCCCGGAATCTGCACATCACCCTGGCGTTTTTAGGGTCGGTGGCTGCTGACCAACAGCGCTGCGCCGCGGCGGCGGCCGCGGCGGTCGCCGTACCCTCATTCACCTTGGTTCTGGACAGTCTTGGCCACTGGCCGCGGCCCAAGGTGTCATGGGTGGGCAGCGCCCGCGCGCCCGATGCCATGCATGATTTGATGGTGTATCTGCGCCGGGCGTTGACCCGGTGTGGCTTCGAGCTCGACAACCGTCCGTTCCGCCCCCATGTCACGCTGCTGCGCAAGGCCCACGGCAAACCGGGATTTGCGCCGCTGCTGGCGCCGCCGGTGGAGTGGCGCGTGACGCAGATTCACCTGGTGGCGTCGGTGACGCGCCCTGAAGGCGCCGAATACCGCATTGTCGGCACATGGCCGCTGGCAAAATAGATAGTTGGACTATATGCGGGTAGGCTAGGCCCCGGCCTTTCATCTATGGGATAATGAGAATTGACAGTTGCGGGTTTCGCGTTCCGTGTTTCGAGTAAATACAACCGCTTTTCAGGCAGATGAGGGCGGTTCGGAGACGTCATTGAATTTCGCCACGGGGTGGTTGCTACAGGGGTGTTCAGCATGGATGCTGGGGCCAATCACAGACTTCATACATATAGGAGAGGGTAATGGACGACAATAAAAAGCGGGCATTGACCGCGGCG
>CAYXAX010000109.1:0-8923 GCA_964463055.1 uncultured Gammaproteobacteria bacterium | reverse complement strand
TCCGGCGGCGAGGCCCAGCGCATCCGCCTGGCCAGCCAGATCGGCGCCGGCCTGGTGGGCGTAACCTATATCCTTGATGAACCCACCATCGGCCTGCACCAGCGGGACAACCGCAAGCTGCTCAACTCCATCGTGCAGTTGCGCGATCTGGGCAACACCATCATTGTCGTGGAACACGACGAGGAGTCCATCACCAGCGCCGACTACATCGTGGACATGGGCCCCGGCGCCGGCACCCACGGTGGCGAGATTGTGGCTCAAGGCAGCCTTGCAGACATCACCGCCAGCCCCACCTCCCTCACCGGCCGCTATCTGTCAAAACGCCTGTGGATCGACGTACCGCCCGTGCGGCGGCCGCCGGACTGGGATCGCTGCCTGCGATTGCGCGATGCCCATGGCAACAATCTCAAACACATCGACGTGGACATCCCATTGGGGCTGATGACCTGCATCACCGGGGTGTCGGGTTCCGGAAAATCCACCTTGATCAACGATACCTTATACAGTCAGGCGGCACTCACCCTGTATAAATCCGCGCTAACCCCCGCCCCCTGCGGCGAGTTGCTGGGACTGGAGCATATCGATAAAGTGGTGGATATCGACCAGAGTCCCATCGGCCGCACACCGCGCTCCAACCCCGCCACGTACACCGGCGTATTCACGCCTATCCGCGAGCTGTTCGCCGCCACCCCCGAGGCGCGTTCACGGGGCTACGGGCCGGGGCGGTTCAGCTTCAACGTCAAGGGCGGGCGTTGCGAGGCCTGTCAGGGTGACGGCGTCATCAAGGTGGAGATGCACTTTCTGCCCGACCTGTACGTCCCCTGCGACGTATGCAAAGGGCAGCGCTACGGTCGCGAGACTCTGGAGATACGCTACAAGGGTAAGACTATCCTCGATGTGCTGGAAATGACCGTGGAGGACGCCTTGGTGTTTTTTCACGCCATCCCCGTGGTCAAACGCAAGTTGGAGGCCCTGACGGAAGTGGGTCTGGCATACATCAAGCTGGGTCAGAGCGCCACCACCTTGTCCGGCGGCGAGGCCCAGCGGGTCAAGCTGGCCCGGGAGCTGTCAAAACGCGAGACCGGTAATACCCTGTATATCCTCGACGAACCCACGACAGGACTGCACTTTCACGACATCAAACACCTGCTGGATGTGCTGCATCAACTGCGCGATCACGGCAATACCGTGGTGGTCATCGAACATAATCTGGATGTCATCAAGACCGCGGACTGGATTATCGATCTGGGGCCGGAGGGCGGCGACAAAGGGGGGCGCGTGGTCGCCGCGGGCACCCCGGAGGACATCGCCCGCCACGCCACCTCGCACACCGGTCACTACCTCAGACCTGTGCTGGCCGAGCATCCCGCCAGGACGGTGGCGCGTTCCAAGACCCGTGTTTCGAGCTGAGGCGCACCACTGCGCGTCCCTATTTCAGTAGCGGGGTAGCGGCGTCGTGACGGTACAGACATATTATTTTTCGCCGATGGATTGGAAATTATCGTGTATAAACCCATCTAATGGGGAACGGGCATGGCAATTTGAACTGCAGGCACCGCGGACAGCCGCGCCACACGCGCAAATACCCACTGTAATATGCTGATTCATATATTAAAATTTCGTAAGCTGGCGATAGTTCACGCGCTGCTTGCGGCGGGTATCTTGTTCTCCTTCAACTCGGCCGCCGCCGTGGAGTTGCCGGATATCGGGGATCCCTCCCGCGCGCTGATGTCTCCGGACCAGGAACAGCAACTGGGCCAGGAGTTCATGCGCAATATTCGGGATTCCGTCTCCATTCTCGATGACCCGGAGATTTCTGAATATATTCAATCAGTTGGCGATAAACTGGTGGCGACCATCGGCAATCCGGAGTTCGACTTTCACTTCTTTGTCGTTAACGACCCCACCATCAACGCCTTTGCCGGCCCCGGCGGTTATATCGGTGTAGATAGCGGGCTCATTCTGATCACACAATCCGAAGATGAACTCGCGGCGGTACTGGCCCATGAAACGGGCCACGTCACCCAGCATCACCTGGCACGCGCCATGGCGGATTCGAGAAAATTCAGCCTGCCCACCGCGGCCGGCATGATCGCCGCCATCATTCTGGGCATACAAAACCCCGAGGCCGGCCAAGCCGCCCTCGCCGCGACGGCGGCGGGGAGTATACAGCACCAGATCAACTTCACCCGCGCCAATGAAGAGGAAGCGGACCGCGTCGGCGAGGTACGCATGGCCAAGGCCGGTTATGATCCGCGCAGCATGGCGGACTTTTTTGAGCGCATGCAGCGCGCCACCCGGCTCAACGATGACAACATTCCGGCGTTCCTTCAAGACCACCCGGTCACACAAGATCGTATCGCCGAAGCACGCGCCAGGGCCGAGCAGCTACGGGCCTCCATGCAACGGCATAACCCGGACGCCCCCCTCGACTATCTGTTGATGCGGGCAAAATTGCGTGTCTTGACACAGGCGGATACGAATAACAGCATTAATTATTTCGCGTCCAAGCTGCAGAACCGTGACAGCGCAAACGCCCAGGCGGCGAACCGCTACGGATATGTTGAGGCCCTGATGGCGGCCGGCCGCTATGACGAGGCAAGCGCGGCCATTCAACCGCTATTAAAAGAGAAGCCCAATAAGATCACCTACTTGATTGCGGAGGCGCAAATCGATCTGGGCACCGGGAAGGCTGCGCCCGCATTGCAAATCTTCGTCGATGCACTTAAGCTGTATCCACGCAGTCATGCGCTTACGGTGTGTTATGCCCAAGCACTGTTACAAAGCAACGAAGCGCAGAAAGCTGCCCAGTTGCTCAGACAACATATGCGCACTCAGCCGCCCACCCCCGAGCTCTATAATCTGCTTGCCCGTGCCGAGGGTGAATCCGGCGACGCCGTTGATGCCCATCAGTCTTTGGCCGAATACTACTACCTCAATGGCCAGACACGAACCGCCATCGAACAGTTGAACATCGCGCTGAGCTTGAGCAAGGAGCAGGATGACCCGTTTCAGACACCGCGCATCAAGGCGCGCCTGGAACAGATGAAAACCGAGGCGAAGGCGGAAGAAAACCGCTGACCCGGGCATCGGGTCCGCCAGTGAGCCCGGATCAGCAAAACGCGGCACCGGTGATATGCAATGGATGCGAGCAAATGGCATATACTTCACAAAACCTGAAACACACACGCACCGCTCCCCTTTATCGACGGCGCTGAGTCAGCCATGGCAAACCTTCTCACACTGACGCGGTTTTTGCTGCTATTCGTGCTGGTGGTCATGGCTTACGAAGCACCACCCGTGGTGCAGCAGATCGATGTCCTGTTATTGATCCTGATTATTGCCCTGGACGGGTTGGACGGATACGTGGCCCGCAAGCGCGGTGAAACCTCCATGTTCGGCTCGGTATTCGACATCGCCGTGGATCGTGTGGTGGAGAACGTATTGTGGATTGTGTTGGCCGACCTGAACCTGGTCCCGATCTGGGTTGCCATCGTGTTCATCACACGCAGCCTGCTGGTGGACACCATCCGCGGACATGCCGCCACCCAGGGCAAGACACCGTTCGGGATGATGCGCACCGGCTGGGGCAGATTTATCGTGGCAGGCCGCTTCATGCGCGGATTTTACGGTACACTTAAGGCGACTGCATTCGGATGGCTTTTCTTCATTCAGCCATTGCCGTCCCTGTATCCCGACTTGTGGTCACACTGGTCTGAGGTATTCATGTCAGTCTCACATACCCTGGTATATCTGTCGGTAGCCATTTGTGTCCTGCGCGCCATCCCAGTCATCGTAGAGTTCGCCATCTCGGAAGAAGTCATCAGAAAACCCAATTCACTGCAGGGGATGCAATGACCCGACGTATGGTGCTGGTTGACATTGACGGCACCCTGTTCGGCGGCATGAATTCGGAGGCCGCGTTTATTCTGTACCTGCTGCGGCGCGGCAGGCTCGGGCCACGGCAGTTGCTGAGTGCCGCCTGGTTCTACCTGCGCTGGGCGGCCCGCTACCGTCGCCACGTGGCCAAAAAGAACAAGGCGTACCTTAACGGACTGAAGGTCGACGACGTGGCCGGGTGGGCGCAGCAATTCGTCACTGATGAACTGCTGCCGAGAGTGCGTCCGGCCATGCAACGGCGGCTCGACGCTCACCGTCATGCCGGCGATTTCATCTCGCTGCTGTCCGGGACCCCGGCTTTCATCGCCGGCCCCCTTGCCAAGGCGCTGTCTGCCGATGACTGGAGCGCCACGCGCTGCGCCATAAGGAACGGCGTGTTCATCGCGGCCCCGCCCACGGCTCACCCGTTCGGCAGGGAGAAACTTCAGCGTGGCGCGGAGCTATGCGTGAAACACGGCCTGTCTCTGACGCAAGCCACGGCCTATGCTGACTCCGCCTATGACCTCCCCCTGCTGTGCTGCGTCCACCAAGCAGTGGCGGTGCAACCGGACGACGGGTTGAAACAGGCCGCCATGACCCACGGGTGGGAAATCATCGACACGACGCATTCGACAGCGCTGGATAGCGCGATACAAATATAGGAATTCCGGACCGTTACCAGGGCCCCTGACCTCCCTCCCCCGGCATTCCAAGACCGGCATCCCAGATTCAGCTCTGGGCTTCAAACCGATACCCTACCCCTTGCACTGTGACGATGTAGCGGGGCCGGGACAGATCTTCATCGAGTTTTTGACGCAGGTGGGCCACCAACACCCGCAAGTAGTGGGTATCTTCCTCATGATTGGCACCCCATATCTCGCGCAGAATATGTCTGTGGGTTAATACCTGGCCCGCATGAGTGACGAAGAGCTTAAGCAGCATATATTCTTTCCTGGATACTGCGATTTCCATATCACCCCGGATGATCTTTCTCCGCGCAAGGTCAACCTGCAGGTCTCCGAATTGATGCGTGACGCCCTCCTTTTCCGAACCCTGCCGGGCACGTACTGACGCACGTATCCGCGCCATCAACTCGGAGATGCCAAAGGGTTTTGTCACATAATCATTGGCTCCCGAATCAAGCGCGACGACCTTCTCGCCTTCATCCGACCGCACCGATAACACGATAATCGGCACATTGCTCCATTCACGCAGCCTTCTGATCACGACTTGGCCGTCCATATCCGGCAGTCCCAAATCGAGAATCACAAGGTCCGGGGAATTTTGCGCCGCGAGCGCTATTCCCTCTTCGCCCAACCGCGCTTCCCCGACCTCGAACCCATGCGCCTCGAGACTAAGTCGAAGAAAGCGCCGTATGTGAACCTCATCCTCGATGAGCAGTATACGAGCATAAGGAAAATCGGTAGATTTCATGACACCAAGGATTCATCATACTCAGGCACCGTGCACGGCAGAGCAATATGCATGCGCGTACCAGCGCCATCGGGGCCGGCGTGCGCATCAATATTTCCGCCATGGGCGCCGATCATACCCCGGCAAATGGCCAAGCCCAACCCAGTGCCCGCACCACCCCTGTCGCCGCGCGCCGCGCTGTAAAACAGATCAAATACCCGCACGCGATCCGCCGGCGGAATACCGGGCCCCTGATCGATTACATCAATATTTACCCGCTCGCCTGCGCGATACCCCTTGACCAAGATGCGCCCTCCCAGGGGGGAGTGGCGGACTGCATTCTCCAGCAGGTTGAACAAAGTCTGCTCCAGAAATACACCATGGGCTTGCAACAAGCGAGCATCCTCAGCGATATCAACCACCACGGCGGCATCAGAAGGTTTGATTCCAAGACGCCGAACGGCCGCGGCGCTAATGTCATTCAGATCCACCCAATCCCGACTCAGAGTGAAACCGGCGTGCCCAAGTCGCGTCATATCCAACAGATTCTGAACATAGCGATCCAGCCGTATCGCCTCATCAAGCACCGCCTGCAGCAGCTGCCGGCTGTCTTCGGCGCTGAAGGCTTCACCGTACTCGATGACACTGCTTGTCGACCCAATGATTGATGCGAGCGGCGTGCGCAGATCGTGGGACACTGACGTTAATAGTGCTGCGCGAAGCTGCTCCGTTTCATACTTTAACCGTTCACGGTCTAAATCGCCCGCCAGCATTGTACGCTCCACGGCCACCATCGCCTGGTCACACAACGCAATAATCATTGCGTCGTGATCCGCATCTGAAGGATCGATTTCAATAGCAACGAGCCCAACGACGCCCCTGGCCGCAATCAATTTTACATACCGGTAGCCCCCGATTGACTGGATTCGATCGGTATTGCGCCATGCCGTGTCCACATCAACCGCATCTGCGCGAAATATTCCCGCCGCGGCGGCCTGGATCAAGCCGTTGTCGTCTGGAAGAAATGTGGCAGTGGGGCGATGGAGCAGCGCATGCAAGTGCTCACACAACCACTGCATGACTTCACGCGCGCCCACTGCCGCACTCACCCTGCGACTAAAATCATACAAGGTTGAGATGCGCTCCAATGCAGCCCGCCTGTTCGTCATCTCGCGTCTCATCCGCGCCGCCAGATTACCCGCCAGGGCGGCCATCAACAGAAAAAATGCCAAGGTAGCAACATCATCGCGATTGTTGATGCGCAGCGTGAAATAAGGTTCGGTGAAGAAAAAATTAAACGACAGGAAGCTCAGCAAACTGGCAGCCATTGACGGACCAAACCCCCATCGCGCGGCGACGATAACCACCACAGTGAGGAATACCAGGGAGAGATTGGCCAGGGGCAACCGCTGCAGCAGAAATGCAGCGCCCACCCCGATACCTACTGTCAATATGGCGGCAAGGTACGGATAACCGGCGGACTTTGCTACCAATATGCGATCGCTGATATTCCCGCTGCGCCGCGCCATAATCTCTTTACAACCACGACAGATGCCTATCAGGGAATTTACTAATATAGCAGTCCCTCACTGTAATGACATATAAAATTTATATTAAAAATTAATGAGATTTTTACGTGTAGATAATATGGCCTTGACCGATAATTTGTCGTAATCACCATAAGCAATTATAAATTGGGACTGCCCGTGACAAACATTATAGCGCCCGAGTTGGCTCGTAACGGCACCATCAGAGAGGAATTCGATAAAGCACGACTTGCAAAACTGACTTTGGCCGCCCTCGGCGTGGTCTACGGGGACATCGGCACCAGTCCGCTATACGCCATGAGACAATGCTTCTTTGGCGCCACCCACCTTCCAGTCACTCAATTATCGGTTTTGGGGGTGCTTTCGCTCATTTTCTGGTCGCTTATCCTCGTCATATCCGTCAAGTACCTGGTGGTGGTCATGCGCGCGGACAATCACGGTGAAGGCGGCATCCTGGCGCTGCTGGCCATGCTTGATCAATGGCGCCGTGAGTCCCGGCTGGGAACGATGCTGGTCTTGACCGGGTTGTTCGGTGCTGCATTACTATTCGGAGACGGTATGCTTACACCGGCCATATCCGTCCTCAGCGCAGTCGAAGGCCTGGAGGTGGCAACGCCGTCTCTGTCGCAGTTCGTCATTCCGATCACTCTCGTCACACTGGCGCTGTTGTTCACCTTCCAGAAACGCGGCACGGCCCATATCGGCACTGTCTTCGGTCCCATCGTGATTCTCTGGTTCGTGGTGATCGGCTCGTTGGGCCTGGTCAACATAATGCAATCGCCGCATGTGTTAGCGGCGGTCAACCCCGCGGCCGCAATCACATTTTTCGCCCACGACCCCAAGTTGGCGTTTCTTGTCCTGGGTGGGGTGTTTCTTGTGGTCACCGGGGGCGAAGCCCTGTATGCCGACATGGGTCACTTTGGCAGGGCACCCATCCGCTTGGCGTGGTTTGGCCTGGTACTGCCGGGCCTGCTCCTCAACTACTTCGGTCAGGGCGCCTATATCCTGAATCACCCGGGCGAAGCGCAACACCCCTTCTATAACCTGGTGCCCCACTGGGGTGTCTATCCCATGGTCGTACTGTCCACGGCTGTCACCGTCATTGCATCCCAGGCGGTCATATCGGGGACTTTCTCGCTGATGCGCCAGGCGACACAGCTGGGGCAAAGCCCGCCGCTGTCCGTAGTACAGACATCAGCCGATGAGATCGGACAAGTCTATGTGCCCGCAGTAAATTGGATGCTTATGCTCGCCACATCGGCGCTTGTCATCGGATTCGGCTCGTCTAACAACTTGGCATCCGCCTACGGCGTCGCTGTCAGCACCACCATGGTCATCACCACCATCCTGGTGTTTTTTGCCATGCGCGACCGGTGGCACTGGCCAAGCACCATCACAGTACTCATTGCGGGGTTCTTCATGACATTCGACCTGGCCTTCCTGGGCGCCAACGCTTTCAAAATCGCTGACGGCGGCTGGGTGCCACTCACGGTGGCTGGCATTATCATGTTGCTGATGACCACGTGGCGCCGTGGCCGTCAACTAATTCACAAGCGTATACACGAGCGCTCCGTCACCATCACAAAATTTCTATCCAGTCTCGAGTTGCACCCGCCGCTGCGCATTCCGGGCACCGCGGTCTTTCTCACCAGCCCTGGCGACAATATTCCCGGTGGGCTACTCCATCATCTAAAGCTAAACGGTGTATTGCACGAACAAGTGATGCTGATCACTGCCGTGACAAAACAAGTACCGCGGGTATCCGCAGCCAAACGCTTTGATGTGGCCAAGCTCACATGCGGCTTCTATCATGTGTTCGTCAATTATGGATTCATGCAGAGCCCTAACCTGACAGTGGCGGTAAAACTCTGTTTTGACCTTGGGCTTGTGCCGCGTGCGGAATCCGACAGCGTCGCCTACTATTCCGACCATACCACTGTCATCCCGTGTGAACGGCTGGATGAGATGCCAATGTGGCGCAAACGACTGTACGCCTTTATGTCGCAGAACTCCCAGCGAGCGGTGGAATACTACCGGTTGCCTCCGGGCAATTCTGTGGAGTTGGGCATACAAGTGGAGCTTTA
>CAYXAX010000108.1:0-9029 GCA_964463055.1 uncultured Gammaproteobacteria bacterium | reverse complement strand
GTAATCGTAAGAAGTACAAGGTCTCCAACGTGGAGACCATTATCGGACAAAAGACAATTTTACACGGCGATGTGCTATTCAGCGGCGGCCTGCACGTGGAGGGGGCCGTCAAGGGTAATGTCATCGCAGACGACGACCCCGAGGCGGTGGTGATTCTCGGTGAGCGGGGCAGTATCGAGGGTGAGGTGAAAGCCCCCCATGTCCTGTTGAACGGCTCGGTGACCGGTGATGTGCACGCCACTGTCTCCGCGGAGCTGTCCCCCCGGGCTCGGGTGACCGGAAGCGTCTACTACAAGATGATCGAGATGGCCATGGGGGCCGAGGTCAACGGCAATCTGGTGCACTTGGAGGAAGAGAAGGCCCCCGGCCTTGTTAAACAAGAACTTAACAATGGCATGAAACCCGACATTGAATTGCGGGTCAAAAACAGTTGAGGATATTGACTCGGCATATTAAAAAAACTATAATTAATTCAATAAAGTATCACTAAATGGCGGTGATTTTGTCATGACTGAAGCGACGATGGAAGTAACGACCTCAAGCCCACTGGTATTTACCGACAGCGCGGCGACGAAGGTCAAGGCCCTGATCGACGAGGAAGGCAATGACGCACTCAAGTTGCGTGTCTTTATCTCCGGCGGCGGCTGCTCAGGTTTTCAGTACGGCTTCACCTTCGACGAGAGCGTCAACGAAGACGATGCCGTGATCGAGCGCGGCGGTGTGAAGCTGCTGATCGACCCCATGAGCATGCAGTACCTCATGGGCGCCGAGATCGACTATACGGAAGGTCTGGAAGGGGCGCAGTTCGTCATCCGCAACCCCAACGCCAGCACGACCTGCGGGTGCGGCTCTTCGTTCAGCGTCTAATTAAGAGATTTAAAGGGGCAAAGATTAAAAGGATTGTTCTTTCCCCTTTGTATCTTTTAATCTTTGCCCCTTTCGATCTGTTTATCTGTATATCCCGCCCAATACCACGGGATGCCGTGACCCGGTAATCGCGCGCAAGTCCACCGTTTTTCCTTCCATTGTCTGCTTTGCCAGCCAGGCGAATGCCGCTGCTTCCACCCATTTCGGGTCCAAGCCATATGCCGCAGTGGTGTCCAAGGGGCGCGGCGCCAGGCGTGCAGCGAGGCGCTCCATGAGCGCGGCGTTATGGACGCCGCCACCGCAGGCCAGGATGCGGGTGCAGGCGGGGAAGTATGTGTGGATCGCCCCGGCGACGGTGGCGGCGCTGAGGTCACACAGCGTGGCCTGCACATCCTGCGGGTCCGGTGCGGGGGATATGTCTCTGAGTAAGCGGTCAATCCACAGCAGATTGAAGTATTCGCGGCCGGTACTCTTGGGCGGCGGTTGCTGGAAGTAGGGATCGCGCAGCATGGTGTCCAGCAGGTCGCCACGGACACTGCCCCCGGCCGCCCAGCGGCCCCCTTCATCCCGGGGGAGGTTCAGATGGCGGCGGCTCCATGCATCCATGAGGGTATTGGCGGGTCCGGTGTCGAAGCCCGATGCCGCGGCTGATCCAGCCGGCAACGGGGTCACGTTGGCGATACCCCCGAGGTTGAGGACCGCGCGGTCCTCATCGGGGGCACGCAGGAACGCGTCGTGAAACGCCGGCGCCAAGGGCGCGCCCTGGCCGCCCGCGGCCATGTCACGGCGGCGAAAGTCCGCCACGGTGGTGATGGCGGTAAGCTCGGCGATGATATTGGGGTCTCCGATCTGCAGGCTGTAGGGCGTTTCTCCCAGAGGGGCGTGATGCACCGTTTGACCATGACTGCCGATGGCGCGGATGTTCTCCCGTGGGTGTCCGGAATCGATAATGAGAACGTTGGCCGCGGCGGCGAATAGCCGACCCATTTCCACATCCAGGGCCATGACCTCGGTGACAGCGGGGGGGGTGCCGTCATGCAGCGCAATCAGCCGGTCGCGCAGGGTGCCCGGAATGGGTTGGCTGTGGGATGACACCACCCGTGGCGCGGGGGTGAACTCGATGAGTGCGGCGTCAACGGCATCCATGCTGGTGCCGGAGATCATGCCTATGAAACATTGCGCCATACCGGGGTCCTAAAGCGTTTTATGGAGATGTCATCGCCATGGCGTGCGAGACGCTTTACCCGGTCTCGGATCAATTGTCTTCGTTAAGTACCACGGTGGTCTTGCCGAGAATACTCAGCTGGGCCAGCAGCGGGCGTGTCTTGGCGGTGAAATCCGCTTTATAACGGGCGGCAATGGGGGCGGCCTCGGGGAGCTTGACCGTCAGGGGGTTGCGGTAGACGCCGTTGACATGGAATTCATAATGCAGGTGGGGGCCGGTGGCCAGACCAGTCATGCCCACGTAACCGATGATCTGCCCCTGGTGGACGTGGCCGCCGACATGCACCGAATGGGCGAAGCGGGACAGGTGGGCGTATACGGTCTGATACTTGCGCCCGTGCTGGAGCATGATGACGTTGCCGTAGCCGCCTTTTCTGGCGCGCCAGATCACCTTGCCGTCGCCGGTGGCGCGTACCGGCGTGCCGGTCGGTGCTGCGTAGTCCACCCCCTTGTGGGCACGGATGCGGTTGAGGATGGGGTGGCGCCGATGGAGGTTGAAGCGCGAACTGATGCGGGTGAATGCCACCGGGGTACGCAGGAAGGCCTTGCGCATGCTCTTGCCGTCGGGGGTGTAATAATCGCTGTTTCCGGCGCTTGTCTCATACCTGACGGCGCGGTACGTCTTGCCCTGGTTGGTGAATTCGGCCGCGATGATGTCCCCGTCGGCGATCTTTTCGCCGTTCAGGTATTGTTGTTCGTAAAGCACGGTAAAGGCATCGCCGGAGCGTATATCCAGCGCAAAGTCGATGTCCCAACCGAAGATATTGGCCAGCTCCATGATCAGATTGTCGGGTAATCCGGCATCTTTTGCCGCGAGATACAGTGAAGAGTCCACGACGCCGCTGGCATGGGCGATGCGGCTCTCCGGTGTCTGTTCCAGGAGGTGGGAGGTGAATCCGTCGCCGCTCTTGCTAAATTTAAGGGTGTGGGTTCGGTCGATGTCATAGACCAGGGATAGCAGATCGCCCTGATCGTTCTGTTCGAACTTGATGGTATCTCCGGGATACAGGCGGCGCAGCTGCCTGGCCGCATCTCCACCCGCGGACATGACCAGCTGCAGGTCACGGGCGCTGATGCCGTTGTGCGAAAAGATGTCCGATAGGTTGTCGCCCCGCCGTACCGTAACGCTGATCTGTCGATCGCTGGGCGCGGATGGCGCGGAGAGCGGCGCGGCGGCGGCGGGCTGTGTCGCCGCCGCGGGCTTTTGCGGCAGCGCCAGCGGCAGGGTGATCGTGGCGGCCGTATCGTCTCTGGCGCTTGACGGTGCGGTGCCCACAGGCGCGGGTGGCGAGCGCGTCGCCTGGGAGCTGTTCGGCATGATGATGAACAGGAGAACGGCGCTCAGCAGGCACAAGGCGGGGACGAGCCAGCGTATATGTTTTGACTTCATACCCGATAATATCGGCGGCGTGACAGATGGTTTAAAGTCGCTGTCGCTGACGGTTTGACGCTCCACGCTTGCTCCCTGTCGCTGGCTGATACACGGCTGATGAATGCGTTACAGTAGCTTGTCGCCTGTAGCCAGTCAATAAGAATGACGATGTGTATATTGTGACGTCGGTCACGTTCCGCCGCGCCGGTTTCAGGCCGATGGCGTGGAGTCGGGGTGCGTCAACGCGGCGCGTTATGCGTCGCCCTGAGTCTGCAGAAGGCGCTGGGATTTGGGGCGGAATTGGGTGACGCGGTTGCGTCCTTGTTTTTTTGATTGATACAGGGCCGTATCGGCCTCGCGGATCAGGTCCTCGTGTCGCCTCAGAAGAGAGTGTGATTGGGCAACCCCTGCGCTGATGGTGATGGGAATCGCTTTGCCTTCATATGGGATGGGATCGGCCGCGATGGTCGTTGAGATGCGTTTCGCAACGAGCATGGCGTGCTCAAGGGGCGTTTCAGGCAGGATGATTGCGAATTCCTCGCCGCCGTAACGGCCGAAGGTGTCCGAGTCTCGCAGCATTTTATCGATAATTGACGTCACGCTGCGCAGCACAGTGTCGCCCGCCAGGTGTCCGAATCGGTCATTAATCTCCTTGAAATAGTCCAGGTCCATCATGATCAGGGAAAATAACCCGCCGTAGCGCTGTGAGCGGCTGAACTCCTTTGAGAGTATGTCTTCGATGTAGTGCCGGTTATAGATGCTGGTGAGCCCATCGTGCTGGTTGGCATAGAACGCCTGGCTGACGACGGTGACTTCATTGGCGGCGCCGGTGATTTCCTGGATGGCATCGATGAGCTCGTGAATCTGTACCAGGTGGACCCGCGGTACTGACAGGCCCACACGCACATCCAAAATGCTGGCGAGTGAGGCGACCGCCCGCCCCATCGCGATGTTGATGATCTCCTGCAGTGCGTCTGTCTGTTCGTCGGTATATTGAATGTCTGTCATGGGATGCCGAATTTATTCAGTACATTTGTTATCTTGTCGGGACTGACCGGTTTCTGTATGAACGCCATGGCGCCCAGGGCCAGGGCGCGCTCCACGGACTTCGGTTGATAATCCGCGGAGACGACGATGACGAAGGTGTTGAGGTCCTCCTTTCTCAGGGTCTCCAGGACTTCGAATCCATCCATGACCGGCATGGTCAGGTCGAGAAAGATCACATCGGCCTTTCCCGCCCGGTATGCATTTATGGTCTCTGCGCCGTTGGATGCCTGGCGTACCTCAACCTCCCATTCCGGGGGCAGGACGCTGATGATAAGTTTGCGGGACATGGCGGAGTCATCCACGACCAGGACGGGCGTTGCCATGGGGCTGTTTTCTCCAATGCTGAGTCATCTCACTATCGGCGTGGGAGGCGAGACCTGTTGCATGTACGAGGCCGGCGCAAAGTGGGCTGCGGCGGCATGTCTGATTGGTCCGGTAAATCAGCAGGATATCGCGGTGCTATCACGGCCTGGCATCGTGATTAGGGGGCAAACTCACATATAATGAAGTGCGCGGCCCGTTTGAAAATAAACTCATACACATAATATGACGTTTGTGTATGGTCCCTGGCGGAGGGCTTTACAGCCCGGCGCAGGTGCCCCGGGCCTGCCTGCCGAGGCGCAGGGGTGGGAATCTACGGCGCGCTAGTGACGGAGAAACACATTTTGGAGCGTGGATGACGGCCCGGGCTGAACGGGGATCGGCGATAGAACATCAATAAACTCGAGATTTGCCATGAAAGATGCAACCCAGTCACTAGGAATTATCACGCGCGGTGTGGAAGAGGTGCTGCTCGAACAGGACTTGACGGCGCGGCTCATGGAAGGCCGCCCACTGCGGGTCAAGGTCGGCTTCGATCCCACCGCGCCGGATCTGCACCTGGGCCACACGGTGCTGATGAACAAAATGCGCCAGTTTCAGGAACTCGGCCACGAAGTGATATTTCTCATCGGTGATTTTACCGGTATGATCGGCGATCCCACCGGCAAGAACGTCACCCGCCCGCCGCTGACCCGCGACGAGGTCATCGAGAATGCACGCACCTACGAAGAGCAGATCTACAAGATCCTCGACCCCGCCAAGACCCTGTTGATGTTCAATTCCTCATGGATGAATGACTTGGGCGCAGCGGACATGATCGCCCTGACCTCGCGCTATACCGTAGCACGCATCCTCGAGCGCGATGATTTCCATAAACGCTATACCAGCGGTCAGGGCATCGCCATGCACGAGCTTCTCTATCCACTGATACAGGGGTATGACTCGGTGGCGCTTCGCGCCGACATCGAATTGGGCGGCACGGACCAGAAATTCAACATGCTGGTAGGGCGCCAGCTTCAGGAGTCCTATGCGCAAAGGCCCCAGGTGGTTATCACGCTGCCCATCCTGGAAGGCCTGGACGGCGTGCAGAAGATGTCCAAGTCCCTGGGCAACTACATTGGTGTCAGCGAACCGCCCGATGAGATGTTCGGCAAGGTGATGTCCATCAGCGATGAGATGATGTGGCGCTATTTTGAGCTCCTGTCCTTCCGGCCCTTGGAAGAGATAGCCGGCTTCAAGGACCAGGTGCGGGCCGGCGCCAATCCGCGCGACATCAAGTTTCTGCTCGGCCAGGAGATCGTGGCCCGTTTTCACGGCGCCGCCGCTGCCGCGCGCGCCCAGGAGCAATTCGTGGCGCGTTTTCAGCGCGGAGACCTGCCGCAGGAGATACCGGAAAAGGACGTGTATACCGCAACGGACAGTGCGCCAATTTCTTTGGTGTTGAAAGACGCGGATCTGACGGCGAGCACTTCCGAGGCGCGGCGCATGATCCAGCAGGGCGCGGTGCGCATCGACGGGGAGCGCCTGGAAGATGTGAATATGGAGATTTCCGCCGGTGCGACCTGCGTCATACAGGTGGGCAAGCGCCGCATCGCCCGGGTAACGGTAAGGACTCGCGCTTAGTAAGTCGCGGGTCTCAAGTTTCAGGTCGAACGCGCGCGCGGGACGCGCCGGCTTGATGGGGTGGTACTGCTTTCAGTACAGGTAGGTGCTGCCCGCCCCGCTGGCGCTATTGTCTGTCTCATCCGCGTCGATGCCGGTGGCGCCGCCGTCCTCCAGGTCCGCGCCCACAGCAATCGTCCCGCCATTACTGCTTACAGCCACCGAGGCGCCAAAATGGTCGTTGGCGTCGGGATTGGGGGCCTTGAGGTAATCGCTCTGGCGCCAGGTGCCAGCTGCATCCTGCGTAAAGACATAGGCGGCGCCCGCGCCGTCGGCAGAGTTGTCAGCGGGGTCTGCACCGATACCGGCGGCGGCGCTGTCCTCGCCCGGTGCGCCGGCCACGAGGATATCGCCGTTGTCATCCAGGGCCAGTGCACGGCCGAAATAGTCCGCGGCGCCGCCGATGTCGGCCTTGAGCATGGACTGCTGGCTCCATGCGCCGGCACCGTCCCGGGTGAACAGGTACACGGCACCGGCGTCGGCGGCGGCAGTGTCCTCAAAGGGCGCACCCACGGCCAGCGTATTGCCGTTTCCGTTGAGTGTCACCGCGTAGCCGAATTGATCGCCGGCGCCGGTATTGGAGGCCTTGACGTAGGCCTGCTGGCTCCACGTGCCGGCGTTGTCCCGGGTGAACACATACACGGCGCCCGCCCCGTTGACGAGGTTGTTGGTCTGATCGCCGTCGATGCCGGTGGCGTTGCTGTCTTCCTGATAGGCGCCCACGGCGAGGGTGTCGCCGCCGTCGTCAAGGGCCACGGCGTTGCCGAAGTTATCATTGGGTGCGGTGTTGGAGGCCTTGACGTAGGCCTGCTGGTGCCACGACCCGCCGCCGTCGCGGGTGAAGACAAAGACGGCCCCGGGATTGGTGGCGGTGAAGTCGAACTGGTCGCCGTCGATGCCGGTGGCGGCGCCGTCCTCGTCGGGCGCCCCCACGGCGAGGGCGTCGCCGTTGCCGCTGAGCGCCACGGCATAGCCGAAGTGGGAACTCCTGCCGGTATTGTTGGAAGCCTTTACATAGGCCTGCTGGGTCCAATTCCCGGCATCGTCTCGGGTGAAGATATACACGGCGCCAGACCCGCCGGCAGTGTCGAAGGACCCGTTTGCTCCGTTGATGGTGGAATCCGGCCCGTCTTCCTGATACGCGCCCACCGCCAGAGTGTTGCCGTCGCTGCTCATCGCCACCGCATAACCAAACAAGTCGCCGGCGCCGCTGTTGGCGGCCTTGATGTACGCCTGCTGGCGCCAGGCGCCGGTATCGTCCCGGGTGAAGACGTACACGGCGCCCGCGGCGGCGGCATCTTTGAGAGAATCATCGCCATTGATGCCCGTGGCGCTGCTGTCCTCCTGGGGGCTGCCGACGGCGAGGGTGCCGCCGTCCGCGCTGACCGCCGCGGCGGTGCCAAAGTGATCGCCGACCCCGGTATTCGTGGGTTTGAAATAACCGATGGCCGCGTTGGCGTCGCCGGCGAAGCTGATTTCTGAGGAGTCGGCGCAGCCCAGGGTGTTGCATGCCTCCACCAGGTAGCGGGCGTTCTGCCAATTCTGGCGATGGACAGTCACGTCAAGGTGAAAGCTGGTCTGGGCGGCGGGCAGGTCGGCCCCGGTCTGGGTGAAGCCGGAGACACCGTCTGGGTTTGACTTGACGCGGTACAGGTCGGTCCCGGGGGCGCTGCCCCAGGAGAACAATAGCTGCTTGACGCCCACGGTAGAGGTCACGCTGGGGGCGACAGGCGGTGACGGGCCGCCGCCGCTGCAGGCGGTCAGGCCCAGCAGACCCAGTGCGAGGATGGCGCGCGGGGAGTGGATCAGCGTCATGGCGGGTCACCTTGGCGGCGTGGGAAAGGCTGTCTCGGTTGCTATACGTATGCCACGCCCAGTCCTGAGTATAGTGGAAGCGACTTACTGCGGCCTTAACGGCGCCGACTTGCTGTAATGCCAGGCGGTGGGCTACAATTACGCCAGAGTCCCGGCCTTTTCGAAAACAGGCGCACAGGGAACCCGCCGAACGGTGGTTTCCATCTCTTGCATGTGCCTATTGATTCCGGCCAATTTACTTGTATAATGTGTGGCTCGGTTGAGGCACAGTACTCAACCTCGTTCTTTAAAAATCCCTAAATTGAAGCAATTTGTGTGGGCGCTTAACGTTATTCCTTTGCCGGGATGCCCGCTCCAGCAAGCGTGCAGTTTCAGTCTTGCTGTGAACGGGTTTCTCAAGCTTTAAATTTAAGTGAAGAGTTTGATCCTGGCTCAGATTGAACGCTGGCGGCATGCTTAACACATGCAAGTCGAACGGCAGCAGCATCTAGCTTGCTAGATGGCTGGCGAGTGGCGGACGGGTGAGTAATACGTAGGAATCTGCCCAGTAGTGGGGGATAACCCGGAGAAATCCGGGCTAATACCGCATACGTCCTATGGGAGAAAGCGGGGGATCGTAAGACCTCGCGCTATTGGATGAGCCTACGTCCGATTAGCTAGTTGGTAGGGTAACGGCCTACCAAGGCGACGATCGGTAGCTGGTCTGAGAGGACGATCAGCC
>CAYXAX010000107.1:0-9077 GCA_964463055.1 uncultured Gammaproteobacteria bacterium | reverse complement strand
CGCAGGTCGCAGGTCGCAGGTCGCAGGTCGCAGGTCGCAGGTCGCAGGTCGCCAGGCGTTTGAGTTGCTTCCCGACGTTCGTCTGCACACTGGAACCCGGACTAAAACGCGAGGCAAAAAAAAGGCGCGCCGAAGCGCGCCTGTAAAGTCGAGCGTATGATTATCTATTGAATAACACCGCTGATCACCTTGGGGGGATCGGTCACGGTCGGCTTGACACCGAGGTAATCGACGTCAGCCGGGTCGCTGGGATCATGCACATCCGTCGCGGAGGGCATGGTGACGGCGGTGGACGGCTGCGCCGTCGCCGTTGCGGCACAAGAGACCTTGGACAGCCGCAACTCCGCGTCAAGCGCCTTGACGATGATCGGTGTGTTGGAGCCGGTCAGCGTCATGGTCGCGCCATCCGGCACAGAGAACGCCGGCACATAGCGCGCACCTGCTATGCCGCAATCCTCCTGGGTGTTATCCGTCGGATTCACACAGCCCCCCGGGATACCCTGCAGGTTGCCGAAGCCGTTGAACTGAAGCTGAATGGTCTTACCTGCCCAGGAACCGTATACCGCGGAATCACTGGGTACGGTGTAAGCGACGTTCTCCGGCGGATCGAACTGCACCACGGTGCTATCGCTGGCCTTGGTCAGCCACATGGACTGGTTCCACTGGTTGGGTCCAGTCTGCCAGGTATAGTAGACACTGGGATTACCCGGCTCACAGACGGTGCCCCCATTGGGGCAACCACTCGTCAGGAGCGGTGCGTCAAACAGCCTGCCGCTCTGGATACCGTTCTGGTACTGGCCGGTGAACACACTGGCGTTGCTGACCGCCAGCACCGTGCTGCTCTCCACCAGACCAGAGCTGCCGTAGGTGTAGCTCACGGAAGTGGTACCTGAGTTCCACTGCTGATCCGTATTGTTGCCGAATGGCGTGTTGCTGCCGGTGAAGGCCGCCAGCGACGCCGCGGTGGGACAGTTACTCAGGCAGTACAGCGCCGTGGGAGCACTGGAATCTCCGGGAATGACATCCGACTGGCTAAAATAATTCACCGCGTCGGTACTGGTATGCGCCGCATTGGTGGTTGGCGGAATATTGATGTTACCGCCGAAGGCGTTGGACCAGCCCGAGATCGGGATATTGCTCAATTTTCCGGTGATGACGGGCTCAGGCTGGCTGAAGTCGGTCTCCACGCAGCCGTTGTTGCCGCAGGTCTGGGTGCCGATCACGGTGAAGTTGCCGCCGTTGGCGTTGTTCCACTGCATCTGCCAATTGCCAAACCCTGTCAGTTGGCCATTATTGGTCAGGCCGGTGATATCACCCCAGAAGGTGAACGGGATACCGTCCATGTCCGACAGGGTGGCGCTGTTCTGGGTCCACTTGGTCAGCTTACCCTGACTCTTGGACAGCGTGTAGGTGGTGCTGTTGCCGGGACGTTGGTCGGTGACGGTCACACCGGACAGCGTGCCGTCGGCGAAGCTGTTCAGATCCAGGCCCTGGAAGTTGACGCCCCAGTAGCTGGCATAGCCGTAGTACGTGTTGCCGCCGTAGGACGCCAGCACGGGAAAGCCGGGGTTCGCCTGGTCCACCCGCGTGCCGTCGTTGGCATTGTAGGTACCGTAACGCCACACCGATTTGTGGGCATTGGCCTTGGAGCGGTCAAAACAGATGTCGTTTGTACCGTCGCTGCGACGGAATATCCCGGCGGGAAATCCGTTTGCCGTCTCATCGGAATCATAGGCGAAATTGAACGTCACCGGATTATTGGTATTTTGATCCACGGTGGTCATGGTCCCGGAGCCCGCTGTGGTGGAGGTGGCGGTCAGAGCAAGGGCGTTGTTGCTGGAATTCCCTCCGGTCTCCAGGTAATTGACATCCGCCCCGTTGGCATCGATGAATCCATTGAATTGCGTGGTGCTCGATGCCTTACCGATGTAGTCCAGGCGAAACTTGCCATAGGGCGGCGCATCGGTCGGCGACTGGGTGGCGGTGAGATGCACATAGATGTCCATTGCGTGGCCTTCCTCCGTCATGGACATCCATATCTTGCCGATCATGGGGTCAGTCGCGCTGGCGCGGGTCACATTCACGACTGCCGTCATGTAGTCGGGAGCCGAGGTGGCGCCGGAAGATCCCGATGTTGAATTACTGGCGCTCGATTGACTCTTGGTATCGCATTTATTCTTGTCGACAAGCGCGATGTAATCGCCCTTGTTGACCATGTCGGCGGGCTTCATCGAATCCATGATGCAAAGCACCATATTGAGATTGGAAATGCCGTCCGATGTGGCGTCCTGCACATAGGTATTCTGCGGATCCGTAACATACGGCGATGTCGCCGGAAGCGCGGCCAGCGCGGACAATGGCACCGCACTCAAGGCCAGCAGTGAAATCGCCACAGACTTATGATTCAATTTTGTAAAGTTCATCGCATCCACCCTCACTTCGCGGTTACAACGGATATTTGAGGCGCCGTCGCCACGCCGGTAATAGAAGCGGTAGTGGTGGTACCGTTACCATTACTGGTGGTGGTGCCCGAACTGCCACTGTTGCAAGCGGTGAGCGCGAGCAAACCCATGATTGGTATTATCAGTTTCAACGCCTTCATTACTGACCCCCTCAGTGCTGTTAGGAAGTGACAAGATGAACTAGATATTTGGCAAGGTGTAATCCGGGAGGCCGGGTCACAGTAGCGCAGAGTTGTGCTAATCCTTGTTATGCCACCTTATCGGACAAAACAGCACAGACTTTAGGGCCATCGGTCAACTGCGCTGATGCAGTTTCGGCAGGACAGGCAGACAAAATATATTTAATGTCTGCTATTAACACATGGGGGGATATCATAAATGGTTAATGAAGTGGCGCGGGCAACGCCCGGGAGCGTTACCCACTAATTATAAATGACTTAACCATGTGCCCTGGCCGACGGCGCAAGGACCGCCGGTACCGGTCCTTGCAGATTGGCCGCGGTCCGGACCTGGACTCATTCTCGCGGGCGAGACTCACTCCAGAATAATGCGCCCCTGTCCCGCGTCTCCGGTGACCGAAACAAATAGATTATTCATTCGCTTGACGAAGGACGCGGGGTCGTCCAATTGTCCGCCCTCGCTGAGCAGGGCCTGCTCATACAGCAGGCAGGCCCAGTCCGCGAACTGACTGTCCGCGGAGTCGTTGAGCCGCTTGACGAGAGGATGGCCGGTGTTGATTTCGAGTATCGGATGGATGCTGGGCACCTGGTGGCCGGCCGCCTTGAGCAGCTTTTGCAGATTGACGGCCATATCATGCTCCTCAACCACCAGACATGAGGGTGATGTGGTCAGGCGTTGGCTCACGCGTACATCCTTGACCTTGGCGCCAAGTGATTCGCGCATCCTGTCCACCAGCGACTTGAAGGCATCGGCCGCCTGTTCGACCTCCTTCTTATGCTCGGCGTCTTCCAGCTTACCCAGGTCCAGGTCGCCCTTGGCCACCGACTGCAGTGTCTTGCCCTCGAATTCCGTCAAATGCGCGGTGAGCCACTCGTCAATGGGATCGCCCATCAACAGCACTTCAATACCCTTATTGCGCATGATCTCCAGATGAGGGCTGTGCAGGGCCGCGGAAAAAGTCTCTGCGGTGATGTAGTAGATCTTTTCCTGCTCCGGTTTCATACGGCTGACATAGTCCTGCAGGGTTACCTCCTGCGTATCCTGATCGGTATGCGTCGATGAAAAGCGCAGCAGCTTGGCGATGCGTTCGCGATTGGCCGCATCCTCTATAACGCCCTCTTTGAGGGCGCGCCCGAACTCTCCCCAAAAGGTTGCATATTTGTCCTTTTCGCTGTCGGCCATCTGCTCAAGGAGGGCGAGAATTTTCTTGACTGACCCCGAGCGCATGGCGTCGATCTGCCTGTTGTGCTGCAGGATCTCACGGGAGACATTGAGCGGCAGGTCGTCGGAGTCCAGCACTCCCCGCACGAACCGCAGGTACCGCGGCATGAGGTGTTCACTGTCCTCGGTAATAAAAACGCGCCGCACGTACAGCTTGATGCCGCGGCGCTGCTCCCGCTCCCACAGATCAAAAGGCGCGCGTGCGGGTATGTAATACAGCGAGGTATAGCTCTGACGCCCCTCCACGAAGGTATGAATATGGGCCAGCGGATCCTCGAAGTCGTGAGCAATGTGCTTATAAAATTCGCTGTATTCCTGTTCCGAAATCTCGTTCTTTGGCCTGACCCATAGCGCGGAGGCGCTGTTGATCACTTCAGCTTGATCCGATTTCCCCTCCTCCTCGCAGGCCATCTCGATGGGCAGAGAAATGTGATCGGAGTATTTGTGCACAATCGAGCGAAGCCGCCCGCCGTCGAGAAATTCATCCTCGCCTTCACGCAGGTACAAGACGATTTCCGTCCCGCGCCCGGGCTTGTTGACGGTCTCGATATTGTAATCGCCCTCACCCGTGGACTCCCACATAACGCCGTGTTCCGGGGCAAGGCCCGCGCGGCGCGTGGTCAGGGTCACCTTGTCGGCAACGATAAATGCCGAGTAAAATCCCACGCCGAACTGGCCGATCAGCTTGGCGTCCTTGGCATTATCCCCCGTGAGAGACTCCATGAACTGACGCGTGCCTGACTTGGCGATGGTGCCTATGTTTTCCATTACCTCACCGCGATCCATGCCGATGCCGTTGTCGCTGACAGTCACGGTGCGCTGTTGTTTGTCATAACTGATGGTGATTTTGAGCGCGTTATCGCCCTCATACAGACCGTCATCGGTAAGCGCCTCGAAACGCAGTTTGTCGCAGGCATCGGAGGCATTGGATATCAATTCGCGGAGAAATATCTCCTTGTTGGAATAAAGCGAGTTGATGACCAGTTTCAACAGCTGGCGCACTTCGGCCTGAAACTCCAGTGTCTCTTTGTGATGATTGAGTTCCGCACTCATAGCGATGCATCTCCGTTCATTTTGGTTCTTGATGCGTAATATTTATCCCATCAGGCCGCAATGTGCAAACCCATGGACAATCTGACAAGGGTATTCGAGGGAGGCCGGACGGCCAGTCGACGGGACTATTTTATCAGCTGTTCCACCAATAGGATATAATCCGCCACGTTGACCCCAAAACTGCCGGCGCTGAGCGCGTTTTTTATATAATATGCAGACCCGCCTTTCTCGGCATAGCGGGCAAGATCGAGGATAAATGGCGGTTCGTATTGCCGCTTTTTCGGGTCCAGGATCTGCAGCACCTTGGGACGCAGGCGCTGGCCGCGGCTGAAGGAGATGACAATACCCACCTCACCGGTATTCATCTCCACCAGAGATCCCACCGGGTAGACGCCCAGGCACTGGATGAACTGCTCGATCAGGACGGCATCGAAGTCCGCGTGGCGGCTTTCATAGAGTTGCTTGGTGGCCTGCAGCGTGTCCATGCCGTGATGATAGATACGGTCGCTGGTAATGGCGTCATATACATCAACTATGGCTACCACTTTACTGAACAGGCTTATGCTGTTATTGCGCAGGCCGCGCGGATAGCCGCTGCCCCCGGCCCGTTCGTGGTGAGAAAGCACTACGTCCATTGCGCTGGAGGGAATTCCCTTGGTTTCGCTGACGATCCGCAGCCCGTCGACGGGATGGCGTTTCATTATTTCGAACTCATCGACGGATAACTTATCGGGCTTGTTAAGTATTTCCATGGGCACGCGGACCTTGCCAACGTCATGCAGCAGGGCGCCCAGCCCAAGCGCATTCAGTGTGTCCTCGGACAGCCCAAGATAGCGGCCGAATGCGAGTGATAGAATGCATACATTCATGCTATGGATTGAAGTGTAAGCATCCTTATTTTTCAACTGGGTCAGCCAGAGCTGGGCATCAGGATTGCGGATAATGCTCTCGGCTGTCTTGCGCACCGCAGCCTTGGCGCTGTCCGTATCCATGCTTCTCCCCAAACGTATATCTTCAAAAATATTCTCGATAACGTTACTGGTCTCAATCCGCGCCTCACGCGCCCGCTTGATCTCGTCCTCAAACAATGCCTGCGTGGCATAGGCCCGGCGGGGCGCCGTCACCGTTCCCTGATTGCGTCTGTCGCGCCCCCTTTCAATGGAAATCGCGACCTTGCCGCGGCGACCGCTTTCCATTTCGGCGCCCGCACCTTCCGTTTCCAGCACCGCCAAGCGGGGCCTGCGCCCATCCACATCTGCCCCTCTGCCGGTATCAATGTAGACTCGGTTGCAGAGGCGGCGCACCATCTCGATGTCATCATGCGTCTTTACGGAAAATCCCTGGAACAGGAACGGGGTCTCGAGCCACGGCCGGTCCAACTCGACGATATACATATGGAGTTTCAGTTCATTGACGCTTATCTTTTTCTTCATCCGCTCGTTCCAGCTGGCGCCCCGTGGCGGTTTGCCGCGCCTTAACCTGGATCAAAAGGTGATCCGGGTAAATTTCGAATGATTCAGCGGTTTTGCTATGCTTTAATGCGCGGGTGATATGGTCGAAAATGGGTCACCCACGTGTAAGTATGCGAAATCTCACATGTAAGAGCGGCCTCATGAGGCAAACATTGAGTTGCAGGGACAGGCGCATATGTACGATCATCCGCCATGGCGGCCTGAGCGTCGTCCACGACCGGCAATCTCGCCCGCGCTCGTTACCGTGCCTGTAAGGGGCACTTTTCAGTTGATGACAGGAACCAGTGCAAGATGAAGGTCAAAACCGTAGCCACAACCCCATTTTCGGACCAGCGCCCCGGGACATCGGGACTGCGCAAGAAGGTCACGGTCTTTCAACAACCTCGCTATCTGGAAAACTTCGTCCAGTCGGTTTTTGACAGCATCCCGGAACACCGGGAACAGACGCTGGTGTTGGGCGGGGATGGCAGATACTTCAACCGCGAAGCCCTCCAGATCATAATTCGCATGGCCGCCGCCAACGGATTCAGCCGCCTGCTGGTAGGTCGCGGCGGTATCCTGTCCACGCCGGCGGTATCATGCATCATCCGCAAGCACAAGGCGCTGGGCGGGATCATCCTGTCCGCCAGCCACAACCCGGCGGGTGAACACGGCGATTTCGGGGTCAAGTTCAACTCCGGCAATGGTGGACCGGCGGCGGAGAAGATTACCGAAAATATTTATGAGATATCCAAACGGATTGACCGATATTTGATTATAGACTCGGCGGATATCGATCTTGATGCGCAAGACACATTGCAACTGGGCGATACCATCATTGAAATCATCGATCCCGTCGCCGATTACGCCGACCTGATGGAACATTTGTTCGACTTCAACCGTATTGAGGCCTTGTTTGATTCAGGCCTGTTTCACATGCGATTCGATGCGATGCACGCGGTCACGGGCCCGTACGCCCATGCCATACTTGAGCAGCGCCTGGGCGCCCAGCCGGATACCGTCATCAACGGCACGCCGTTGCCGGATTTCGGCGGTGGACACCCCGACCCGAATCTCGTGTATGCCCGGCAACTGGTGAACATCATGCATGAGCACACCGGACCGGATTTTGGCGCCGCATCGGATGGCGACGGCGATAGGAATATGATTCTCGGTCGACGCTTCTTTGTCACCCCCAGCGACAGTCTTGCCATCCTGGCTGCCAATGCCACGCTGACACCCGGATACAGCAACGGCCTGGCCGGCATCGCGCGATCCATGCCTACGAGCATGGCCGCGGACAGAGTGGCTGACTTTCTCGGCATCCACTGCTATGAAACCCCCACCGGATGGAAGTACTTCGGCAATCTGCTGGACGCCGGCATGGTCACTCTCTGCGGAGAAGAGAGTTTCGGCAGCGGCTCGAATCATATTCGGGAAAAAGACGGGCTGTGGGCTGTGCTGATGTGGCTCAACATCCTGGCGGTGCGCAAGCAGTCCGTGGAGACCGTGGTACGGGACCATTGGGCCAAATTCGGCCGTAACTACTATACCCGCCATGATTATGAAGACCTGGATCGGGCGTCCGCTCAGGCGGTCATGGAACATCTGCACGGCTGCCTCTCCCGACTGAAGGGTAATCTCTATGCTGACAGGCAGGTGGTGGACTGTGATGACTTCAGCTACACAGACCCTGTGGATCAGAGTGTCAGCACCGGGCAGGGGCTCAGGATTCTGTTCGCCGACGGCGCCCGCATCGTATTCAGGCTGTCCGGCACCGGCACCGGTGGCGCGACCTTGCGCATCTATCACGAACAGTACGAGGCCGATTCGCAGCTGCAGAACCGCGATACACAGCAAGCCCTCGCCCCTCTCGTGACGCTCGGCGTTCAACTCGCCCGGATCGGGGAACTGACCGGCAGAACCTCGCCCACCGTCATCACCTGACCGATATCGCCATCGATATTTGCGGGGCCCGCCGCGGCAAACAGCGTGTCAAAAAAAAGCCGCACACCACAACGGCGTGCGGCTTTCAGCAGACGCTCGAAGCGCCTTCAAAGCATGAGGAAAGCCCAGTCCAGGGTAAATATGGTGTAGTTCTTGTTGCCCTGCACATTGACCTTTTTCATCTGGAACATCAGAGAGTTGCTGTCATCCAGATCATAGCGCAGCCCGATCACGTGATGGATGTAGTTCGGCGTGTTCAGGATCTCGAAGTAGGTGTCCTTGTTCGGATTTGCATCCAGCTGTTCGATCCGGTACACGGCCTTGAGGTTTCGCATGAACTGCCAACCGATTTGCGCATAGAATGCGTTCGCGCTGTCGCTGCCGTTACCCACGCTGCTGTCGTCCTTGAGGTGGAAAAACTCGGCAGTGGCGTCGAACGGATGCTGCTCGTAGTGCACATCGAAGCCGGTAACCGTCTGCTTGACCAGGACACTGCCCTTGCTCAACGCACCGAAATTGGAATCCCCGCCTATATCGGAGGACTCCAGGTACCTGATGGAGGCGCCGAACAAACTGACCTCCACCGGCAGCACGCGCGGCTTGAAGGTCGCGCGCAGGAAGTAGTTCTTACTGGCACTGAAATCATTGACATCGCCTATCCCAATCTCCAACCCCGATCCAGGCATGTTCGCATTCGCAGAGTCCCTGGTATTGAGGAACGAGCTGTTGGCGATATTGAACTCATAGGAAAACGTACCCGCCC
>CAYXAX010000106.1:0-9082 GCA_964463055.1 uncultured Gammaproteobacteria bacterium | reverse complement strand
TGCGCTCGCTGGCGCGAAAATCGGCGCTGAACAGCCCATAGTCGGCGTTGAGCACGCCCACCATGGTGACGTTGGGCAGGTGATGACCCTTGGCAAGCATTTGGGTGCCGATGAGGATCATGGGGTTGCCCGCATGCACCTTGTCCAGCAACGACTGCATTGCGCCTTTGCGCCGCGTGCTGTCGCGGTCGATGCGCAGGACCACGTGGTGGGGAAACAGGCGCTGCAGGGTCTTTTCCACCCGCTCGGTGCCTTGTCCCAGAATGCGCAGTTCCCCGCTGCGGCACTCGGGGCATTGACGCGGGGCCGGGCGCTGGCCGCCGCAGTGATGGCAGCGCAGTACATCGTCCTGGTGATGCATGACCAGGTGCGCGTCACAACGGCCGCACTTGGCGACCCAGCCGCAATCGTGGCACAGCACCGTGGGGGCGTAACCGCGGCGGTTGAGAAATACCAGGACCTGGTTGCCTTGCGCCAAGTGCAGTTCCATGGCCTTGATAAACGGCTCGGACATGCCGTCCTCCAGTGAACGCTGGCGGATGTCCAGCAGCTTCAGCCGCGGGTGCAGCGCGTTACCGGCACGTTCCGGCAGGCTCATGTATCGGTATCGCCCGCGCCGCACATTGAACAGGCTCTCGGTGGAGGGGGTGGCCGAGCCCAGCACCACCGGCACACCTTCCAGTCGCGCGCGCATGACCGCCACGTCCCGCGCGTGGTAGCGAAAACCATCCTGTTGCTTATATGAGAGATCGTGTTCTTCGTCGACGATCAGCAGGCCCGGCCGCTGTAGCGGGATGAATACCGCCGAGCGCGTCCCGAGAATGACCGGCGCCTCTCCCCCCGCTGCCATGAGCCAGGTGTCCAGGCGCTCGCGGTCGCTGAGGGCGGAGTGATAGAGGGCTATGGGTACCTCCAACCGGGAGCGGAAACGGGCGATCATCTGCGGGGTCAACCCGATTTCAGGAAGCAGTACCAAGGCCTGCCGGCCCTTGGCGATGGCCTGTTGAATGGCCTGCAGATACACCTCAGTCTTGCCGCTGCCGGTGACGCCTTCCAGCAGAAAGACGTGAAACTTTCCCAGGGCGGAAGAAATCTCGTTTACCGCCGATGCCTGGGCGGGGTTCAATGATGGCGGCGCCTCGTCACCGCCGTCGCCGGCTGTGTCTGCCACGGTGGTCTCCTGCTTCATCACCCACCCCTTCTTGAGCAGTCCCTGCAGTGCTGACTGACTGACGGCGACCAAAGACGCAAGTTGTTCCTGGTTCAGGCCGTCTGGGTGGTCGCGCAGCAGTTGCAGCAGTGACGCTTGTCGCGGGGCGTTTTTGAGCGCGGTGGGATCCACGTGCATGCCGGTGGGTGTGGCGGTCCACAGGGCCAGGGTCTGCCGTGTCGCGGCACGGCCTTGACGCAGCAGGTTGGGCAGCAGGTGATTGATCACGTCGCCCGGCGCATGGTGATAATAATCGCTGGCCCATGCCGCGAGTTTGAGCAGCGAGGGCGACACGATCGCATGCGGGTCCAATACATCAAGGGCCGGTTTTAAGCGGGACTGATCTATGCGTGATTGTGAAACGATATCCAGCAGTATGCCGACCACGCGGCGCCTGCCGAAGGGGACACGCAGCCGCACGCCGGGCGTCAACTGCGCCAAAGTGGTGCCGGCCGGCGGTAGATAATCAAAGGTGCGCCGCAGCGGTGAAGGGACGGCGACGCGCAGGATCAGAGACGTCTGGGACATGGCGGTATTGTACTCGTGGCGCCCCGTTCACCGGCGCCGAAGGTGTCCCCGCTGGCTGGTTGCAACGGCGGGTGAATTCATAACATTCTTTTACCGCAACACCTATCCCATTGTCCGGGATAGCAATTGGATTTTATCCACAAAATCTGTGGATAACTCTGTGGATGAATTGGGATCAAACAGGCTTAAGCCGCGAAATATGAGGCTTGACGTTAGATTGCCGAGAATTTGATCGATCATAATAAATGTTATTTATCAATAAGTTATTATAATTTACACAAAACTGCCATGGACTGCGCCTGCACCGATACGGGCAAATTAGGGAAATTTCACCCTTGTGTATAAGTTGGCGTTGGATATGGAAAAATAGTGCTCGACAGACCCCCGGTTACCTGCTCTCCCGCGGCCGCGGCGGATGCTCGCGGCGACTGTTTCGGATCCGGTGCTTCTCAAAAGGGCTTGACCACCGCGAGAATGACGATGGCGATGAGAAGCAGTACCGGTAGTTCATTGAACCAGCGGAAGAAGACATGGCTGCGTGTATTGCGGTCATGTTTGAAATCCTTGACGAATTTGCCACAGTATCCGTGATAAATCACCAGCAAGGCCACCAGAAACAGTTTCGCGTGGAGCCAGCCGTTGTGGGAGTAACTGGTCCAGGCGTAATCGATCAACATCCACAGGCCCAGGGCAATGGTGAGCACAGCTCCCGGCGTCATGATGCCGAAATACAGCTTGCGCTCCATGACCTTGAACCGCTCATTGCCGGGTTGATCCTGGCACATGCTGTGATAGACAAACAGGCGCGGGAGATAGAACAGTCCGGCAAACCAGGTCACCATGAACACGATGTGAAATGCCTTGACCCAAAGCATGGCGGCCCCTTCGCGTGGTGAAAAAAATCAAGGGCACATTGTAACCACAGCGGTGCACCTTGTCTTGAACAAATGGCACGACCCTTCAATGGCTTACTATAAGTTGATCGTATTCCCCGCAGTGCGCGGGCGATGTGTGCCGCGACTCAAAGTCGGCACCGCCTGTGGGAGCGGATTGATGCCCTGCTTGACTTGCCTGGGAGGCTAGGGTAGTTTTATTCGGCAGGGGAGGATGAGGCGAACAAGATGGGCGTTGCCGCCACGTCGATGGCGGATGAGACAGCGCCCCCCTCGGACAACAATAACAAAATGAGATTCTCGTACCTTAAGCGGCTTCGGCCGCTTTTTGTTTATCGGGTGATTATGCCGCAGTAACCAGCTGGCCGTCGGGTACGGCTTGAATTCCGTCCCTCAGCACGTACGCCTTGAATCCGTATTGGCTCAGCACGAATGCCGCGGCTGAACTCCTTCGTCCCGAATCGCAGTAACAGATATAAACGGGCGTGCGGTCAAGGTCACTGGAACGCTTGTGAAGACCGCCCATGGCGATGTTGACGGCGTGTTGGAGATGGGCGTGGGCATATTCGGACGGCAGGCGCACATCCAGCCACACCCCTCCCTGCTCAACGAGTTTCCGTGCTTGCTCGAAGTCCACCCAGCGCAGGGTGGGCTCTTGCAGCAGTTTGATGAAATTGTCCTTTGACAGACGCAGTAACACGCCGTCACTCATCATGGTGATGGTGGCGTTACGCGGTTTGTTGGAGATCAGTGCCGACTCACCGAAACTATCGCCCTCCTTGAGCTCGGCCAGTTCCATGGAGTCGCCCTCTTCATCCAACTGGCGGGACACCAGGGCGATGCCTTCATTGATCATGTAAAAATAATCGCCCACGTCTCCCTGCCGGATAATGACTTCCCCGCCGCTGACCTTGATAGGTTCAAGACGATCCAGCAGCTGTTCAACGTTGGCAGGCGGGAGTTTATTGAATGTCGGAGAGGTCAGCATCTTTTTCAGCCAGCTGCCTTTGTCGATGGTCATGATGCCGTCCTGGCTCATGATCACCTCGGTCTCGGGACAGGCGATCTGCCCCCAGGCCAGCAGGGTTTCCATCAAGTCGTTTTCGATACGCATGATTTCCACGCAGGTCGCCGCTACCGCGGTACTGCGGCGCGGGATCTCACGGGCCAGGGGATGACGGCTTTCGGGCGTGCCGCTGGACACGACGCGCTGCTCGCCGCTGTCATGGGTACTCAGATTGACGGTACCGCTGAGCAGGTAAATGACCTGACGTTCACTGTCTCCCTCACGGAAGATGTGACTGCCTTCTTCCAACTGCTGCACCTGGGCGTGATTCGCCAATTCCTCCAGTTGTTCACTGGCCAACGACGACAGCGGTTCTAAGTGTTGTAGTTGATCAATGTCGACGCGGCTGGCTGTGATGTCCATGCATAGATTCTCACTCAAATCCTTCCCCCTGGATTGGAGGTCTATCCGCTATATCGGCCTGGTTATGGGTGGGCTTAGGGCGTGAGGCGCTGTTTTTGGCGGGTTACGGGCCGCCAAGTCCGCCAGACAGGGGGCCGCCGGGGGCAAGATTGAGACTGAGGCACGGGAAACACATGGGACAAGGGCGTAAGCTCAAATAGGCGGCGGCGTATCAGTAAAACCGTCCATCAGGCGTCGGATTATTTTACAGCCGGTGCGGTGCTTGGCCAGGGCTATGAGAATAAGTTATTTAATATCAATAGGTAAGGTGTGGGGGCACCAATATTGCTACATTCTCTATGTAAAATTAGAACAATAATGCAGGTGAACGTTATGAGCGGTAAAAAGATTCATGGCAGTGAACTGAATTTTGATGAATGGCGGGTGTTGGCCGAGACCGACCCGGAGGAGTTCGAGCGTCGCAGAAAGGACGTCTTGGAGGCATTCATCGCCGAGACGCCGGATCACGTCCAGCCTCACCTGCGCCGGCTCCAGTGGCGTATCGACATGGAGCGGCGTTATCACTGGCGCAACCCCCTTGTGGCCACCCGCAAGATCTATGAAATGATGTGGACGTCGGTCTATGGAGATGATGGGCTGCTGCCCGCGCTGCAGCGTCTTACCGACGGATGCGAACCGGCCGCGCCGGCCGTGGACGCCGATGCAGCCACGGTACTGAATTTTAAATCCGCAACCAAGCCCGTATGACGGCCTAAGGCCGCTCCATGATCCACGGCTTTTCGGTGCCTGCACCGCGTCACCCCGGGACGTGACGTTTGCCCGCTGGACTGAGATACGGTTAAATCCACTCTCCGGCGTGGGCCTTGATTAAATCCTGCCACACGGTGTCGGGGTCTTGCGCGAAGACGGCGGCCTCGTTGCCTTCGACCACCAGCCAGTCGCCGCGCGCAATCTCGTAGCGCAATTGTCCCCCGCCCCACCCGCTGTAGCCGGCGTAGCTGTGCAGCGACACATGGGCATCGTGGGCGTCCAAGACCTGCAGCAATCCACTTACACCCACCGTCATATAGAGCTTGTCGGCGATATGCTGCGCCTCATCCGGCGGATGATCGGTGCGCAGCACTGTGAAAAGCGCATCCCGGCGTACCGGCCCCCCGATGTAGAGCGGGTCATTGCGGTGCTTGAGCTCCTCCACTTGAGGCAGGGCTTGGCTGATAGTGACACCTGTGGGGTGATTGATGATCAAGCCCATGGTGCCGTCTGCGTTATGTGCGGTCACCAGGATGACGGCGCGGCGGAATCGCGGGTCGCGCATGCCGGGCTTGGCCACCAGAAGCACACCCGGCGCCAATTCCATCGCCCGGGGTTGCGGGGCCGTCAGGCCGTGGGAGGATTGGGGCAGGGTAATGCTGAGCAGCATGATGAAGGCCACGACGGCGGGATGCCGTCGCCGGTGACGCACCACGGCGCCAATGACACTCGTGATCATCACCCCTACGCGGGACCTGTCTCGTGCGACCATTGTGACTCCCTCCCCATGTTGTCGTGCCGTGGCATGACCCGGTGTGGGGCATGTCCAGCTTAACAGAGCTGGCGGTGACCGCAATGACGGGTATTCGCCAGGTGCGGCGGGCATCCGATAAACGGCACGAAATCGGCGTTGACCTGTTTTAAGTTCAACTCCGGCCGACCGATACACTATACGACAACCGGGGGCCCGTGATCCGCCCCGGCGCCCCTTGGATAGCCGGGACCTGTGCTTCTATCAGCTTGAGTTTAGAGATATACCTCCATGGCACTGTCGCAATCCATCGTTCGGTATCTGAGAAGCAGCGGCATCGCATATGATGTACTGCCCGTCACGCCGTTCGAATCGGTGACGGAAGCCGCGCGCGCTGCAAATATTTCCCTGGACGCCTTTGCCCAGGGGTTCTTGATGAATGATTCGGGCGGCTTGGTCATGGTGGTGATCCCGGCCTCGCATACCGTGGATGTGACAGGCATAATCGCCTTGCTGGGGCGCACGGTATCGCCCGCCACCGAGTGGCAAATGGCCAAACTCATCAATGACGGCGACGGACGATTCGTGCCGCCGTTGGGCGAAGTCTATGGCATCAAGACCCTGATCGACGAGCGGATCATCAATCCCGACAACCATGAAATCTATGTCTTCGGCGGCGATGACAAGCATCTGTTGCGCTTCACCCGCCAGGCGTTTTTGAACCTGCAGGAAAAGGCGCTGTTTGCCCAGGGGCTGGGTAAGGCGGCTAACGCGCCCCTAGTGGCGGTGCATGAGCCGCACGAAGACGGCCCTGAAGAGGTCAACGCCGAAATTACCCAGCGCCTGGCAAACCTGGACACACTCCCCGCCATGCCGGGTATCGCCCACGAAGTGTTTAATCTGCGCGCCAATCCCAATGCCAGCGCCCACGACCTGGCAAAACTGGTGGAAATGGACCCGAGCCTGACCGCACAGGTCATCCGTTATGCCAACGCCCCGTTTTTCGCCTACCGTGGCAAGGTCGATTCGGTACAGACGGCCATATCGCGTGTGCTGGGCTACGAGATGGTCATGCACCTGGCGCTGGGTATCGCGGCGGCGAAGCCGTTCAGGATGCCGCGTCATGGTCCACTGGGCCTTATGGCGTTCTGGCGTCACGCCATTTACAGCGCCACCATGATGCAGGTTCTGAGCCGGGAGCTGCCCCGGTCTGCGGGTGTGCGCGCCGGCACGGCCTATCTCTCGGGGCTGCTTCACAACTTCGGCGTATTATTGGTGGGGCACCTGTTCAAGGCTGAATACCGGCACCTGGTCGCGGCAGCAGCGGCGTCACCCGGTACGTCCATGGTGGAATTGGAACGCCGGGTGCTTGGCATAGACCATGCGGCGTTGGGGGCGAGACTGCTGGAGGAGTGGGGGCTGGCCGCGGAGGTTGTGGTCACGGCCCGCGAACACCACACGGAGGATTACGCAGGACCGCACGCCGTGTATTCCAGTCTCGCGCTGATCACGGACCGCATGCTCAAGACACACGACATCGGAGACGCGCAAAGTGCCACCCTGCCGCCGGAGATCATGGCGGCGCTGGGTCTGGATGAGTTCAAGGTGCTGGGTGTGATGAGCCGTATCCTGCAAGGCTGCGCCAGCCTCGACACCATGGCGCGCCAGCTGGCTGCTTAATTGCCGGGCCGGTTGCCCGGCAATTAAGCGTTTAGAGCTCCGAGCTCCGAGCTCCGAGTTTCGAGTTGTTGACGCAGCCTGTCGGCTGCAGCCATTCTATTTCTCTCTTTCTCATCCAGAACTTCTCCCGCAGGGAGAAGGTTCATTCTTAAACGCGGAGCCCGAAACCCGCAACTCGAAACCTTGGGGCGTCAGCCCCAAGAATTGAGATTATCCAGCACACGCCACATGGGTGCGCGCAGGGCATCGAAGCGCCGCGGATCTGAGACCATGTCCCGTGCCGCGGGGGTGCCCGGTGTGCCGCACTGTTCAATGAGCTGTTCAATCCCGCGTGCCGTGGTTTCCAGGTGAAACTGCAATCCCACCACCCGCTGTTTATAAACGAAGGCCTGATTGGGGCACGCCCGGCTCGACGCCGCGCGCACGGCCCCGGTGGGGATGTCGAATGTATCGCTGTGCCAGTGAAAGGCCTCGATGGAGGCAGCCATGCCGGCGAAGACGGGGTGTTGCCTGCCCTGGTCCGTGAAGTCCACCGGGAACCAGCCGATTTCGCGACATGCATCCAAATGGACCCTGGCCCCGAGGCTGGCGGCGATCAGTTGGGCGCCGAGGCAGATGCCCAGCACCGGCCGGTGCGTCGCGATGAACGCTTTGATAAAGCGTTTCTCATCCGCCAGCCATGGGTAGCGCGCTTCATCATAGACATCCATGGGGCCTCCCATGATGATCAACCAGTCTATGGCTTCCAGCCCCTCCGGTAGCGTCTCTTTGTAGACGTGGGTGCCCGACAGGGCGTGCCCGCGTGCCTGTGCCCACTCAGCGATGCTGCCGGGGTCTTCGTAGGGGACATGTTGCAGATAATGGATGTTCATTTGCCTGTGCGGGGGTTTGAATATCAGATCCGCGTGACGATATGGGCGGAATGGCGAGTCGGGCTGTCCGGTTATTTGTGGTCGGAATGCAGTTTCTTCTCCACGAAGGCCTTGAGTGCCACGGCATTATTGTAGCGTGTATCTCTGGCGGCATAGACCAGCGTGACGTTGCCGCGGCGGGCCCTGCGGACTAATTCGCTCAGCACCTCGGGATGATCCGCCAGTTCCCTGAAGTAACGTGCCTTGAACGTGCGCCACTTGACGGGGTCATGGGCAAACCAAGTGCGCAGCTCGCTGCTGGGGGCTGCTTCCTTGAGCCACAAGTCGATTTGAGCGCTGTCTTTCTTGATGCCCCGCGGCCACAGCCGGTCCACCAGAATCCGCGTGCCGTCGCCTTTTGACGGTGGATCGTAGGCTCGTTTCAGTGCGATGGCCATGGGGGGGGTGCGAAGGGCGCTCGTGGGTGTGGTCTCAACGCGTCCCGTCAGGACGGCCGATAGTGGGTTCCTTCCTCCAGGTGTTTTCTCCAGGCCGGGAGGATTTCATCCACGTAGCTATCGAACGGCCGCGGCGCGTGGCCGACGACCTGCTGCTGTTGCGCCAGCTCCTCCGCCGTGGCCACCAGGCCGTGGTGCTGGAAATATTCGTACATGACGCGCAGATCCTGAACCATCCACGCCGGCATCATATGCTGTGCCTGCTTGGCCCAGGCGCCCAGGTCGTCACCGCCATAACGGACCTCCTCTTTCAAGTGGCGGCCGAAGACGGCCGCAACGTCATCGCCGGTGAAGGTCACATCGCCGTGGATGGCATAGTCCCGGCCGTCGTGTTCGCTGTGCAGCAGGGCATTGACCGCCGCGTCCGCGACATCACGGGCATCGACGCGGTTCACACCTATCTTTCCGATGGGTTGGGGGTAGGTGTGGTAGAGCATGATCGCCGCCTGGCACCAATGATCATTCTGGAACA
>CAYXAX010000105.1:5951-9100 GCA_964463055.1 uncultured Gammaproteobacteria bacterium | reverse complement strand
GGATCTCGCAGCGCTCCGCCAGGCCGGCGGCGACGATGTTCTTGGCCACGTAGCGGCCGGCGTAGGCGGCGGAGCGGTCCACCTTGGACGGGTCCTTGCCGGAGAATGCGCCGCCCCCGTGACGGGCCATGCCGCCGTAGGTGTCGACGATGATCTTGCGGCCGGTCAGCCCGCAGTCGCCCATGGGCCCGCCGATGACAAAGCGCCCCGTGGGATTGATGTGGAACTCGGTTTTCTTGTCGATCCAGCTGCTGGGCAGGATGGGCTTGATGATCTCCTCCATCACCGCCTCCCGCAGGTCTTTCTGGCTGATCTCCGGGGCGTGCTGGGTGGACAGGACCACCGAGGTGATGCCGGTGGGCCTGTTGTCCTCGTAGCGGAACGTGACCTGGCTCTTGGCGTCCGGGCGCAGCCACGCCAGTGTGCCGTTCTTGCGCACTTCGGCCTGGCGCTTGGTCAGGCGGTGGGCATAGGTGATGGGCGCGGGCATGAGCACATCGGTCTCGTTGGTGGCGTAGCCGAACATCATGCCCTGGTCTCCGGCGCCCTGCTCGCGGTCTTCGGTGGCGTCCACGCCCATGGCGATGTCCGCCGACTGCTTGCCCAGGGCGTTCATGACGCCGCAGGTCTCCCAGTCGAAGCCCTTTTCGGAGCTGTCATAGCCGATCTCTTTGATGGTCTTGCGCACGATGTCCGCCACGCTGAACTGGGCGTCTGTGGTGACCTCGCCGGCCACCATCACCAGCCCGGTGGTGACCAGGGCTTCGCACGCCACGCGGGATTTGTTGTTCTGCTCCAGGATCGCGTCCAGGATGGCATCGGATATCTGGTCCGAGATCTTGTCCGGGTGTCCCTCGGAGACCGATTCGGATGTAAATAAATATGAATTTGCCATATGTGACCTCTCTCAATGCATTTGTAAATTTTGGATTGAGTACTGTTGAATCCTGACTGCTTTTGCGGACGCCCCCCGATAGCGCATCAGGGTACGCAGTGAATTTTGTGCATTACTGGAATTTGTGCGGCGCAGGCTGGAATTTCGAATGTGTTATGGTCTTAACAGCCCGCAATAATTTCCCAGTGTACTAAATTGCCCGGCTGATTCCAACCGGGGGATCCGAATTATTCCACAATACAAAGACATACGAATATGGATGTCAATCATATACCTTGATCGCGGCGGCCTTGAGGAACAAAATAGAACCATGAGGCTAGGTAATCAACCACGGCGATGTACTGCTAGGAGACACAATGGTCAGTCTTGAAACACCTATCTGCGAATTCGGTACGCCCGCGGTGGACTTTTCCCTCCCCGGCGTGGACGGCAGGGTTTGGACATTGAATGACTGCCGCGGGGAAAAAGGCACCCTGGTGATGTTCATTTGTAACCACTGCCCCTACGTGAAGGCCGTGCGCGACCGCCTGGTGCGCGACGCCAATGACCTGCTGGCGTTGGGTGTCAACACCGTGGCCATCATGTCCAACGACCCGGCCGATTATCCGGAGGACTCCTTCGACAACATGAAGAAGGTGGCGCGGGAGTACGGGTTTCCGTTCCCTTATCTATTTGACCAGAGCCAGGAGGTGGCCAAGGCCTATGGCGCGGTGTGTACCCCGGATTTCTTCGGCTACAACGCCAGACTCGAGCTGCAATACCGCGGCCGCCTGGATGCCAGCCGCAAGGAGGCGGCGCCTGCCGATGCGCGGCGTGATCTGTTCGAGGCCATGAAGCAGGTGGCCGACACCGGCCAGGGGCCGCGCGAGCAGATCCCCAGCATGGGCTGTTCCATCAAGTGGCGTAACGCCTCGTAGACCGTAAGTGGCCGGGCGGATCATTCGCCGGCCGAGCGGTCCGAGGGCAAGGGGGTGCTTATGGGTATGACGACGCGGGAGAGTTTTCGCCGCCCGCCCGAGGTGTATCGTGAGTCTTACCGGCTGCCCGCCGAGATATACAATTTGGGGCATTTGCTGGTGGCGCGTACCGAGACGGGGCGGCTGTATGTCCCGATCTCCAACATGTGTTATCTGGCGGTTCTGGACCAGAAGGAATGGCTGTTCGTGGAGCGCATGGGCAGCCACACCATCGAGGCGGCGTGGCTGGACTTCCAGCCCCAGGAGCGCACCGGTCTGAATGACCCGGTCGCCTGTCAGCGCGTCTTCTATGTCAAGAAATCGCCGCGCTACATGCAGCGTTTACAAACTGAATTTTTTAACGTAATTCAGTCAATTGCAATGAAGGCCCGGGTTCCGGGCACGGCGCAGGTCATCGCCTGGGGCGAGTCCGGCGTCGGTTAGGAGCCTGTGAAACGCTGGCCGGCAATGATCGGCAATAAGCGCGTTTGCAGCCGGGGCGCCAAGTTTGTTTTAAATCAAGAAAAACAATAATGGACTGGCCAGCCCTACACGGAAAAGTTATTATGTGCGCCTGCTTTTGCGCGGTCGATTTGCTGTTGTTGATAATTTGCTTCGAATCGGGGTGGGGGAGAGCACCGAGCTTAAATCCGGACTTCACTATATAAGAAGTCAACCCGTCTCAAAGGCCGCGCTTCGCGGCCTATTTTTCTGTATCTTGAATATTGCGGAAGACAACATGCTTGATGACATGCCGGGCGGATTCGTTGCGGCGACAGGATAGAAGAGTGGTGCGGGAAAAGGCCAGCCTATGTCGCGACTGACGGGGTTGCCAATAAATATATTAATCGTAGATGGGGCGCGTGTCCCGTCGGACCCTGCGGCACCAGCCGCCGGCATCGCCGGCGAATGAATCGGATTTTTTATTTACATTAATTATTTAGATTTGCCGGTATAGGAGACATACATGCCATCGCGTAGAGAGCTAGCAAATGCCATCCGGGCACTGAGTATGGATGCAGTGGAGAAAGCCAACTCGGGTCATCCGGGCATGCCCATGGGAATGGCGGATATCGCCGAAGTATTGTGGAACGATTATCTGCACCACAACCCCGCCAACCCCAAGTGGATTGACCGCGACCGGTTCATTCTTTCCAACGGTCACGGCGCGATGCTTCAGTATTCCCTGCTGCACCTGGCCGGCTATGACCTGCCCATGGAACAGCTCAAGCAGTTCCGGCAGCTGCACTCCAAGACGCCGGGGCACCCCGAATACGGTCATACACCGGGGGTGGAGA
>CAYXAX010000105.1:977-5941 GCA_964463055.1 uncultured Gammaproteobacteria bacterium | reverse complement strand
GTGGAGACCACCACCGGCCCGCTCGGGCAGGGGTTGGCCAATGGTGTCGGCATGGCCCTGGCCGAGCGAGTCCTGGCGGGGCAGTACAACCGCGACGGCCATACCGTCATCGACCACTATACCTATGTCTTCGCCGGCGACGGCTGTCTGATGGAGGGCGTTTCCCACGAGGCCTGCTCCCTGGCGGGAACACTGGGTTTGGGCAAACTGATCGTGTTTTATGACGACAACGGCATTTCCATCGACGGTGAGGTGCAGGGCTGGTTCACCGATGACACACCCAAGCGCTTTGCCGCATACAATTGGCACGTGGTCCCCAATGTGGACGGCCACGACTCGGAGTCCATCCGCAAGGCCATCGAACAGGCCCGCGCCGATAAGGACAGGCCCAGCCTGATCTGCTGCAAGACCCAGATCGCCTACGGATCCCCCAACATGGCCGGCAGCGAGAAGGCCCACGGCGCCGCCCTGGGCGCGGCCGAGGTGGCGGCCACCCGCGAAAATATGGGCTGGAAATACGAGCCGTTCGTCATTCCCGACGAGATCTATGCCGGTTGGGACGCGCGCGACAAAGGCCGCGCCAGGGAAGAGGCGTGGCACAAGAACTTTGCCGCCTACAAGGCGGCTCACCCGGACCTGGCCGCGGAGTTCGAGCGCCGCGTGCAGGGCGAACTGCCCAAGGGCTGGGAGAAGAACGCCACCGACTTTATCCACAGCGTGGCCGCCAAGGCCGAGAAGGTCGCCACCCGCAAGGCATCCCAAAACGCATTGAATTTCTACGCCCCGCTGCTGCCCGAGGTCCTGGGCGGTTCCGCGGATCTGGCAGAGTCCAACAACACCATGTGGAACGGCTGCAAGCCCATCTCCCGGCATGAGGTCGACGGCAACTACGTGCATTACGGCGTCAGGGAATTCGGCATGACCGCCATGATGAACGGCATGGCCGTGCACGGCGGATTCACCCCCTTTGGCGGCACCTTCCTGGTGTTCTCCGATTATGCCCGCAACGCAGTGCGCGTGGCGGCGCTGATGAAGGCGCCCACCATATTGGTCTACACCCATGACTCCATCGGTCTGGGCGAGGACGGTCCCACCCACCAGCCCGTCGAGCACGCGGCGGCTCTGCGTGTCATGCCCAACGTGGCGGTATGGCGCCCGGCCGATGCCGTGGAGACCGCGGTGGCGTGGAAGGCGGCTATTGAACGCAAGGACGGCCCGACGGCGCTGCTTCTGTCCCGCCAGGGGCTGCCCCATTTGGACAGGGATGCGCAGACGCTTACCAACATCCGCCGCGGCGGTTACACCCTGGTGGACTGCAAAGGCGTTCCGGAAGCGATCATCATCGCCACCGGTTCCGAGGTCAGCCTTGCCGTGGAGGCTGCCCAGACGCTGGCCGGCAAGGGCAAGCGCGTGCGCGTGGTTTCCATGCCCAGTACCGAAGTATTCGACGCCCAGGATGACGCCTACCGCGAGTCGGTCCTGCCCCGCCAGGTGACCAAGCGCGTCTCCGTGGAGGCGGGGACCACCCCCATCTGGGCCCGCTATGTGGGCTTCGGGGGGGCGTGCATCGGCATCGACCGGTTCGGTGAATCGGCCCCCGGCGGTGAGGTGTTTAAATATTTCGGCTTTACGGCCAAACATATCACCGAGACGGTGGAGGGGCTGTTGGGCTGATCGCGCCGATCCAGGGCCACGCCAATGACGGAATTTTAGAGTAGACAATCAATCGTTGAGTTTTTACGGGGAGATCCAAACATGGCAATAAAAGTAGCGATTAACGGCTATGGCCGTATCGGCCGCAATGTTTTACGGGCGCTTTATGAGTCCGGACGCACGGACGAAATTCAGATCGTGGCCATTAACGACCTGGGCGACGCGGCGACCAACGCCCACTTGACCCGCTACGATACCGTGCATGGCAAGTTCCCCGGCGAGGTCGCCGTTGAAGGCGATTTCATGGTCGTCAATGGTGACAAGATCCGTGTGCTGGCTGAGCGCAATCCCGCCAACCTGCCGTGGGGCAAGCTGGGCGTCGATGTGGTCCTGGAGTGCACCGGGTTGTTCACCAGCAAGGAAAAGGCCAGTGCCCACCTCAGTGGCGGGGCCAAGAAGGTCATCATTTCCGCGCCCGGCGGCAAGGACGTGGATGCCACCATCGTCTACGGCGTCAACCACAAGACGTTGAAGGCCGACCACCAGGTCATCTCCAACGCCTCATGCACCACCAACTGCCTGGCCCCCATGGCCAAGGTGTTGAACGACAATATCGGTATCGTGAACGGTCTCATGACCACGGTGCATTCCTATACCAACGACCAGGTGCTCACCGATGTCTATCATCAGGACCTGCGCCGCGCCCGGTCCGCCACGCAATCCCAGATACCCGCCAAGACCGGCGCCGCCGCCGCGGTGGGCCTGGTATTGCCGCAGCTCAACGGCAAGCTGGACGGCTTCGCGGTGCGCGTACCGACCATCAACGTGTCGTTGGTGGATTTGACCTTCAACGCCGCCCGCGAGACCTCAAAGGAGGAAATCGACGGCCTGATGAAACAGGCCGCCGCAGGCGACCTGAAGGGCGTACTCGCCTATAACGATGAGCCGCTGGTGTCCATGGATTTCAACCACAATCCGGCCTCTTCCATTTATGACGCCGGTCTGACCAAGGTGATGGAAGGCAAACTGGTCAAGGTCCTGGCCTGGTATGACAACGAGTGGGGATTTTCCAATCGTATGCTGGACGTGACCGTGGCCATGATGTCGGCGCAGTAAGCGCATGGCAGCGGTAAGGGTTTAAGAGATATCAGACCAGCGGGGGGGAGCCATGCCAATGCTGAAAATGACCGATCTTGATCTGGACGGCAAACGCGTCCTGATCCGTGAGGATCTGAACGTCCCCATCAAGAACGGCAAGGTCGCCGACGACACCCGCATCCGGGCAACACTGCCCACTCTGCAGCTGGCCGCCAAGGCCGGGGCGCGGGTCATGGTGATGACCCACCTGGGCCGTCCGGAAGAAGGTGTTCCCGATGCCAAGTACTCCCTGGCGCCGGTGGCCGCCCATCTGTCCACCCTGCTGGGTAAGCCGGTGCGCCTGGCCGAGGACTGGCTGAACGGTGTGCAGGTCGATGACGGCGAGGTGGTACTGTGCGAGAACGTGCGCTTCAACAACGGCGAGGGCAAGAATGACGACGGGCTGTCGCGCAGGATGGCCGCTCTGTGCGACGTTTTCGTCATGGACGCGTTCGGTACCGCCCACCGCGCCCAGGCCTCCACCCACGGCGTGGCCAAGTACGCCCCCGTGGCCTGTGCAGGGCCGCTGCTGGTGGCCGAGGTGGACGCCCTGACCAAGGCATTGGATGAACCCGCCCGTCCCATGGTGGCCATCGTCGGCGGTTCCAAGGTCTCCACCAAGCTCACCGTCCTGGACTCGCTATCCAAGATCGTGGATCAATTGATCGTCGGCGGCGGCATCGCCAACACGTTTATCGCGGCGGCGGGTCATCCCGTGGGCAAGTCCCTTTACGAAGCCGATCTGGTGGATGAGGCCACCCGTTTGATGAGCAAGGCGCGGGACGCCGGCGGCGACATCCCGGTGCCCAGCGACGTGGTCTGCGGCAAGGAATTTTCGGAGAGCGCCCCCGCCGTGCTGAAGGCGGTTGACCAGGTCGAGGCCGATGACTTGATTTTTGACATCGGACCCGCGACCGCCGCCCAGTATGCAAAGATCCTGGAAAAGGCCGGCACCATCGTGTGGAACGGCCCCGTGGGCGTATTCGAATTCGATCAGTTCGGCAAGGGCACCGAGGCCATGGCGGAGGCGATCGCCAACAGCAGTGCATTCTCTATCGCCGGCGGCGGTGATACACTGGCGGCGATCGCCAAGTATCACGTCGGCGAGAAGATTTCATATATCTCCACGGGGGGCGGCGCCTTCCTGGAGTTCCTGGAAGGTAAAAAACTCCCCGCCATCGCCATCCTGGAGGAACGGGCCCGTTGAGAGGCGCCACCGTGGTTTGGCCGCTCTGGATCCCGCCTTCTCGATAAGCAATGACAACACACAATAAGAGACGAATTTGATACTACGCAGGACGAAGATTGTTGCTACGCTGGGGCCGGCTACGGACGACCCGCAGGTCATGGATGCCATTATCAAAGGCGGTGTCGACGTGGTGCGCCTGAACTTTTCCCATGGCACGGCGGAAGACCACAAGCGTCGCGCCGTACTGACCCGTGACAGCGCCCGCGCCAACGGCCGCGAGATCGGCATACTGGCGGATCTGCAGGGACCCAAGATCCGCATCGATAAATTCAAACGGACAAAGATACTTCTCAAAGAGGGCGATCACTTCACCCTCGATGCCGCCTGCCCGTCCGATGAAGGGACGCAGGAGCGTGTCGGCATCACTTATAAAGAATTACCCAATGATGTAAACCACGGCGACACCCTGCTGCTGGACGACGGGCGCATTGTATTATGGGTCGAAGCCGTAAACGGGCAGGCCATCGAGTGCCGCGTGGTCGTGGGCGGCGAGCTGTCCAACAACAAGGGTATCAACCGCCAGGGCGGCGGCCTGTCGGCGAACGCATTGACCGACAAGGACCGCGAGGACATGAAGGTGGCGGCGGGGATGGGCGTGGATTACGTGGCCATCTCTTTCCCGCGCAGCGCCCGGGATGTTCATGAGGCGCGCGAGTTGCTGCGTTCCATGGGTGGGCGCGGCGGGATTATCGCCAAGATCGAACGTACCGAGGCCCTGGAGGCCGTGGATGAGATCATCGCCGCCTCGGACGCCGTGATGATCGCCCGCGGTGACCTGGGCGTGGAGATCGGTGACGCGGAGCTGCCCGCGGTGCAGAAACACATTATCCAGCGCGCGCGGGATATGAACCGCGTGGTCATCACCGCGACCCAGATGATGGAGTCCATGATTGAAAACCAGCTCCCCACCCGGGCCGAGGTCTTC
>CAYXAX010000105.1:0-967 GCA_964463055.1 uncultured Gammaproteobacteria bacterium | reverse complement strand
TTCGACGTGGCCAATGCCGTCCTGGACGGGACCGACGCGGTGATGTTGTCCGCGGAGACGGCCACCGGCAAGTACCCCGCCAAGGTGGTGGAGGCCATGGGGCGGATCTGCCGCAGCGCCGAGAAGCAGCGCATCACGCGGGTATCCAGGCATCGCATCGATACCCACTTCAGCCGCGTGGACGAGGCCATCGCCATGGCCGCCATGTATGCCGCCAATCACCTGGGTGTGCGGGCCATCGCCGCCTTGACCGAGTCCGGCGCGACCCCGTTGTGGATGTCGCGTATCAGCTCGGGCATCCCCATCTACGCGCTGACGCGTCACCAGGAAACCAGCCGCAAGGTGACCCTTTACCGCGGCGTCTATCCGCTGGTTTTCGAGATCGAGACCACCGATCACCGCCATGCCAACAAAATGGCCATTGATGTCCTGCTGCGCCAGGGGGCGGTGCGCGACGGTGATATGGTGATTATCACAAAGGGCGATCTGATGGGCGTGCACGGCGGCAGCAATGTCATGAAAATCGTGCGGGTGGGCGACATGGCCTCCTCGATCGAATAAGGCAACCGACCGCGGCCATCGCACCGGGTCTTTACCAGGTAAAATAAGCAAACCACTCATTTTTAATTAGGAGATCGATATGGCACTGATATCTTTGCGCCAATTACTGGACCATGCCGCTGAACACGGTTATGGGGTGCCGGCGTTCAATGTGAACAACCTTGAACAGATGCGCGCCATCATGGAGGCGGCGGAGGAAACCAACAGCCCCGTGATTGTGCAGGCCTCGGCCGGCGCCCGCAAATATGCCGGTGCCCATTTTCTGCGTCATCTGATACTCGCCGCCGTGGAAGAATGGCCCGATATCCCGGTGGTGATGCACCAGGACCATGGCGTCAGCCCCGCGGTATGTCAGCGTTCCATCCAACTGGGCTTCACCTCGGTGATGATGGACGGCTCCCTGAAG
>CAYXAX010000104.1:0-9244 GCA_964463055.1 uncultured Gammaproteobacteria bacterium | reverse complement strand
ACCAAGATCCAGGGCACCACGCGCATCTGGTGGGTGAACACGCCCGGGGGGACCAGCGATTTCGAAAAATCGGACATGAAACTCTACACCCGGGTGGGGACACGCGGCGTGTATGCAGGTGAGCCGCAGCCCTATGTGGAGTGCGCGAGCTGCCATGATCCTCATGTGGACTACAATCCGACCTTTTTGCGGATTGACCCGACCGGCAGCGCAGTATGTTTGACATGTCATAACAAATAACAACGCGCCATCAATGGAGATAAATAGACCGCTGGGCGGCGGCTGGGTTTGTAACCAACGACTAATAACACAACACGCCTGGAGGGAGATTGTTATTCAGAAGGGGGATGGTCCGGAAGGGCATAATCAGTTGGGGATGCGCTCTGGGCTTAATATGGTTGTCTGGTGCCGCTGCGGCGGCGGATCCGGGAACGGACACCGCATCGAACGACGCGGGTGCTTCGTCGCGTCAGGCGATGGACGGCACCTTGGCCGTTGTCGGCGGCGAGAAGATTTCCATAGAGGAGTACCAGGCCAACCTGCGCGTCAGCTATCGCCAGCGTTTTTTTCACGGCACCATTCCCAAAGATGAGCTGAAGGCGTTCCGCCGCGATGTGGCCGATTCGCTGATCGACAATGTGCTGCTGCGCCAGGAAGCCGAGCGCCGCGGCATCAAGCCCGATCCCGAATGGGTGGCTGAGCGGGTAAAAAAATACGAAAAGCAATACGGGGACAGCGAAGACTGGAAAAAACGTCACGACGAAATCGTCGCCAGCCTGCGTAAGAAGTTCAACGAACTCAGCCGGCTGAGTCAGCTGGAGCATCAGGTCAAAGATGTCCCCGCGCCGGCCCCGGCCGATGTCCGCGAGTATTACCGGCGCCACCCCGACAAGTTTACTACGCCCGAGGCGCTGCGCGTGTCCATGATCCTGTTGACGGTGGATCCGTCATCGCCGTCCAGCGCCTGGCGCGATGCCTTCGACAAGGCCAAGGGCCTGGTCAAGCGCATCCGCGGCGGCGATGACTTTGAACAGCTGGCATATAAGTACTCCGGGGATGCCTCCGCGCAGCAGGGTGGTGATTTGGGGTTTATACATAAAGGCATGTTGTCGAAAGATGCCCAGCAGGTAATCGATGCCATGAAAGTGAATGCCGTTTCGGATCCCGTGCAGCTGCTGCGGGGCATCGCCGTGTTCCGCCTGGACGAACGCAAGCCGGCTGAACTGAATGATTTTGACAAGGTGAAAAAACGCGCCGGCGCGCTGCTCGTCAGAGAGCGCGCCAAGCAGGCGTGGCAGGCGCTGCGCGATGAACTGCGCAAGACGACGCCCTTTACAGTCAATGACGCCGCATTGTGATGGGGACACGGGGTAAACACATGAATGCAGGTTGCAGCGCGGTTGACGGAGGGCCTCCAGTCCGCGGGGACGGAGGTTGACAACCTGAATGACATCCCTTATGAATACGGGCAGGCAGGGTGCTAAGTCATTTATTCTGTTATCGTTGGCGGCGCTTGCGGGAATGGGCTACTCGGTATCGGCCGATGCGATACCGATAGACGTGTCCGGCAGCGTCGGGTACGACTTTCGCTCGCTCAAGGACCCGCAGGGTACGCAGACCATCGACCATCAGCTGCTCGGTACCCTGAACATCAGCACTTTCATATGGAGACCGTGGCTCGCGACGACGGAATTGGCGTTTACCGGGACGTTCGACGACACAAAATACGACAACAGTTCCAGCACTGCGAAGACTGAGATCTTAACGGGTGAAATGCACTTGAACGTATTACCGCAAAGCCGCTCGCCGTTTCAGCTCATCTTTACCGAGAGCGACAGCCGCGTGGACAACTTCAGCGTTGACCAGCCCCTGGTGACGTTCAAGGACCAGTACAAGACCCGGCGCCTGCAGCTGATGCAGTCCTACATCACCGACGGCGGCAACCGCTTTCAGGGCATCTACGACCGCAACACCTACGACTCAAAAAACACCGGCAACTTCTCGTCCGACAAATTCGGTCTCGAAGGCGATATCCGCCTGCCGCGCAACCACATCATCGGCAACGCCAATTACGAGACCCTGACGCAGACCTCCGACGCCCAGCCCGAGACCATCGACACCCACAAGCAGGACAAGGCCTATTTCAACATCAATCACTTCTGGTATCCCACCTCGGCCATCCGGGTGGATTCCATGGTGAGTTACAACAACAGCACCGAGAACGTCAACCTGCCGCTGCTGAGCAGCAACCAACTGCAGGACTCGACCACCGACCTGGCGCAGCTGTCCAGCTTCGTATTCTATCGCCCCGAGCAGCGCCCCCTGACCCTGAGCGGTGGCATGCGCATCTACGACCTGAAGACCAGCTCCTCGATCCCGGACCTGAGCACACAGCTCAACAATACCCAGAACATCACGCCGGGGACCGGGCCCAATATCAGCAATGACCTGAAGAACTTCAGCGTCAGCCTCACCGGCGGCGGCATCTACCAGTACACCAAGAACCTGCGCTTCGATGCCAATCTGGACATGTCCACCAATAAGACGGACAACAGCAGCACCAACTACCCCGGCCAGAGCGATACCACCTTTTCCACCCAGGAGCGCGCCGGCGTTCTCTACCAGTCGGATATCATCGACCTGAAGCACTTCAATTATCAGTGGTTCACCGATCTGAGCGGCAGCAACGAGACCAGCGACGGGAAGAATGTGCACCGCGGGGTGTTGACCCTGTCCCACAACGGCCAGCGCGCCTGGACCACCAGCCCGGACTCCATGTTCAGCGTGAGCCTCAGCCAGTCGTTGAGTGAGGACTATACCTCCGTCATGCAGGATGGCGGCAACAAGCTCGCCGACCAGCTCAATCACTCCGTTTATCTCACCTGGAACCAGTCGGCATGGAACGGCACCACCACCCTGCGCCTGACTGCATCGGATATCCGTGACCTGGCCAATATGGACAACCAGCAGCAGCTGGCGAATTTCCAGGCCACGCGCAATCAGACCATCAACCGCCGCAGCAGCCTGACCGGCGACCTGACCATACAAAATGTTCATCAGCATTACGTGGGCCAGGCCGGCGCCAGCTCGGTGACCACGGCCACCGGCCGGCTCAATTTCACCTATCGGGAACTGTTCGGTGTCTCGCAGCTGGACTATCTGTCCGATCTATATGTCTCACGGGCCTCCAGCGACGCCACCCTGGACCGTGGGGAATGGGAGAACCGTTTGACCTATAATGTAGGGCAACTCTATGCCAGTGCCAGTTACCGCTTCATACAGATCAGCGGTGACACGTTCGATTTGATTTATTTTCAACTATCAAGGCACTTCTGAACCGATTACGTAGAACGGGAATTAAGACATATATGACGGGGGAGATTCTCAAATGGTAGGCAATCGTAACTTCAGCCTGGTGTACAAGGTGGCCTTGGCAGCGGCCGTGGCTTGGCTTTCCTTTTCGGCGGCGCCCCAGCCGGCCCAGGCCGAATACGCCGACGTGGTCATCAACAACTACGCCGACGCGGCGGGCATGCGCCCGGTGGTGTTCCCGCACTGGTTCCACCGCATTCGCTTCCGCTGCAAGGTCTGTCACGCGGATCTGGGTTTCAAATTCAAGGCCGGCGGCAACCATATCACCATGGCCAAGATCATCGCGGGCAAGTTCTGCGGCGCCTGCCACAACGGCAAAATCTCATGGACGGTGGAGAACTGCGGCATGTGTCATTCCGGTATCCCCGGTACGCCCACCCACTTCGTGGGCAGCACGGTGCAGCGCCTGGTGGCGCCACCCTATGTGCCGCTGGATAGGAAGGAAAAACGTCTCCTCGACATGCATCAATAGGGGTAAGGGTCATGACACGAGAGATAAGAATCATATCCCTGGCCTTGACGCTGACGGCCTTGATCGGCACCCCCGCGTGCAGCGCCAAGGAGCAGATGGTTAGGGCCACTCCTGACTCCACGCCGGCGGCCGTCGCCCAGCAGGACCTGGAATACGCACCGTCGTTCAAGCCGGTGGATGAGATCGCTCAGTCCGACTTCAGGGAGCTGCGCGTGGCGCAGGTCTCGCCGGCCAACCAGTTCAACCAGAACCTGAAAAAGCCCCGTGAGATCAATGCACCGCCCACCGAAGACGGTGTCCACGATCCCGCCGACGAGGCGGTCAAGAAGCTGCAGCCGCCGAAGAAGGCCTTCGCCGACCTGCCGCCCAGCGATTTCGGCAATCATGTGGACTGGGTGAAGGCCATCGACGAAAAGAAGATCGAGCCACGCTGGGATCGCGACAACCCGGATGCCAAGCCGTTCGTCATGGACCTGGACATCGTGCGCCCGGTCAAGGCCTCGGTGCCCGATGTGGTGTTTCCCCACCGCCAGCACACCGAGTGGCTGTTCTGCTCCAACTGCCACCCGGCGATCTTCGTGCCGCAGCGCCTGGCGAACACCATCAATATGTCGCTGATCATTTCAGGCGAGAAGTGCGGTGTGTGCCACGGCAAGGTATCGTTCCCCATCGAGACCATTACGTGCAAGAAGTGTCATTCCAAGCCGAAGCCGGCTGATTGGCAGCCGCCGCGCAGCAAGGCCACGTTGGAGCAGCCGTGGAGATAAGGCGCGGCGAAACCGGGTAAGTAACGTATCAGAGACGAGAGTGGGACAATGCTGAATCGCAACACCAGTGCCTGGGGCGGGTTGGTCGCCATGGCCGCGATGCTGCTGCTGGCGCCGCCCGTGGCACCCGCGGCCGTGTCCCATGAGGTGTCCGCGCCCGCGCCAACCAAGCAGGACGTGGCGCGTAAGATCCGTTTCGTGCGCATGATGGCCACCCAGTCCAAGATGGCCTACCGGCTGGAACACAGCGGTGACGCCGGAGTGCAGAAGTCTCTGCATCAGGCGCGCGACCTGGTGGAGGCCGCTCAGGCCTCCCTTGACGCGGGCGACATGGACGGCGCCGTCGCGCAGGCCGATAAGTCCCTGGAATTGATCAGCGCGGCAGCAAAGCGATTGCCCGCCAACAGCAAGGAGGACAACCAGCTGCGTTACAAGGAGCTGCTGGACGCGGTCACCACCTATCAGGACTCCTATGACAGCAACTACAAGCGGCTGGTTGGGGCCAAGGGCAAGGCCGCCGTGGGCGAACCCCTTGACGAGGCGCGGTTCAACGACACCGTGGCCAAGGCCCGTGCCGACGCGGGCAACGGCGACCTGGAGGGCGCCAACCGGCTGCTGTCCGACGCCCAGTACAACATCACCAAGGCGCTCACGGTGCTGCTCAAGGGCCAGACCCTGGTATACGAAAAGAAGTTCGCCACGCCAAAGGACGAATACAAGTACGAAGCGGCGCGCAACAGGAGCTATGCCGATCTTGTGCCGCGCGCCCTCGAGCAGCACCACCCGACTGACCACGCGGTGGAGTTGATCCACAAGTTTGTCAATCTCAGCGAGACCATGGAGTCCAAGGCCGTAAAACAAGCCAAGGCCGGCGAGTACAAGGATGCCGTTGCGACCCTGCAGGCGTCCACCTCGCACCTGCAGCGTGCGTTGTGGATCGCCGGTGTCCGGTGGTCGCGTTGGCCGGAATGAATGCTGTCCGTTGGACGGGGGAACTATGTATAAGGGGCACGGCATGAAAAGGCTGCAAGTCACGAGGACGGTGTGCATCATCGCCATGGCCATGTGCGCGGCGCTGATGACCACGGCGGCCGATTCCCAGGAGAAGCAGATCAACCCGGGTGAGCATCCCAGACCTCCTCAACCCAAGCCGCGCCACGTGTACTACTCCTACGGCCTGTCCTTTCAGACCGAGGACGCGAAGGTGCCGGTGGCCGAGGATGGCACCCACGACCCCACAGACGAGGCGGTGCGCGTGCTGCAGGAACCCTATGTGGGCATGAAGGGCTTTCCGCGCGACAATCAGGGGCTGGTGGACTGGATCCAGGCCCTGGAGAAGGGTTATATCAATCCGCGCAAGGGCCTCACTGGCAAGGAACAGATGTTCCCGGTGGACTTCGACATCATCTTCACCAATACCCGCTCTATGCCTTATGTCAGGTTCCCGCACCGCCAGCACACCGAATGGCTTACCTGCGGCAACTGCCACCCGCTGATCTTTATTCCCCAGAAGGGCGGCAATCCCATCACCATGTCGGCCATCATCCAGGGGCAGTTCTGCGGTGTCTGCCATGGCAAGGTCGCCTTTCCGCCCACAAAGAATTGCGGTAGATGTCACTCCGTACCTCAAGAAGTCTCCGTCAAGCGCTAGCCGCCATCGCGGTGGTCGCGTTGCTGGCCGGCTGCGCCGGCAACCGTCCCGTCGTGCAGTCGGCTACGTCGCCGGGCCAGGGTAAACCGGCTCAGCAGGCGCAGTCGTCCACGCTGATGTATTGGGACAGCTTCGACGGCGGCATCCAGGGTGATGTCTTCACCGGCGTCAAGAGCATCCGCTTTCAGCGCCCCACGGCGGTGGCCGCGCGCTCCAACTTTGTGTTCGTCTACGACTCCGGTACCTATCACCTGTACCGCTATGACCTGGCCATGCGACGCCTCAAGGACATAAAGGACCTCCAGGGCTTGGTGACCGGCGATGTGGAGTCGATTTACGTCATGCCAGACTTGAGTATCTATGTTGCCGACACTTACGGCGGTCGTATCCTTTATCTCGATCCGAACGGCAACCTGGTGCGCACCCTGGGCGACAAGCTCAATCTGGTGCATCCGGTGAGCGTGCGCGTGGACCAGGGCCGTGTTTATGTGGCGGACGGTTCCAATGATTTCATTCTCGAGTTTGACGAGTTCGGCAATATCCACCGCTCCATCGGCTCGCGCGGCCTGGACGAGGGTCACTTCCTCAATATCACCGCCATGGACGTGTATCAGCACAAGGTCTACGTGACGTCCCGCTTCGGCCATCGGCTGCAGATCATGAACGAGTCGGGTCAGTTCGTGAGTGCCGTGGAAAACGCCGACAGATTTCCCACCGCCGTGGCGGTGGATCAGAACAAGCGCATCTACGTGGGTGAGTATCTGGACAACACCATCAAGATCTACTCCAGCGATGGCAAACTTATCGATACCGTGGGCGGGACCGGCGTGGGACCGGGCCGCTTCAAGCGCATCGCAGACCTGTGGGTGGACGAGGGCTTCTTGTATGTGGCGGACAGTCTCAACGGGCGCGTCCAGATCATGCGCATAGCAAACTAAGCAGCGGCGTTACCATACGCCACGTCAATCTGATTTATACCGGATTCTAATTCAAGTGTTTTCTAATTTATTGTCACCCGGTGTGCGGCTGGCATTCGGCATGGCGGTGTGTGTCATGGTCAGCGCCTGCGCCAGTCAGCCGGTGGAGTTTCACTACAACCTCAGCGGCACCGAGCGTGTATGGCCGGGCGCCCCCGAGACTCCGCGTTATAAATACGTGGGTCAGCTGCTCGGGGAGCAGAATTTCGAGACCAAGAGCGGCGGTCTGGCCTCGTTCGGAACCAAGGTGGTGAAATGGATCATCGGCCTGGGTTCCTCCGCGCCGTCCGGCCCCACCGAACTGCAGCGCCCTCAGGGCGTTGCGGTGGACGATCAGGGGCGCGTTTACGTCTCGGACATCAGCCGTCAGGCGGTGTTCGTATTCGACATCGACAAGGGCCACCTGGACGTCTGGCAGATGGCGGACAAGGATACCCGCTTCAAGTCCCCGGTGGGCATCGCCATCGGTGCCGATGGGCATATCCTGGTGGCCGATGCCGACCTGCACAAGGTCTACCGTCTGGACGCCAACGGCAAACCCGCCGGCACCATCGGCGCCGGCTTGCTGCAGCGGCCCACCGGCGTGGCGCGGGACCCGGCCACCGGTCGCGTGTATGTGGCCGATACCTGGTCCCATCACATCCAGGTGTTCGATGCCAATGGAAAGCTTATAAAGACCATCGGCGGGCCGGGCGTGGAACCGGGCCAGTTCAACCGGCCCACCTATTTATATATCGCCCATAACCGGCTCTATGTCTCGGATACCCTCAATGCCCGCATACAGGTGCTGAGCCTGGACGGTAAGCCCCTGCGGACCTTCGGCCGGCGCGGCATTTTCGTCGGCGATACGCCGCGCCCCAAGGGCGTGGCCACGGACAATGACGGCAATATTTATGTGGTAGAATCGTATTACGACTATCTGCTAGTATTTAACGATCAGGGAAAGCTGCTGCTGCCTATCGGCGGAACAGGAAACGCGGTCGGGCGCTTTTACCTGCCTGCCGGCGTGTGGATAGACCAACAACAACGTGTATACATCGCCGACATGTTTAACGGTCGGGTCGTGATCTTTCAGTACCTAGGGGGCGCATGAGAATCGACTTGCGGCGTTGGGGGGGGTTGCTGGCATGCGCTGTGGTATTGCTGGCGGTTTTCGGCCAGGCCCACGCGTCGACGGCCTTGTCGACTCTGAAGGACCGCGGCCCCAATCGCATTTCCGATATCCGTGATACCCGGCACAACCTGTCGGTAACCGGGCAGTTCGAAGTCACCTCCGAGAGTAACACGCGCATCTGCGCCTTCTGCCATACGCCCCACGGCGCCACCCCCGAACCCAAGGCGCCGATCTGGAACCGCAAGCTGTCCACCGCCACCTATACGCCCTACAAGTCCGGCTCGCTCGACGCTGTCGACCTGGGCCAGCCCGGCGGCAAGTCGCGGCTGTGTCTGTCGTGTCATGACGGCACCCTGGCCATCGGCGCGGTGAACGTACTCAACCGTGTGCAGAACACCACCATCAAGATGAAGGGCACCAACCCCGACGGGACCATGCCCGCAGACCTGGGGGCGGAGACCGGTTTCACCCGGCGCCTGGGCACCGACCTCACCAACGATCACCCGATCTCGTTCACCTATGACGCCGCCCAGGCCAACCGTGACGGCGAGCTGCGCATCCCGTCCACCTCCACCGCGGTGCAGAACCGCACCCGCGGCGTGCACCCGCTGCTGCCCCTGGAGGACAACAAGGTGGAGTGCATCACCTGTCACGACCCGCACGTGCGTTCCACCAATCCCGGCGAGAACATCAAGTTCCTGCGCGTCAATCGCTTTCAAAAACTGGCCCCGTCCAAGGCCGGCAGCTTTGACGTGGACAACGATATTATCTGCCTGGGCTGCCACGACAAGGCCGGCTGGGTGGGCTCGGCGCACGCCAACCCGGCGGTGGGTGACGAGGTCTATACCAATGCCGCGGCGGACCTGCGCGAATTCCCCAAGGGCCTGCCGG
>CAYXAX010000103.1:0-9299 GCA_964463055.1 uncultured Gammaproteobacteria bacterium | reverse complement strand
TATCACTCTCCCGCACCCCGACCCTCTCCCTGGGTGGAAGAGCGAAGCGGAGGGTGCGGGTGGAAGAATGACGTCATGGAGTGGGGGTATGCGATTGGTTCCTTCTCCCTCTCAGGGAGAAGGTTAGGATGAGGGGGATCGAATGAGGCATTTACTTCGACCCGGGACCTGAGACCTGAGACGATCAATTTTGTTATCACTCCCCCTCACCCTTACCCTCTCCCTGGGTGGAAGAGCGAAGCGAAGGGTGCGGGGGAAAACACGAAACGCGAAACTCGGAACTGATTTTGATGATTACTCTAACCGTCAACCCCGGCGGCCGCCTGCAGGGCATCGTGCATGTCCCTGGGGACAAGTCCATCTCGCACCGCTCTATCATCTTCGGTGCCCTGGCGCAGGGCGTGACCGAGATTCATGGCTTTCTCAACGGCAAGGACTGTCTCGCCACCCTGGCGGCATTTCGCGCCATGGGGGTGAGCATCGAGGGACCGGACAAGGGGCGGGTGGTGATTCACGGTGTGGGTATAGACGGCCTGCACGCGCCTGAGGCGCCCCTGGACATGGGCAACTCCGGCACCGCCATGCGTCTCATGGCAGGGTTGCTGGCGGCGCAATCGTTCAATTGCCAATTGATCGGAGACGCCTCATTGAGCCGCCGTCCCATGGGGCGGGTGGCGGCGCCGTTGGCGCAGATGGGGGCGCGCATCGACACCCAGGCCGGCGGCACGCCGCCGCTGAAGATTCGCGGCACCCCCGGGCTGTCCGCCATCGACTACGCCATGCCCGTGGCCAGTGCACAGGTCAAATCCGCCGTGCTGCTGGCCGGTATGTATGCCGACGGCACCACCTGCGTGAGTGAGCCCGCGCCCACCCGCGACCACACCGAACGCATGCTGGCCACGTTCGGGTACGACGTGAAGCGGACCGGGAACCGCGTGTGCCTGGCCGGGGGCGGCAAGCTCACCGCCGCGGCTATCGAAGTCCCGGCGGACATTTCATCGGCGGCGTTTTTCATGGTCGGCGCGGCCATCGCCGCGGGATCCGAAATCACCCTGCAGGGCATCGGCGTCAACCCCACGCGCATCGGCATCGTCAATCTGCTGCGCCAGATGGGCGCGCGCATCGATCTCATCAACCAGCGCCAGGTGGGGCACGAGCCGGTGGCGGATATCCACGTGACGGGCGGCGAGCTTCACGGCATCACCATCCCGGAGGATCAGGTCCCCCTGGCCATCGACGAGTTTCCGGCTTTATTCGTGGCGGCGGCCTGCGCCAGCGGCCGTACCGTGCTCACCGGCGCGGAGGAACTGCGGGTCAAGGAGAGCGACCGCATCGCGGTCATGGCCGAGGGACTGCACAAGCTCGGCATCGCCGCACACCCCACGCCCGACGGCATCGAGATCGAGGGCGGGCAGTTGACCGGCGGCCAAGTGGACAGCCACGGCGACCACCGCATCGCCATGGCCTTCGCCATGGCGGCCCTGCGTGCCGACGGACCGGTCACCATCACCGATTGCGGCAATATCGAGACCTCGTTTCCCGGGTTTGCAGCCCTTGCCGCCGGCGCGGGGCTGCGCGTCACCCAGGCGCAGACCTAGACGGGGAATTGCGCGGGATGTCCATTATCACCATTGACGGCCCCAGCGGCTCGGGCAAAGGCACCATCAGCCGCCGCATTGCCGGCCGGTTGGCCTGGCATTTGCTTGACAGTGGCGCCTTGTACCGCCTGGTGGCCCTGGCTGCACGCCGTCAGGCGGTCTTCCTGGAAGACGAGACGGCATTGGCCGATTTGGCCTCCGGGCTCGATTTTCGGTTCGAATCGGGGCCTGAAGGGGCCGAGACACGGGTTTTGCTGGGGGGCGAGGACGTGACGGAGGCCATCCGCAGCGAACAGTGCGGCAACGACGCCTCCGCCATCGCGGTTCTGCCGGGGGTACGCCGGGCGCTGCTGGAAAAGCAGCGCCGCTTCAGCGCGCCGCCGGGGCTGGTGGCGGACGGACGCGACATGGGGACGGTGGTATTCCCCAATGCCGACCTCAAAATATTCCTCACGGCGAGTTGCCGGGAACGGGCGGAGCGGCGTCATAAGCAGTTGAAAGAAAAGGGTGTTGATGTTAGTCTAACGAATCTTTTAGAGGATATTGCCAGGCGCGATGAGCGCGATCATTCGCGTGACACCGCGCCCATGAAACCGGCACCCGACGCCATTGTCTTAGACACGACCGGCGTCGGTATCGAAGAGGTGGTCTCCCAGATCGTAACAATGTGGCGGGACAGGTCGTCAATGCAATAGGGTGTGATTACCGTGCGCGTTTGTGTAATCACTTATTAAACAACGAGGGTTAATTCTTTAAATGAGCGAAAGTTTTGCTGAATTATTTGAGGCCAGCCAGGTGGAAGCGCGGCTGCGCCCGGGTGCAATCGTCAAGGCCAGTGTGATCCAGATTCAACCGGAAGGCATCTTGGTAAGTGCCGGTTTGAAATCAGAGTCGACGATCCCCATCGATCAGTTCTATAACGAGCAAGGCCAGCTGGAAGTCAATGTCGGCGACGAAATTGAAGTCGCCGTGGAGCAGGCCGAAGACGGTTTCGGCGAGACCCGTCTGTCGCGGGAGAAGGCCAAGCGTGCTCAGGCATGGACCGATCTGGAGCGGGCCATGGAAGACAGCACCACGGTCAAGGGCATCATCAACGGCCGTGTCAAAGGCGGTTTCACCGTGGACATCCAAGGCGTGCGCGCCTTCCTGCCCGGCTCTCTCGTAGATGTGCGTCCGGTGCGCGACTTGTCCTACCTCGAGGGCAAGGAGCTGGAATTCAAAGTCGTGAAGATGGACCGCAAGCGCAGCAACATCGTGGTGTCGCGCCGCGCGGTGGTGGAAGAGGAGACCAGTTCGGAGCGCCAGACGCTGCTGGACAACCTCCAGGAAGGCCAGGTGGTCAAGGGCATCGTCAAGAATCTTACCGACTACGGGGCGTTCCTCGACCTGGGCGGTATCGACGGCCTGCTGCATATCACCGACATGGCGTGGAAGCGTGTGCGCCACCCCAGCGAGATCGTCAACATCGGCGACGAGATCGAAGTCAAGGTGCTCAAGTTCGACCGCGAGCGCAACCGCGTGTCCCTGGGCCTGAAGCAGATGGGCGAGGACCCGTGGATGGAACTGCCGCGCCGTTATCCGGTGAACACGCGCCTGTTCGGCAAGGTCACCAATATCGCGGACTACGGCTGCTTCGTGGAGATCGAAGAGGGCGTCGAAGGCCTGGTGCACGTCTCGGAGATGGACTGGACCAACAAGAACATTCACCCCTCCAAGCTGGTACAGCTGGGCGACGAGGTGGAAGTCATGGTGCTGGACATCGACGAAGAGCGCCGCCGCATCTCCCTGGGCATGAAGCAGGTCAAGGCAAACCCGTGGCAGGATTTCGCCGCCAATCACAATAAGAGCGACAAGGTCACCGGCAAGATCAAGTCCATCACCGACTTCGGCATATTCGTCGAACTGGACGGCGGCATCGACGGCCTGCTGCACCTGTCCGACCTGTCGTGGAACGAGACCGGTGAGGACGCCGTTCACAAGTACAAGAAGGGTGATGAAATCGATGCGGTGGTATTGTCCATCGACGCCGAGCGCGAGCGCATCTCCCTGGGCGTGAAGCAGCTGGAGAAGGACCCGGTGTCCTTTTACATCGCCGAACACCCCAAGGGTGAAGTGGTCACCGGCAAAATCGGCCAGGTGGACGCCAAGGGGGCCGTGATCCAGCTTGGCGACGGCGTCGAGGGTTATATCCGCGCCTCGGAGCTAAGCCGCGATCACGTTGAGGATGCACGTACCGTACTGAAGGAAGGCGACGATATAGAGGCCAGGTTCGTGGGCATGGACCGCAAGAACCGGACCTTGCTGTTGTCCGTCAAGGCCAAGGATGTCGCTGATGACCGTGCCGCCGTGGAGCTCAAGAAAAAAGAAGATACCGCCCACACCTCCGGCACAACGCGCCTTGGGGAATTGATCAAGGAACAGATGAGCGGTAATAAAAACGCCTGACAGCGAGACATTGGGAATCGGACTGTTACATCGTAAGGATAGGGATGCCAGCGGCGGCAGAAATGCCGCCGCACAGGCGCAGCGGCTATATCGGTACAGACGAGATATAGGTTAGTACGAAGGGGAGGGCTGTGTTGGAATCACAAAACGATGAAAAAAAGACCATAACCAAATCGGAGCTCATAGAGTCTTTATCCCAGAAGCAAAAACACCTCTCCTACCGGGATGTGGAATTTGCGGTAAAGTCTCTCATTGAGCAGATGGCCCAATCGCTGGCGCGCGGCGAGCGCATCGAGATTCGCGGATTCGGGAGCTTTTCATTGCATTTCCGTCCGCCTCGCGTGGGCCGCAATCCCAAGACCGGTGAGTCCGTGCCCCTGCCGGGCAAATATGTACCGCACTTCAAGCCCGGCAAGGAGTTGCGTGAACGTGTCAACGCCAGTCTCGAGGGGGTTGATATCGAGCACGCGGAGACGGCGGGTCAATAGCTATTGATTCACTGCTGATAGATCGCGGTGACATGCTCGGCACACGCGATGATTGTCGCTACGACCTATCGCTGCGTGGCGAGGACTTTTTTGGTTTTGCGCTGACATGGGACGCCTTATCCGCTTAATTCTCTTGCTTGCTCTTTTGATCGTGGCATTGGGCTTCGCTTTGCTGAACGCGGAGTCGATCCAGGTCGATTACTACATGGGCAAGCTTTCCATTCCACTGTCCCTGGCGTTGGTCGTGGTGCTCGCCGTCGGCGCGATCATCGGCATGATCGCCAGTCTCGGCATGGTGCTGCGCGCCAAGCGGCAGAATGCCAAGCTGCGCAAACAGGTAAAAAATACAGAAAAAGAAGTGACTGACCTGCGCGCCCTGCCGCCTAAGTACGAGCGCTGAGTCATGCTTGATTTGCTGTGGCTGTTGCTCCCGGTGGCGGCCGCCTCTGGCTGGTGGGCCGCGCGCCATGCCGATCTGGCCAGTCAGGCGAAAAAAAAATCCTCGCTCAGTTCCGATTACTTCAAGGGCCTCAATTACCTCGTCAACGAACAGCCGGACAAGGCCATCGAGGTCTTCATCCGTATGGTCGAGGTGGACAGCGAGACCATCGAGACCCACCTCGCCCTGGGCAGTCTGTTCCGCCGCCGCGGTGAAGTGGACCGTGCCATCCGCATACACCAGAACCTGATCGCCCGCCCCAGCCTGAGCCGCGAACAGCGCACCCAGGCGCTGCTGGAGCTGGGACAGGACTACATGAACGCCGGACTGCTGGACCGGGCCGAGAGCCTGTTTCTGGAGCTGGTGGAACTGGACGCTCACACGGTGCGCGCCCTGCAGCTGCTGGCGGACATCTATGAGCAGGAAAAAGAATGGCTCAAGGCCATCGACATCAGCCGCCGCCTGGAAAACCGCACCAAGCAGAGCTACAACCACGTCATCGCCCATTGCTACTGCGAGCTTGCCGTGCAGGCCCGCCAGCAGGATGACATCTCGGGCACCGAGCAGTGGCTGGACAAGGCCCAGGCCAGCGACCGGCGCTGCGCCCGCGCCAGCATACTGCAGGGTGAGATACGCCTGGCGGCGGGGGATTACAATGGCGCCATCAGCGCTTACAAGCAAGTGGAGGAGCAAGACCCCGCCTACTTGCCGGAGGTGCTCGAACCCCTGTTGCAGTGTTATCGCGAATTAGGCAGGCTCAAGGAGATGATGCAGTTCCTGAACGAGATCACCCAGCGACACGGCGGCATCGCGCCGCTGCTGTTGTTGTCGCGCCTCATCGAGGGGCAGGAGGACAAGTCATCGGCGGCGATGCTGCTCATCAAGTACCTCGAGGATGAACCATCCCTGCGCGGACTGCGGCAGCTTCTTCAAACCCTGGACGCCAAACCCCAGGGGGTGACTCATGACGAACTGGGGCAGATCAAGGGCATAATCAATAAGGCACTGGAAGAGGCGCCTCTATATATCTGTTCCAAATGCGGTTTCAGCGGCATGACCATGCACTGGAAATGCCCCAGCTGCAAACAGTGGAACAGCATCAAGCCCATTCAGGGACTGGAGTGGGTGTGAGCTTTAACAGTTGCGAGTTGCGGGTTGCGGGTTTCGGGTTTCACACCGCGCGCGGGGTGGTGGTCGGAAAGGTCACCACTGTGCACATTATGGGGTCAAGATGACTATCGGGCCGCGCATTATCGTGGCGCTGGACTTTGCCGCCGAGGACCCGGTGTGGGCCCTGGTGGATAAGCTGGATTCACGCGCCTGCCGCCTCAAGGTCGGTAAGGAGCTCTTTACAAGTTGCGGGCCGGATCTGGTCAAGCGGTTGTCGGACAAGGGCTTCGATGTGTTCCTCGACCTCAAGTTTCACGACATTCCCAACACCGTGGCCAAGGCGTGCCGCGCCGCCGCCGACCTGGGTGTGTGGATGGTCAACGTCCATGCCCTGGGGGGACGGGCGATGCTGGAGGCGGCCCGCGAGGCCGTGGCATCCGCGCCGCACAGCCCGCTGCTGGTGGCGGTGACCGTCCTGACCAGCATGGACGACCGCGCCGTCGCGGAGGTGGGATTGACCGGCACGGCACAGGAAAACGTCCTGCGCCTGTCCACCCTGGCCGCGCAGTGCGGCGTGGACGGCGTGGTGTGTTCCGCCCGGGAGGCCGGCCTGCTGCGCCAGGCCCACGGGGCGGACTTTCGCCTGGTGACCCCCGGCATCCGGCTGCCCGATGCGCGCCCCGACGATCAAAGCCGCATCCTCACACCGGACCAGGCCCTGGCGCAGGGGGCGGATTATCTGGTGGTGGGCCGGCCCATCACCCAGGCCGATGACCCCGTGAAGGCGCTGCAGACCGTGCAGGGCCATATCGATGCCTATCTTCAGACCGGCGCCTAGGTTTCTTCCACCATCAACCGCTTGACCACGCGTTGCGTGGTGCTATGCTAGAAAACCCCACGGACTGGAGTCCGGGGTGATTGTCATGGAAGTCAACTAATCCAAACATGGAGGTGTCTTATGCGATTCCTGCGTAATATCCTGTTCGTCTTTGCATTCCTTTTTGCCGCATCCGGTGTGTCCTTCGCCGTAGGCAGCGCGGTGGATATCAACACCGCCGATGCCCAGACCCTTGCCGATGCCATAAAAGGGGTGGGACCCGACAAGGCCAAGGCCATCGTCGCCTACCGCGATGTCCACGGCCCGTTCAAATCCATCGATGAACTGAGCAAGGTCAAGGGCATCGGCGAGAAGATCGTCGACCACAACCGCGACGCCATCACCGTCAACGACCCCAGCGCCATGGCGGACGGTAAATAAATATCCCATTTGCGAAGGCTCCGCTGGAGCCTGACTGCCTTGGGGCGCCGCAAGGCGCCCTTTTTTTGCGTCGGTGTTTTCTCGGGGGGTTACGTACACAGAATTTCAATCCATGGACTGCTATCATAATTACCTTGAAATATGCGGTTCCTTCTGCCCATGGGGAGATGGAAGTGGCTGATCCCTTCTCCCTCCCAGGGAGAAGGTTAGGATGAGGGGGATCAATAGGTTTTTTCAATGCAATAAAACGTACGAGACAGATCTCATCTAAAGTGCGGGCGCGCAATCCAGGCATGATATAACCATATGACCCCGGCATTGAAAATATGGCCGACACGGCCGAAACACTAATCTGACAACGGACGTATATATCCCAATGTTTGATCAAGCGAAGAGGTACAGACCACGATGATGATCCAACCCGTCATCATGAGCGGCGGATCCGGTACCCGGCTGTGGCCGCTTTCCCGTGAGCATTACCCCAAGCAGTTGCTGCCGCTTCTTGGCAAGCGCACCCTCCTGCAGGATACAGTTGCGCGGTTGGAGTCGCTGGACGCCGGTGCGGCATCGGCACCGATCATCGTGTGTAATGAAGAGCACCGTTTTCTTGTCAAGGAGCAATTGGATGAAATGGGGCGTCCGGCGGCAGGGATCATCCTCGAGCCGCAGGGCAAAAACACCGCCCCGGCCCTGACGCTGGCGGCGCTGGCCCTGGAAGCGGCCGGCAGTGATGGGGTGATGCTGGTGATGCCGGCAGACCACTATATCCAGAATCTCGAGGCGTTTCATCAGGCAGTACATCAGGGCGCGCGACTCGCCGAAGTGGGCAACATCGTCACCTTCGGCATTGTCCCCACCAGCCCTGAGACTGGTTTCGGATACATAAAAACGGGAACACCGCTAAACAGCGCCGACGGGACGCAGACCGGCTATCAAATCACCGCGTTCACCGAAAAGCCCGGCGCCGAAGAGGCCCGTGCCTTCCTGGCCACGGGGCAGTACTTGTGGAACAGCGGTATGTTCATGGTAAAGCCCTCTGTCTGGCTGCAGGCCATCCAGCGCTACCGCGCGGACATCGCGACGGCGTGCCGAGAGGCCTACGCTCGGGGCAGCCGTGACGGTGATTTCTATCGCGTCGACAAGGAGGTCTTTGCCCGTTGCCCGTCCGACTCCATCGACTATGCGGTGATGGAACGACTCATTGACGGGGAGCAGGCAGCCGGCATGTCCGGTGTCGTGGTACCACTGGATGCCGGCTGGTCGGACATCGGCGCCTGGTCGGCCCTCTGGCAGATCAGCCCCCAGGATAAAGAAGGTAACGTAACCAGCGGGGATGTCTATACCCAGGCAGTGCGCAATACCATGATCAAGTCCGACCACCGCCTGGTGGTTGGCATCGGCCTGGAGGACATGATCGTCATCGAGACCGCCGATGCCGTGTTCGTCGCCCACAAGGATCATGCCCAGGATGTCAAAGGCATCGTCCAGAAACTCAAGGCGGACGGCCGCAGCGAGTACCAGGATCACCGCCGCGTCTATCGGCCGTGGGGATCATACGAAGGCCTGGACGAGGGCATGCGCTTTCAGGTCAAACGCATCGTCGTCAAACCCGGCGCCGCGCTGTCCCTGCAGATGCATCATCACCGCGCCGAACACTGGGTGGTGGTCAAGGGCACCGCCCGGGTGACCCGCGGCGAAGAGGTCTTCCTGCTCAGCGAAAACGAATCCACCTACATTCCCATCGGCATGAAACACCGCCTGGAAAACCCCGGCAAAGTCCCCCTGGAAATCATCGAAGTCCAATCCGGTATTTACCTGGGCGAGGACGACATCGTCCGCTACGACGACGTGTACGGTCGGAGTCCGGGTAAAGACGCGTAGATACCCGCCTTTATATCACCTCTCCTGTCTGGTGAAGTGCTCCCTCTCCCTCCCAGGGAGAGGGCCGGGGTGAGGGCGAG
>CAYXAX010000102.1:0-9307 GCA_964463055.1 uncultured Gammaproteobacteria bacterium | reverse complement strand
TTTGATTCTAGAAATGACTTTAAGTTGCTGACGCCGACTGACGCGGGTCGTTATGCCGGCATCGTGACGTTCCGGCATGAGGGACTGGACAGCACACAGATTCACAAGCGGCTGTACGAGAAGGGGGTCGTCTGCGCCCTGCGCGGCGGCGGCATCCGCTTCTCACCCCACTTCTATACCCCCAGGGAAAAGCTGGAAAAGGCGCTGCATTACCTGCGCAAGGCTGTAAAGAAATAGCCGCCACGGGCACAGTTCATTACATCCGTCCTCGGAAGGCGGTTGAGTAAAATCTTTAATAGGACCTTTTATGTTAACGGAGCCGCTTTGGTGACTGTCGCGGTTAACGTCCGGCTGGCGAAATCGGGATCACCGGGGTTGATCCCCTTGGTAGCAGCCGTCACTGTGATTTGATCGAGAAAATAGGTATTGGTGTTCTCTGTATAGTTCGTGGCGCCGTCTACGCACGTGACCGTCACGGAAAATCCACCCGCCAGGCCGGTACCCGCCGGCGTAATAATGTCGAAAGTGGTCGAGGTGCCGCTTGGTGCCGGACCGCATATGGCGGCGTGCCCTGTCGGGTCGGTCGCCTCGTGAGTAGCCCACTCCAACCCACTGTAGGCAGCATAATAGGCCCGTGCCCCCTGCAATGCGAGGCTGGAAGAGGTATGTGACACACTGCTTATTGTGAGTACAAACGTGCTGATTGAGGCCAGGATTACCAGGATAAAGATCGTGGCAGGCAGGGTAAAACCCCTCTGTTGTTGTAACACCTGAATCATGGCTGGTTCTCCACCAAGATCTTTTTACTTAAAGTGATGCTGTCGCTATCCCGGGTAATAGTCAGGCTTACCGTCAAAAGATGCGTACCAGTGGCGTCGTAACTGAACTGGCAAGTTGATACGTCATTAGCCATGAGAGATGACTCCGCAGGGTTGCTCAGGCCTGTCAGATCGGCGTCAGTATCCACGTTTCCCTGATTGGCGGTAATCGTATAGCCGTCGTAGCGACGCAATGTGCCAGCGGTCAAATCACAAAGATAGGTCACCGGCGTATCGATGATCTGAAAGCGCTGGTTTGGGGACGGCTGCGGGAAGGTCTTGGCAGCCACCAGATTGATATGATCCGAACCATCGCTGGCGCCATTTTGAGTGCATGACTGAATCGCCGCGGTGTTGTCGCCGGCAAAGGCATCCGAACTGGTACCGCTGCCAAGGTTGCCTACCACGACATAACACGCCGACTCCTTCGCGCAGGTCGTTGCGATATTCACAGCACTGAGGGAATTACATGCGGGCAGGTTACCAATGAGATCGAACCCCGTGGTAGAAGAAAAATCCAGATAATTACCTGGACCACTGTAACGATAGCGTCCGCCGTCGATGGTACGCAGAAATTCCACTACCCGAGACGTGGGATCCACTCGGACGCTGTTGGGCACCGCAAGGCGGACTTCCCTAGAGATACGGTCCAGGGAAGTCTCGGCCGTATCTATCATGGCACCGCGGCGGGTCTCAGCAATGAACGCCTCTGTGGGCCGGGCAATCAGGGGGGCCAGCACGCCCGCCAGAATGCCGGTAATGATGATCACCATTACCAGTTCAATAAGCGTGAATCCGCCATCGGCTGACAACATGCGGTTGCGGAATTTTGCGGAAATCGCCATTACTGCCAATCCCTAGTAACTCGCACGATAGGCACTTAGGGTCACGGTCTCGTTTGTGTCATAGGTCACCGCGACATCGACGCGCAGCACGTCATTGTTAGAACCGAGAATCCGCGTAGAACCCGCGCCTAGGTTATCGGTGTCCACGACGCTCACCGTTATGGTATAACCGTCAAGTGGCGCCGCCGGTGTCTCTGTATAGCCGTTGTAATCACAGACATTATCCAAATACCCGTCATTTGGTGGGCACGCGATACCGGGGTCATCTGGGTCATAAAAGTCACGCAGAAGGATCTCCGCCATTTTTGCCTGTGCCAGGGTCACGGCCTGTTGGCGCCTTACGGGGTCAGCACTGTAAAGATTGGCATAGGTGATGGTGGACAGCACCCCGGTGAGCGCGATGGATAAGATGACGATGCAGATTACCAGCTCGATCAATGAAAACCCGGACTGACTGGGTTGGCGCAGGTTGCTCTGACGGAGCGGCACCGATTTGCATAGGTCAACGGCCATCCCCGCGCTATCACAAATGCACATAGCCTGTCTCGGATTCGATGGTGAGCGTCCAACTGTACCCAGCACCGCTGATAGTGATGTTAGTGGCGCTGGCCAGGGGCATATCGGATAGCGGGTTTACAGGGCGGCCGACTCTGTCATAGTAGAACGAAACAGGACCGCCGGAGACGGTAATTCCCGATGGAGGAGTCGCGGAAAAGGCACGGCCCGGGGCAGACGGGTCAGATACATCACTGCTGAATGCGGATGTCGACTGACAATCCACACCAAGGCCCCCGCGCTCCTTGAGGCTGTAACCGGCATTGCCGAAATTTACCTCGACGTCACACCCCGAGGCAACGGCATATTTCTGTGCGTAGCGGATCGCCGATAAGGCCTGCTCCGCATAACCGCGGACCTCGAATTGCTCACTGGTAGCGAAGCGCGGGATGGTGACGGCAAGAATAACGGTGCTGATAAGAAGTACTGTAACCAGCTCAATAAGCGTGAAGCCGGCGGCTGGTTCGCGATGAGATATCGTGTGAATCTCCATGCCACACCTTTCTCAACAGCGAATGGACCAACAGTCCCTGTCAGTCCATTCGCATATGGAAGTGGTGGCTACCTGACTACTTACAACCAGAAGTGTCTACCGCAACCTGTGCGGGCGCGGTGGTCGCGGTCGCCTGGGTATACTTGACCTGGCAAGTACCAGGTGCTCCCGCACGATCCCAGGTGGTAACACCTGACGCCGTGGCCTCTGTATAATCGCTACTGGTCGGAAAAAACTGAGAAGACTCTTTGACCGCTGTCCCTGCTGTCGGATAACCATAGGCGAGATCGATGGTCTGGCCCTCCAAGGACACGGTAGCCCCGCTAGCCGTACCGGCCACACCCTTCACCAAGGCCGCGGAGTGCACGATAGCTGCGGCACTCTTGATATTGGACCCGATACCCTGCACGGCAGCCACGCGGGCATCACCACCCAAATCGGCAAACCTCGGCAGGGCAAAGGCGGCCAGGATACCCAAGATCACTATGACCATTACCAGTTCGATTAATGTAAAGCCTTTCTGTTGTCTCATCATTTTTAGATACCCTGTCAGTCACTGATACGTTGATAAAATATGCGCGCTGAACTGCGGCCGAACACCTGGCGGACATGAGGCTTATCGGCATAACGTGATGATTCTTAAGAGAACTTAATGAGGCTCATTCAACCCCGGGAGCCTCGCGCGTAATTCTTTACTATCAATGAGTTAAATGCACGTGAAGCGCGTTCATGACCGCCTCGTATGATCACGGTGTGCACAGTATGCCTCACTCTTGCCTGCTGGCCCGGATACACCAAAAATGGCGAGAAGCGTGTCTGATTTACCGATGATGAAAGGCAGCGCTGGACAAATCCCACATGGGCAGAAATATGCCCAAAGCCAGGACCAGCACGATACCTCCGATGACGATAATCAACAAAGGCTCTATGGCCGCGCTCATGTTCTTCAACGCGTAGTCCACTTCACGTTCGTAGAACCCGGCCACCTCAGTCAGCACGGCATCCAGGGCACCGGTCTCCTCGCCGACTGACAGCATCTGCAGCACCACCGGAGTGAACAGGCCACATGCGGCGGCGCTGCGCAGCAGCGTATCGCCGCGTTCCACGGTCGAACGCATGTTCTCAATGCCCGCGGCAATATAGGGATTTTCTTCAGAGGCGATGACGATATTCAAGGCCTGGACCACGGGTATCCCGGAACGAGTGGTGGTGGACAGTGAGCGGGCGAATCGGGCCAGCGAAGCGCGATGAATGATGCCGCCAATGACCGGGATGCGCAGCTTAAGGCTGCCCCATATTAACCCGCCCTCGGGCGTATTAATGTAATGACGTACCAATGCGGTAATGGCGGCGCCAGCCAGCAGCAGATAACTCCAGTAATGGGCGGTAAAGTTAGACACGCCGATGATAATGCGGGTGGCCAGGGGCAGTTCCGCCCCGAAGCGCTCAAAGACATTAGCGAAATTCGGGATGACGAAAATGTTTAGGATTATTACTGCTATAACGATAGCCACGATAACAAACGTCGGATAGCGCAGCGCCGACTTGATACGATTCCGTGTCTCCTTCTCATGCTCGAGCATGGTTGCGACGCGCTGGAACGCATTCTCCAACTGCCCCGTGGTCTCGCCCACTTTGACCATGCTGACCATCAGAAACGGGAAGACCTTTGGATGCTGAGCAATGGACACGGAAAGCTCGTGACCGGCATCCAGTGCACGGATGATATCTGCGAGCGCATTTGATAAGATAATATTGTGCGTCGTGTCGAGTATGCCATTGACGGCCCTGTTCAAGGGGATTCCCGCCTTGACAAGTGTATACAGCTGCCGGTTGAGTAAAATCATGTCGTCCAGACTGGGGGGACGCCGTTGGAGTCTCTCGAAATACTGCTCAAGAGTCTCACTGCCTTTTTTGTCCTTTGACTCGACAATATTAATGGGGTTGATGCCGCGCTCCAGGAGCTGCCCTGCCGCTGAGTCCGGTGACACGGCCTCAATCTGCCCGCTCACCGCATTGCCACTGCTGGTGCGGCCTTTATACACAAACATTGTCATATGTTACTGTTCCCCTGATCACTCATTCGATAGGCCTGCTTCAGGCCTAATCCATTGCGCCGGAGATGCGGATCACTTCGTCCACGGTTGTGATGCCTGTCTGCACGTGTTCCAGCGCCCTGTTAATGAATGGGCGAAACGTCGGCCTGGCCTTGGCCGCGCTGGCGAACGCACCTGAGTCCTTGAGTCGAAGCTTTTCTGCCAATTCCTCATCGATTTCCAACAGTTCGTAAACTCCAATACGGCCCTTGAAGCCAGTGTTGCTGCAGCGGTTACAACCGATACCGCGCTTGTGCACAATGTGACCCGCCTCCTCACCCAGCAGGGCTCGTAACCATACCCGTTGGTTGTCATTCAATTCATAAGGCTGGGTACAGTCTTCGCAATTACGACGAATCAATCGTTGGGCCAGAATCGCGCGCAGCGCCGTGGCTACCTGATAGCCCTCCACGCCCATGTCCATGAGGCGGTTGGCAGTGCTGATTGCATCATTGGTATGGAGTGTCGACAGCACAAAGTGACCTGTCATGGCGGCACGTACGCTGATGTTCACCGTTTCCTGGTCGCGTATCTCTCCGACCATGATGATATCCGGATCCTGGCGCAAGGCGCTGCGTAACACCCGGGCGAAACTCAATTCTATCTTGGCATTGACCTGTACTTGATTAATACGCGGTAGACGATACTCAACCGGATCTTCCACGGTAATGATCTTACGATCTTCACTGTTCAACTGGTTAAGCATGGCGTACAGGGTTGTGGTCTTGCCACTGCCGGTAGGCCCCGTAACAACCAAAAGACCGTTCGGATGGTGAATGATCCGTCGTATAACAGTAAGGATATCCGCAGACATTCCCAACTGATCGAGATTGAGAATTTGCTTGGACTGATCCAGCAGGCGCATCACCACGGACTCGCCATATTGCACCGGCATTGTGGACAGACGCACATCGATGGGGCGGCTCTTGATTTTGATATGAAAGCGTCCGTCCTGGGGTAGGCGCTTCTCAGCAATGTCCAGACCCGCCATAAGTTTTAGACGGGAGACCAAGGCGTTGGCAATCTTGTTTTCCTTCATGATCTGTTCGCGCAACACTCCGTCGATGCGCTGTCGGATGCGAAGCACCTGCTCATCCGGTTCAATGTGGATATCCGATGCGTTGCTGTGGATGGCATCCTGAAAAATCGAATGCAGCAATCGTACAACCGGTGTCTCGGAGAGATCCTCCTCATGGGATTCTAGGATGTCATTCTGGGAAAGCTCTTGATCCAACTCCACCGCCAGCGCGGAGATATCCCCAGCAGCACCGTAAAGATAGTCGAGAACCGCGAGTAAATCAGATTCGCTGACCAAGGCAACCTGGATCTGTGCCTTAAGGAGACGCCCAAGTTCATCACAGGCGAAAAGGTCCGTGGGATCGGCCATACCCACTAGAATACCGGCGTCATTGGAGTCCAGCACCACGGCACGGAAAGCCCGGGCGTGGCGTTCCGGAAGAAGCTGGGTTAGTTCGTTTTTGAAGCTATGGTGCTTGAGATCCACCAAGGGTATATCAAGCTGTCGGGACAAAAATTCAAGGAGGGTCTTTTCCTTGACCATCCCCCGCTCCACCAGCAAGTGACCCAGCTTGCGCCGAGATTTTTTCTGATCCATCAGCAGTTCTTCGAGCTGCTGCTGACTTATGATCCCGTGCTCGACGAGCAAGTCGCCCAAGCGGATTTTTCTATGCGCCATCATGCTATTCAGTAGTCGCCGATAAGTGGCAGAAGTGCGAAAACGCCATTACGGTCAATGGCTTTTTCTATGTTCGTTATCGGTTGAGGGTTGGGTTACTTTAGAAACAATACAGAACACCGATGCCGTGGTAAGGTCGTGCACACGACATCCGTCGCCCTTCTAGTCCAGCAGGGATAGGGGAAACAACGAATAACTAAGATGTTAGTTAAACTTTATGGTTTAACTATATTATTTTATTGACCTTTCTACTCTTAAGCTTTGCAACCAAAACGGCTCACGAAAAGGAAGAAAGCTTCTCCTTTACAAACTGGCGCAGCGTCGGTGACAGTATCTTGGCTCCCTGAGCTTTTTCATAGGCCTGGCGTGCCTCCGCCATCCTGCCCGTGGCCTCCATGGACAAGCCCAGACCCAGCCACCACACGCCATTCTCCGGCTTCTCATTGACCAGCTGCTGATACACGGCGCCGGCCTTATCGTAGTCACCGAGGCGCTGATAAACTGCCGCCAGCATGGCGTGATACTCCGGGTCCTGGCTCACCGTGGGGGCGTGTTCTTCGAGCAGCATCCTGGCGCGCTGATTATCTCCCTGCATCACATAGACCCGCGCGCGCAATTCAATCAACGCCGCGGACCTCGGCTTCAGCTTCAGGCCGCGGTCCAGCAACGCCGCCGCCTGGGTCAGTTGCCCGTTCTGGATCATCAGGCCGGCCAGGGCCCCGCGGGCGGCCACGTGTCTTGGCTCCAGGGACAACGCCTTGGACAGCTTGTCCTCGGCCTGATCAAGGTCACCCCGGCGCGCCAGGCGCAGGGCCTCGCCGCGCAGTTGCCTGGCGCGGTCCCTGATGGACAGAGGATGAATACGCTTGAGATGCACCGGGGCGGCAGGGCTCTCCTGGCGGCTGGAAACCACTGCCTCATCCGGCGGGTTTTGCACCGCAGCCCGCACGACTGTGGCGTCCCCGGCATCAGCACCGTGGTCAGCGGTCTGGGTGCCGGCCTGCCGTTTGACATCCTGCTGTGGCGCGCGATGCTGCGGCGCCGGTGCCTGTGACATGTCAAGCGCATTGAGATCCGCCGTGTTGTCGCTCTTCACACTGTCGGTGGCGGCGCTGTTGGATACGGCCCCATCGGTCTCATCCTGTGCCACCGACTGATCCAACGCCGCGCCCGGCGTGAGCGCTTCGTCCGCAGGCGGTTCGATAGACGCCACCATGGCGGCTGGCTGCGGGGTGGGCGTTGCGCTGGGCGGTGGCTCGCTCACCGGCGCCGGCAAGACCTCCGTCGCTTCGGCGGCGACCCCGGTGCTCGGCGGTGCCGTGTGCGGATAGAACCCATCGCGAAAGATAAATACCAGAATCGCCACGGCCAGCGTCCCGCCGAGGTAGAACAGCCACTGAGAGCTGCGCATGCGTGCCGCGGGCACGTGCACCCCGATACCCGCCAATACCACGCCCTTGGGATAGGCCTCCTCGGCATGCCGCTTTTCCAGATCCTTGAGCATGTCGTTGATAAGACTCATGGGCGCGGCTACCTGTTACTGAGCCTGGGCCACGATGTGGTCGGCGGGAGCAGCGCTCAAACGATGGGCGATATAATACGACCCGGCCACGGTGCATAGCGCCAGCAGCGCGATAAAAGATCCATAGGCAAGGCGGAATCTTGGGCGCGGCACGAACGGCTGAATGCTCTCGGTATCGTGGATCGCCTGACGCACGTGGCGGCGCTTAACGGTGCTCTCGCCCTGGCCGTAAGCCGCCATCATGGCCTTGTGGGCGAGGACGTTAACGAGGCGCGGGATGCCCCGGCTGCAGCGGTGAAGCAGGCGGATAGCGCCGTAGGAAAACAACTTTTTCTCCGTGTAACCGGCGGTGTGGAGGCGGTGGTTGACATAAGCGTCCACGCAGTAACGGTTCAGGGGCTCGAGGTAGTACGAGAAGGTGATGCGCTGTTTGAGTTGGCGGTACATATGACGCGACAGGCGCTGATCGAGTTCCGGTTGACCGAACATCACCACCTGCAGAAGCTTCTGCTTCTCCGTCTCCAGGTTGGTCAGCAGCCGCACACACTCCAGGCTGCTGTCGGGAATCGCCTGCACTTCATCCAGGCACAGGACCACATTCCTGCCCTCGCGCTTCAGGTCAATCAATCTGCGGGTGATGCGCTTGAACAGCAGGTACATGCCGTCGTAACGGTCCACCTCCAAACCCAATTCTTCCGCGATGGCCATGAGCAGGCCGGTGGGGAATAAAAATGGATTGGGGATGTACAGTGTCACGTACTGCTCACCCAGTGTATTTAGCAGCTTGCGGCATATAAGCGTCTTGCCGGTACCCACCTCCCCGGTGATCTTGATGAAGCCTTCGCCGCTGCTCAGTGCAATGAGCAGCACGTTCAGCGCCTCTTGGTGGGCGGCATAGTTGCAGAAAAAGTCCGTATCCGGGGTAAGCCGGAACGGCGTCTCCTTCAAGCCAAAATGTTCAAGGTACATGATGCTATTCCCGTGGACACATCGATGCTGATAGTAGCGCGCCAGCCCTTATACATGATGGCACCGCCGGCGCGGTGAGAAAAGGGTTCCGGCTATAAATTTACTCACCGATATCCTCATAATTGTCCAGTGATTTGCCGATGGATTTGGACCACTCTTCCCCAGATTCACTGACCACCTGGGGACGCAGCAGGATAATCAGCTCGCTCTTGGTCTTGACCTGCTGGGTGTGGCGAAACAGGCTGCCGAACAAGGGGATATCCCCCAGGATCGGTACCGAGGCCACGTCATTGGTGGTCTTTTCCTGCATCAG
>CAYXAX010000101.1:0-9385 GCA_964463055.1 uncultured Gammaproteobacteria bacterium | reverse complement strand
AGTTCATGTGGGCCTCCATGCTCTCGGTGTGGAGGCGGTGGATATCGACCAGCTCATGGTTGTAACGGTCGACGAAGGCGTTGTCCCGATCCAATATAAAGGCGAAGCCGCCGGTCATGCCGGCGCCGAAGTTGATGCCGGTGGCGCCCAGTACCACCACCACGCCGCCGGTCATGTACTCGCAGCCGTGATCGCCGATACCCTCCACCACTGCGTGGGCGCCGGAATTGCGCACACCGAAGCGCTCGCCGGCCGTGCCCGCGGCGTAGAGCCGCCCGCCGGTGGCGCCGTACAGGCAGGTGTTGCCGATGATGACGTTGCTGCGCGCTTCGAAGTCCGTGTCCGCGGGGGGGTGAATCACGATCTTGCCCCCGGCCATGCCCTTGCCCACGTAGTCGTTGGCGTCCCCTTCCAGGTACAGGTGCAGGCCGCCGGCGTTCCACACCCCGAAGCTCTGTCCCGCCGTACCGGCAAGACGCACGGTGATGGGTGCGTCATCCATACCCAGATTGCCGTGGCGGCGGGCGATCTCGCCGGACAGGCGCGCCCCGATGGAGCGGTTCCAGTTGTGCACCCGGTAGCTGAACTCGCCGCCGCGCTTGGCCTCAATGGCCGGCAGGGCGTCGGCGACCATCTGCTCGGCGAGCTCGCCCTTGTCGAAGGGCGCATTGAACGGCTGCATGCAGTACTGAGGTTTATCCTTGGGCACACCGCCGTCAGACAGCAGACCGCTCAGGTCCAGGCGCCGCTGCTTGTCGGTCACGCCGGACAATATCTGCAGCAGGTCGGTGCGACCGATGAGCTCGGCGATGCTGCGCACGCCGAGCTGTGCCAGCAGTTCCCGGGTCTCCTGGGCGACGAAGCGGAAGTAGTTCACCACCATGTCCGGCAGGCCGATGAAGTGCTTCACCCGCAGCACGTTGTGCTGGGTGGCCACGCCGGTGGCGCAGTTGTTGAGGTGGCAGATGCGCAGGTACTTGCAGCCCAGCGCCACCATGGGGGCGGTGCCAAAGCCGAAGCTCTCCGCGCCGAGAATGGCGCCCTTGATGACGTCCAGGCCGGTCTTGTAGCCGCCGTCGGCCTGTACACGCACCTTGCCGCGCAGGTCATTGGCGCGCAGGGTCTGGTGGGTCTCCGTGACGCCCAGCTCCCACGGCGTGCCGGCGTACTTCACCGACGTAAGCGGACTGGCGCCGGTACCGCCGTCGTGACCGGCGATGGTAATCAGGTCGGCATAGGCCTTGGCCACACCGGCGGCGATGGTGCCGACGCCGGCGATGGACACCAGCTTCACCGACACCAGGGCCTTGGGATTGACCTGCTTGAGGTCGAAGATCAACTGTGCCAGATCCTCGATGGAGTAGATGTCGTGGTGCGGCGGCGGCGAGATCAGCGCCACCCCCGGGCGTGCATGGCGCAGCCTGGCGATCATCTCATTGACCTTGTGACCGGGCAGCTGCCCCCCCTCGCCGGGCTTGGCCCCCTGGGCAATCTTGATCTGCAGCACTTCGGCATTGACCAGGTAGTGAGGGGTCACACCGAAACGGCCCGACGCCACCTGCTTGATCTTGGACATGCGCTCGGTGCCGAAGCGGGACGGATCTTCGCCGCCCTCGCCGGAGTTGGAACGCCCGCCGATGCGGTTCATGGCGATGGCCAGGGCCTCGTGGGCCTCCGGCGACAAGGCGCCCAGGGACATGCCGGCGCTGTCGAAGCGCGGCAGTATGGCCTCGACAGGCTCCACCTCCTCGATGGGGATGGGCTTGATATCGCCGCGCAGGGCCAGCATGTCGCGCAAGGCCGTGGTGGGCCGCTCACGCACCAGCTTGGAAAACTCGCGGTATTTGTCATAGTCGCCGGACTGCACCGCCTCGTGCAGGGTACGTATCACGTCCGGGTTGTAGGCATGGTACTCGCCGTTGTAGACGTACTTGAGCAGGCCGCCCTGGCGAATGGACTGGCGCGGGTTCCACGCCTCCCCGGCCAGTACGCGCTGATCGTTCTCCAGGTCTTCGAAATGGGCGCCCTGAATACGGCTGGTGGTGCCGGTAAAGCACAGGTCCACCACCTCGCGGTGCAGGCCGACGCTCTCGAACAACTGGGCCCCGCGGTAGCTGTTGATGGTGGAGATACCCATCTTGGAGATGATCTTGTACAGGCCCTTGTTGATGCCCTTGCGGTAGTTTTGCAATAACTGACCCCGATCACCGGCGATCTCGCCGGTACGCACCATGTCCAGCAGCGCCTCGTAGGCGAGATAGGGATAGATTGCCGTGGCCCCGTAGCCGATAAGCACCGCGAAGTGATGCGGATCACGGGCGGTGGCCGTTTCCACCACGATGTTGGCATCGCAGCGCAGGCCCTCGCGGATGAGGCGATGGTGCACCGCCCCGGTGGCCAGCAATGCGTGAATGGGCAGCGTGTCCGCGGCGACCGCCCGGTCGCTGAGTATCAGCTGTGTTTTGCCGTCGCGCACCGCCTGCACCGCGCGGTCGCAGACCTGTTCGATGGCGCGGCGCAGACCCGTCGCCGGTGCGTAGCTGAGATCGATCACGGTGTGCGCGTAATCGGGGTCTTCCACGGCCATCAACTGACGGAACTTGTCCTCCGACAACAGCGGCGATGCGATTACCAGGCGCTTGGCGTGTTCCGGCGTCTCTTCGAAGAGGTTTCGCTCGCGGCCCAGAGAGGTCTCCAGGGACATGACGATCTGCTCGCGCAGTGGATCGATGGGCGGGTTGGTGACCTGGGCGAACTGCTGGCGAAAGTAGTCATACAGCGAGCGTACGTGTCTCGACAACACCGGCAGCGGGGTATCGTCGCCCATGGAACCCACCGCCTCCTGCATGGATTCGCCCAGCACGCGCAGCACCTGGTCACGTTCCTCGAAGGTGAGCTGGAACAACTTCTGATAGGTGTTGAGCCGGTCCGGGGCCATGGACTCGGTGACCTCCACGTCGTCGTCGAGGTGAGACTCCAGGTGCGCGGCATGGGCCTTGAGCCACTTTTTGTACGGCTGGCGTGACTTGAGCCGGTTGTCGATGTCCTCCGGCATCAGCAATTCGCCGGTGGTGGTGTCGGCGGCGATCATCTGGCCGGGCTTGAGGCGGCCCTTGGCCACCACGTCGCACGGTGCATAGTCATACACGCCGATTTCCGAGGCCAGGGTGATGTGTCGGTCGCGGGTAATCACATAACGGGCCGGGCGCAGGCCGTTGCGGTCCATGATGCAGGCCGCATAGCGCCCGTCGGTGAGCACGATGCCCGCCGGCCCGTCCCACGGCTCCATGTGCATGGAATGATATTCATAGAAGGCGCGCAGATCGGGATCCATGACATCGATATTCTGCCACGCGGCGGGGATGAGCAGGCGCATGGCGCGGAAGATATCCATACCGCCGGCGAGCAGTGCATCGAGCATGTTGTCCAGACTGGACGAGTCCGAGCCGCTCATGGATACCAGGGGACGCACCGCTTCCATGTCCGGAATCAGCGGGGTTGAGAAGGTGTGGCCGCGGGCCAGGGACCAGTGGCGGTTGCCCTGGATGGTGTTGATTTCGCCGTTGTGGGCGAGATAACGGAACGGCTGGGCCAGACGCCACTGCGGCCAGGTATTGGTGGAAAAGCGCTGGTGGAACACGCACAAGTCCGATGTCAGCCGCGGGTCCTTTAAATCCAGATAAAACACCCGCAGATTGGCCGGCATCACCAGGCCTTTATAGGAGATCACCCGGCTGGACAGGCTGGGAATATAGAATGTCCCATCCTTGCCCTCCACGGCCTTTTCCGCCCGGCGGCGCGCGATGTACAGGGCCCGTTCGAAGGCCGCCTCTTCCATGTTTGCGGGGGCATTTACGAAGACGTGTTCGATGACCGGCAGGCTCTTCAACGCCTCGGCGCCGCACGCCTCGGGATTCACCGGGACAATACGCCAGCCGGCCACTTGCAGTCCCTGGCGGGTCAACCCGTCTTCCACACACTGGCGGGCATGGCGCTGGTGGGCGTCATCGGGGCTGAGGAACACCACCCCCACGCCGAACAGGTCATTCAGCTTGATGCCGTGCTCCCCGGCGATGGCGCGCAGAAACGCGGTGGGCCGCTTCATCAGCAGTCCACATCCGTCACCGGTTTTGCCGTCGGCGGCGACGGCGCCGCGGTGGGTCAGGCACGCCAGGGAGTTGACGGCCGTCTCCACCAGCCAGTGGCTGGGCTTGCCGTCCATCTGGGCCATCAGACCAAAGCCGCAGTTGTCCTTTTCAAACGCCGGGCGATAAAGCCCGCGTTCCAGATCGTTATACATAGCGTGAAGAATCTCGAATTTCAGTGGTGTCTTAATTTAGACACGCGTCTACCACGTCTGCTCGGGGCAGAATTCCAATGATATATCAAACTGCCGCCGTGGCGACACATTAAATTATGCTAAGTCGCTATAAACTCAACGGCTTAGCCCTGAGTCTCCGTGGGGGATTAAACCATCGGTTTCGAGTTCAGGGTTCCGGGTTTCGAGTGGGAGCAGGAAGGGCGCTTGAACGGACTTATGGATGCTGCGTCTGGTACAGCTTGATGGCGGTCTGCAGATCGCCCAGGGACCGTATCCAGGGTTTGAACGAGCGCAGGGAGGCGGGCATGTGGTTGACCTCGGCGGCGGCGCTCTCCCGGCTGGGATACTGGCCATAGGCCAGCACGTGCCACGCCTCGTCACGGCTTATCAGCTGGAAGCGGGCGAATTCCCCGGGATCGACACCTGGGCGGTGCAGCACCTGATCCAGGGCGGCTGCCTCTTTGGAGGCCATGAGCTGCAGGGTAAAGTGCGCGGGGTCCTGGGCCAGCACCCACGCGGCGTTCCTGACCTTGCCTGCGACGGGCGGCGTGGCCGCGGGGGCCTTGGCCACGGCGGGTGGCCTGGGTTTGACCGGTGCGGCGGCCTTAGCTGGGGCCTGCTTCACCGCGGGGGCGGTGTTGGCGACGGCGTGGGGAGCTTGTTTGGGCGCCGCCGGCGGCTTTGGCGGCATGTTATTCACCGTGGGTGGTGGCGGCAATGCCTCGCCGCTGGGCGTATCGGATTGAGCGCTGGTTGCCGGGCCGACAGCGGGCGGCGGCACGGGGGCGGACTGCGGCAGCGGCGCCGATCCCGAAGAAGCAGCGGGCGGCGGGGAGGTCTCCGGCACGGCCGTGGTCTGGGGGGCCTCACTGGCGTTATCGGGGGGCAGCGACAGCGGCACCAGCGCCTGGTCACCATCGTTGCTGCGCGCGATGCGGTCTTCCACTGACGTCGGCGGGGACGTCTTGTTGAAATAAAAGATCACCACCAGTCCCAGTATGCCCAGCGCAATGCCCAGGGGCAGGGAGTTCCACACACGCCCGCCCTTGCCGAGGCGCTTGGTGGACAACAGTGCCTTGGGATTACCTTCCTTGGCGTGATTCCTGTTGACCAGTACCACCCGGGCCAGTTCGTTGATCTTACCGGGCAGTCCCTGGGAGGTACGGTGAATCATCTTCACCACCGTCTCGGTAAACAGGCCTTCACCACTGATGCCGGCTGCCTTGAGGCGATGATTGATGTAATTGGCGGTCTCCTTTTCCGACAGGGGCAGCAGATTGAAGGTATGGGTGACACGCTGCTGCAGCGCGCCGAGATCGGCGCCGGAGATCGTCTCCCGCAGCGGCGGCGCGGCGAACAGGATGACGCGCAGCGGTTTTTCATAATCGTCCAGGGACTGCAGCAGGCGCATCAGGACGGAGAGGTCTTCGCGGCTGAGCTGATGGGCATCGTCTATCACCACGATGGGCAGCAGGCCGTTGCGCTTCAGCGACGTGCAGTGCCCTTTCAGCTGCTGAAGCTTTTCATCATCGGTCTCGCCGCGCTTCGCCTGGATGGAGAAACCGTCGATCAACGCATCCAGGAAATGTCCCTTGCTGAGCCCACCGTAGGCGGCGATGACGCACAGTCGCCAGCTGGCATTGGCGCGGGACACGAATTGTTCCATCAGGCTGGTCTTGCCGCTGCCCGCTTCGCCGGTAACGATCAGCAGCTCGCCGTAAGGGGCCAGGTGATGCAGCAGTTTGAGACGCTGAGCACGGGTCGGCTCGGCGTAGAAAAAATCCTTGTCCGGCATGGAAGCGAACGGCTCCCTGCGGGCGGCAGCGGCACTCAGGGTTACCTCGTCATCGGGCACCTGGAGGTCGATCACTTCGTCATTTTCAAGCTGCTGTGTCGGGTTCATCGTTCCTTGCACCCACTCGGCGCGCGGAGGTTCGCAGGCCATCCATCAGCATAAACAGGATGGGGCCCCCTGTAAATCACCACGACATCCACCCCATAGCCGTCAGGTCAGCTGCACAGGATCGAAAATCCGCTCGTGCTCCTTGATGACGTAGCGGTCCGTCATGCCGGCGATATAGTCGGCCACGCCGCGGGCGCGGCCCGCCGCGCCCGCCTGCTCTTCCAGTACCCGGACCTTGTCCTGGTGCTCATCGGGCATCAGCCGCACGTCCTCCATGAACACCTGGAACAGGGCGCGGATGATGCGCCCGGCCTTGACGTTCATGCGTCGCACGCGGTAGTGCTGATACATGTTCTTGTGCAGAAAGCGCTTCAACTCGAGACTCTCGGCGGCGACATCATCGCTGAAGCCGATGAGTGCCGCCGGGTGGACGCGCACCGCGTCGATGTCCGCCGGCCGCAGCCGCATCAGCCGTTCACGGCTGGCCTCCACCAGGTCGGTGACCAGGCGGTTGATCATGCGCCTGATGACCTCATGAATGATGCGCTTTTCCGTCAATGACGGATACAGGGCCTTGGTCTCGGCATACAGTATCGCGAACAGACGCACGCCGCATAACTGCTCGATGCTGATCAGTCCGGCCCGCAGACCGTCGTCAACATCATGATTATTATAGGCGACCTCATCGGCGAGATTGGCCAGCTGGGCCTCCAGGCCGGGCTGGCGCTTGTGAATGAAGCGCTGACCCAGGTCTCCCAGCGCCGTGGCCTTGTCCGCCGAGCAGTGTTTGAGAATGCCCTCGCGGGTCTCGAAGGTTAGATTGAGGCCGCCGAATTCCGCATAGCGCTCCTCCAGTTCGTCCACCACCCGCAGGGACTGCAGGTTGTGCTCGAACCCGCCGTACGACTTCATGCAGTCATCCAGCGCATCCTGCCCGGCGTGGCCGAAAGGGGTATGACCCAGATCATGGGCCAGCGCGACGGCCTCGGTGAGGTCTTCGTTGAGGCCCAGGGTGCGGGCGATGGAGCGCCCGATCTGCGCCACTTCGATAGAGTGGGTGAGACGGGTGCGGAACATATCGCCTTCGTGATTGACGAACACCTGGGTCTTGTACTCCAGGCGGCGAAAGGCGGAGCTGTGAACGATGCGGTCGCGGTCGCGCTGAAACTCGCTGCGGTAGGCCGGCGCCGGCTCACTATGGCGGCGTCCGCGGCTGCGCGCCGGGTCGGCGGCATAGGGCGCCAGCGCGGGGACGGGCTGGTGCGCGACAGGGACGGTATTCAATTGCTCTACCCTGTGTATGTGGTTCACCTGTCAATCATAACAACCAAGCCGCCGACGTGCCAGCGGCTTGGTTTCGAGTTCCGGGTTGCGAGTTTCGAGTTGAAAAATCCCTTCTCCCTGAGGGAGAAGGTTAGGATGAGGAGGTCGATCAGTCGCGGCCGCAGGCCGCTCCACAACCCGAAACGCGACACCAGTAACTCGAAACTGGGTTAGGTGCCCCCCAGCATCCCCACCAGCTTATCTCGGGGGTAGTCCGCGGTCACCACTGCCTCGCCGATGCCGCGCATCAGCACCAGGCGCACCTGGCCGGCCTTGGCCTTCTTATCCACGGCCATGTACTCCAGAAACGTGGCCGGGCTGATGGTCGCCGGTGGATGGATGGGCAGCCCGGCGCGGGCGATCAGTCCCTCAGCGGCGGTCAGTTCATCCACGGTCAGCCACCCCATGGACTGGGACAGGCGCGCCGCCATGCACATGCCGGCGGCCACCGCCTCGCCGTGCAGCCACTCCCGGTACCCCAGGGCGGCCTCGATGGCGTGGCCGAAGGTATGACCGAGATTGAGCAGCGCCCGGACACTGCCTTCCTTTTCATCCGCGGCCACCACCTCGGCCTTGTTGCGGCACGAGTGCTCAATGGCGTAGGCCAGGGCGCGGGAATTGCGGGCCAGCAGTTTATCCATGTTGGCGTCCAGCCACGAGAACAATGCCTCATCGCGGATCAGGCCGTACTTGATCACCTCGGCGATGCCGGCACGCAGCTGCCGGTCATCCAGGGTAGTCAGGGTGTCGGTGTCGATCATCACCGCCCGGGGCTGATGAAAGGCGCCGATCATGTTCTTGCCGCGGGGGTGATTGATGCCGGTCTTGCCGCCCACGGAGGAGTCCACCTGGGCAAGCAGTGTGGTGGGGACCTGAATAAACGGGACACCACGCTGATAACAGGCGGCGGCAAACCCGGTCATGTCACCTACCACGCCGCCGCCCAGGGCCACCAGGGTGCAGTCACGGTCGAAACGGTGTTCCAGCAAGGCGTCGAATATTTTGTTCAGTTCAGTAAGATTTTTGTACTGCTCGCCGTCAGGCAGGATCAGTGACCGGCATTGCCATTGCGACAGGGTGCCGCACAGGGCATCCAGGTACAGCGGCGCCACGGTCTCATTGGTCACCACCAAGACCTGGCGGCCGCCGATGTGGGGCGCAAACAACTCACTGCGGCCCAATAATCCACCGCCGATGGATATCGGATAACGCCGCTCGCCCAACTCCACGTAGACGGTGTTCATGAGGGTATCTTCGCCGAAGCTCTCAGCCGGTATTGGTCTTGTGCTTATTGTAACCGGAAGCCGGCTTGCTTTTGGATTTCCGGGCCAGCTTGCCCACCAGGGCCTTGACGGCCCCGCGCACGGTATAGTCGCTGGTGGTGAGGGTGACGTCCGCCAGTTCCCTGTACAGCGGCTCCCGGGCAGCCATCAGCTCGCGCAGCCGCGCGCCGGGGTCGTCGGTCTGCAGCAGCGGGCGTTTGGTGTCCTTGGCGGTGCGCCGGACCAGCAGGTCCACATCGGTATGCAGGTAAACCACGGTGCCGCGCTGCTTGAGATACTGGCGGTTCTTGGGGTCCAGCACCGCACCGCCGCCGGTGGCCAGGACGATGTTTTCCCGGCAAGTCAGGTCATCGATCACCGCCGCCTCGCGGCGGCGAAACCCGGCCTCCCCCTCGATATCGAAGATCCAGGCGATGTCGGCGCCGGTCCGCTCCTCGATCTCCTGATCACTGTCGAAGAACTCCATGTGCAGGGACTTGGCTAGATGGCGCCCGATGGTGGTCTTGCCGGTGCCCATGGGCCCCACCAGAAATATGTTTTTTGCTTTCCCCATGG
>CAYXAX010000100.1:0-9405 GCA_964463055.1 uncultured Gammaproteobacteria bacterium | reverse complement strand
TAGATTGCTTCTGAAAAGTGTCGATAAGTTTTACACTACCGCCTGATTTCGATGCCTTTTTCATAATAATTATATTTATAAACAATAGCTTAAAATTTATGGCATCAGCGTTGCAGCTGTTCACAACATGGATGGATGAAGGCCGTTGCTATGACGCCTCCTGCCGACGTTTGTTAGCTCAACGTAGGGATGTCGGCAAACCATCATTCATTAACTTTTAAAGAAGCTTAACTAACAAACACATTGGCACATTGCCTTTATTCATCCCTTGGAGGGAACGACATGATTCACCGTAAAAAGCTATTAGCCTCGGCTTTACTCTTGGGTGTTGGCGTGGCCAGTCAGGCTGTCCACGCGTCGCCGATTTTGCCACCGTTCAACGAGTGTCCCGCCGTTGGCGCCGCCGGATCCTGCTCTATCCTGTTTGAGTTCACCACCGGCGGGGGTATCAATACCTACGTCGACAACAGTGTTGGCGCCTATGACAGCAGTGATGACACGCTCGTGGGCGTGATCAACAACTCCAGCTCCATAGTAAATTCCCTGAGTCTCACCGGCGCCGGCAACGGCGGCGGCATTTTCGACTTTGAGTCTGACGGCATTCAAAGCTATGGCGTGGACGTCAGTGGCACGGTATTTCCCACAGGGTATTCGATCACTGGCTATGAGGGCCCCAACACCTATTTCAGCAATATCACCACCACCTCGATTTTCGACGATACCGGCACTGTGAACTTCATCGGTGGGCTGGCGCCAGGGGCCTCTCTGTACTTCTCGCTTGAGAGCAGCCCCGACTCCATCCAGCAGGGCGGTGGGATCACACCGACAAACCCCGTGCCGGAACCCGGAACCCTGGCCCTGTACGGACTGGGCCTGTCGGCGCTAAGCCTCATGACCAGACGCCGCAAATCCAAGGCCTGAGGCAGTTCTTTTCCCGCATTGATGTACAGCGAGCGGCCCCTCCGGGCCGCTTGTTTTTTCGGACAGCTTAAACCTGCCCGTCTTCTCCTCTATCCCCTATTGATCACCCCTCCCGTGACGCTAAGGGCCACATATTCTATGATGCCGTCAAGGCCCCCTTATCGAAATCAGACCCTGTATGAAACCCGGGCGCAACCAAGCCTGTCCGTGCGGCAGCGGGCGGAAGTATAAACACTGCTGCGGCGTGGTTAATACCGCCACGCGGCCCGCCTCACCACCCGCCGATGCCCTGCGCGCCGCCCTGGCCCATCACCGGGCCGGCCGCCTCGCCCAGGCGGAGAGCTATTACCAACAGGTGCTCCAGACCCAACCCGACAACTGCGACGCGTTGCACCTGCTGGGCGTGCTCGTGGGGCAACGGGGGGATACATCCAGGGCGATCGCCCTCATCCGCCGGGCACTCGAGATACGGCCGCGTTTCTCCGAGGCCCACAATAATTTGGGCAGCTTTCTCCAGGCACAGGGGAAATACGACGAGGCAATGGCCGCATATCGTGCGGCGCTGGCGGTCCGTCCGGATTATGCCGAGGCCTACAACAACCTGGGCAATGCCCTGCGCCTCAAAGGCGGCGGGCTTTCAGAGGCCGTACACTGCTATGAGCGCGCCCTTGAACTGCAACCCGGCTATCCCGAGGCACACCTCAATCTGGGGCTGGCACGCTACGCCCAGGGGCGCCTTGAGGAGGCCGCGGCCTGCTACCGTCGCGCCGTGGAGGCCCGCCCGCAGTCCGCCGATGCCCATCATAATCTGGGACTGGCCCTGCAGGGTCTGGGACGGTACGGCGAGGCCTTGACCGCTTACCGCCACGCCTTATCACTGCGGCCCGCCCATGCCGAGACCCACAACAACCTGGGCAACCTGCTGCGCGTCATGGGCCGGGGCGAGGAGGCTGTATCCAGCTACCGGCACGCCATTGACCTGCAACCCGACTATCCCGCCGCCCTCTGCAACCTGGCCTTGATGCTGAGCGAGCAGGACCGGGCCCTGGAGGCACTGGATCATTACCATACGGCGCTGGCGCACGACTCCGATCACCGCGAGGCACGCTACGGGGTTGCCCGCATCCTGCATCAGCTGGGGCGCTTCGATGAGGCGGAGACCGCCTACCGGGAGGTACTCCGTGTGTACCCGAACCATCCGGAGGCCTATGGGGGACTCGTGCGCTGCCGGCGCATTATCCCCGGTGACGCGCCGTTGCTGGAAAAGATGGAATCGATACTCGCCGACCCGGGGGTGGAAGACCACGACGCCATCGGCCTGCACCTGGCCCTGGGCAAGGCCTACGATGACCTTGGCGAGTACTCCAAGGCAATATCCCATTTTCAGCAGGGCAATCGCCTCCAGGCGGCGCGCTGTCCCTTCGACCGCGCGCAGCACGAGGCCCGTGTTACCGCGCTGATAACGACTTATAGCCGCGCACGCGTGCAGGCGGGGACGAGGAATAGCGATCCATCATCACTGCCGGTCCTCATCGTCGGTATGCCCCGCTCGGGAACCACACTTATCGAACAGATCCTGTCCCGCCACCCCCAGATTGGTGCGGGGGGAGAACTGGAATTCTGGGCGATCCACGCGCCCGCATTGATGGAGGACCCAGCGCCGGACCCGCAGGGCGCCGCCGCCCGTGACTACGTGAAACACCTCCAGGGGCTGGCGCCCGGCGCCAGCCGCATCACCGACAAGCTGACCACCAACTTCCTGCGCGCCGGCATGATTCACTGCCTGCTCCCCGGCGCACGCATCATCCACTGCCGTCGCAATGCGCTGGACAACTGCCTGTCGGTTTATTTCACGCGGTTCGCCAGCTCCCATTGCTATGCCTATGACCTGGAAGACCTTGCCTATTACTATGAACAGTACCTGCGACTGATGAGGCACTGGCGGGTGGTGCTGCCGTCGGACCGGTTTTGCGAGGTGCGTTACGAAGACGTGGTGGCGGATACGGAACAGGCGGCTCGCCAGCTGATCCACTTCTGCGGGCTGGCGTGGGATCCCCGTTGCCTGGACATTGGCGCGGGTGAACGCGCGATACGCACCGCCAGCAAGTGGCAGGCGCGCCAGCCCGTTTACACCACCTCAGTCGAACGCTGGCGCCATTACGAACCCTACCTGGGCCCCTTGATGCGATTACGGGATGCGGCCGACTAGGGCGCGAAACAAGGGGTAAGTGAGCTTGCATATTCAGGCAAAGGTGTCGAGCCCCGGAAGGCTAAAAATGGCAGCCTTTTCGCTTATAGGAAGCAGATTGAGGTCTTGATCAGTCAGTGCAAAGCGGTACCCCAAGCCTGCAAGGAGGCCGGCATATCAGACGTCAGCTACTATCGGTGGCGTAAGGAATATGGGGGGCTGCAGGTGGATCAGGCCAAACGCCTTAAGGAACTGGAGTAGGAGAACGCGCGGCTCAAGCGGGTGGTGGCAGACCTGTCGCTTGAGAAGGCGATGCTCAAGGAGCTGGCCTCGGGAAACTTCTGAGCCCCGAGCGGCGACGCCGGGCAGTGTCGATGTTGCGGGGAGATTCTGTGGGGTCGGACCAAGGCTGGGATTCTGTGGGGTCGGACCAAGGCAACCAATTGTAGTAGAAAGAATAACGCTAAAATGGAGGGCGAAAATATGCCTTAAACGGGTTATTTTTGTGTTGAAATAGTAGCTCTAAGGCCCGGATCAATGGGGGCAGCTCAGATCACAATTCATACTAATAGAAGAAATTATGATCTAACCCGTGTTTATGGATAAAGTTTGAATGGACGAATCGGTCAGAATCGACAAATGGCTGTGGGCCGCGCGTTTTTTCAAAACGCGTGCGCAGGCCAGTGAAGCGGTTTCTGGCGGTAAGGTACATCTCAATAATCAGCGTGTTAAACCGGGGCGAAGTTTGCATATCAGGGATCATCTTGAGATTCAGCGTGGCGGTTTCCAATGGAACGTCGAAGTGCTGGCACTGAGCGAACGGCGCGGCCCGGCGAAGGACGCAGAAAAACTCTATGCAGAAAACGAAGCCAGTATCCAGAAACGCGCCGAGTTGCGCGAGCAGAAAAAACTCGCAGCACTGGCAACACCGCGCACAGCAGGACGACCCAGCAAGCAGCAACGCAGACACATCATTCGATTCAAACAGGAATACTGATGCAATGGAGATCGATGGAGTCAGATTCGAATGATTTTTTATTAATGTTCATTCCTGTCCGTTAGGTGTCTTTGCTGTTTATACTGAGTCGTTAATCAAAAGTCCTCCGCATGTTCTCTAAAAAATATATAAAAAATATGGGACACTCACAAACAGATTGACGCAAAAATAAACCGCAATAAACCTGGGGTATGCACCAATTAACTCTCCATGAAAAAAGTAGCATCATATATGCTTCATTATCAAGGCGGCATGAATTTTCAACTAGTAGAAAAATTTCAGTATGTGGGTGTTCTCAGTTTCTTGAAGATTTTGCGCGATTTCATGGCAATCTTGCTGGGGATATGGCGGCCCTTCTGCTGTGAACCGCTCGTGGACTTTTGGGGATAGGGCATTTATTCTTCTTATACGCATGGGCCGGTGACAAATGATGCTCATCTGTCACCAATCCCTTTACCGTTTCTCGGGGACGTGGCTTGTAGAAAAATAAGATGCGCACATTCTGATATGCTGATCGACTGCGGGCGTACTGCGCGCATCGGATAGGCGTCTCCCACGCAAGCTGATGCATGGACTGCAGCGATCGCACGGCTCGTGCAGCGGCAGGCTTGGCCCGCTACCGCCCGGGAGTGATAAGCATGTGGGACATGCGGCTGGGGGGATATAAGGCCAACCGGGTTGGTAAAAAACTTCTTCTTCCTCAGGGAGAGGGAATAAAAAAGTATTCTTCAACAGTCTGCTAACAAGAATTCAGCTACGGCAACGCGCCGGTGACATTCACTGCCCGCGTCCGTTTGCCCCTGAGGGCTATTTCACCATGAAACGCGGCGCATGCGTAGTACCGGCAAACCGATGCGTGTCAGGCGTGTACCTCCCGCACTTATTAGCCGGCTAGCTCAAGGCGAGGGTAATCGCTGTTGCGTTTTTCGAGGCTCTTCGGAAAAATTATTGCATCGATGATCACGCTGGTGGCGCTTGCTTCATGCGGCGGTGGCGGTGGTGGTGATGGCAGCTCGTCCGGTACCACCTACACCATCAGCGCCTCCGCTTCGCCGCAGCAGGGTGGGAACATTACGGGGCAGCGTATCTACGACGCGGGCGCGGCGGTCATCCTGACGGCGAACCCCGTCTCCGGCTATACGTTCTCGGACTGGACGGAAAACGGCGCGGTGATCTCCACCAGCGAGCGTTATTCGTTCACGGCGACAGCCGACCGGGGATTGGTGGCACACTTTCTGCCTGATCGTTACGACATAAGCGCCAGCGTCAACCCCCTCGGAAGCGGAACGGTCACCGGTGCGGGCACGTACAGTCATGGCGCGGGCGTCACGCTGACGGCCACCCCGGCCGCGAACCATGCGTTCGTGGATTGGACCGAAGGCGGCAGCGAAGTCTCCACCAGCATCAGCTACACGTTCACGGTGACGACCGACCGGGCACTGGCGGCCAACTTTCAACTCATCGATTACGCGATAAGCGCCGCTGCGAGTCCGTCCGGCGGGGGCGCTGTCGCCGGGGCCGGGACGTACACGGCGGGGGCAGACGCCACGCTGACCGCCAGTGCCGCGGCGGGCTACACGTTTGTGGACTGGACCGAGGGTGGGACGGAGGTCTCGACCAGCCCCAGCTATACGTTTACGGTGACCGGAAACCTGGCGCTGGTGGCGCACTTTCTGATCAACAGCTATGTTGTCGGTGCCGCCGCCAGCCCTGCGGGGACCGGGACGATCGGTGGCGCCGGCACCTACGCCTATGGCGCCAGCGTGACGCTCACGGCGACGCCCGCCGCAGGCTACGTCTTCGGCAGTTGGTCCGAGGACGGCAACGCGGTTTCACGGAACAGCACCTACGTGTTCACGGCCGCGCGCAATCGTCAATTGACCGCCAATTTCATTCCCGACGTGCCCGGACCGGTGAGCGGAACGATTCATGTACCTCCCGGCACGGCCACCGACAGCGACGTCAACGACCCCGCGGCCTCTTATTCCTCGAACGACTCCATTGCTACGCCGCAGGACATTCCGGATCCCGTGTCGGTGGGCGGCTATGCCAATCAACCGGGGACCGGCCCGATCGGACGCTCCGAGGTGATCGGCGACACCACCGACATCTATCGCGTGACACTGTCGGGAAGCGAGACGATTACACTCAATATCGGCGATTCCACCGCGGGGGATCTGGACCTTTTCCTGGAAGATATAAGCGGCAATCTCATCGACAGCTCCCAGGGCGTGGGTAGTACCGAATCGCTCGCCGTGACGACAGCAGGGACGTATTTGATTGAGGTCTATGCCTACTCGGGTGCTTCGACTTATGTATTGACGATAGGCCAGATGACCAGCGGGGCATCTACCGACCCTCTGGGCGTCGGCGCGCCATTCGTACCGGGAGACGTCATCGTGCGTTATAAGGATACGCCGCCCGCAGCGGGCTCTGTGAAGACCATGGCCCTGCGCGTCCGGTCAACCGGCCTTGCGCAGCGCGCCGGGCGGCCCGGCGGCGCGCTGTTGATGCACTTCGCGGCCGGAACGAATCGGGCAAGTACATTCCACGCGCTGGGCATCGATACGGGGGGCGGCAGGCGACCACCGGTGCTGATCACCCATGCAGCGGATCCCCGGATCGACGCCAAGGAAGACACCATCCGGGTGCTCAAGGCGCTGCGCAGGCGCAAGGATGTGCTGTACGCCTCGCCCAACTACATTCGCCACCCAACCGCCGTGCCCAACGACCGGCTATATCCCCTGCAGTGGGACTATCCCTTGATCAATCTGCCTGCCGCGTGGGATATTTCTACCGGCAGCAACGTCACAATCGCCGTCATTGATACAGGGGTATTGCTGAGCCACCCGGACCTGCAGGGCCAACTCGTGCCCGGGTATGACTTTATCAGCTCGCCGGCGGAGGCCCTCGACGGCGACGGGATCGACAGCAACCCGGACGATCCAGGCGATGGCGGCCTGGGCAATGCCTCGAGCTTCCACGGTACCCACGTAGCCGGGACCATCGCCGCCGCCACCAACGACAACATCGGGGTGGCGGGCATCGCCTGGAACGCCAAAATCATGCCGCTGCGGGCGCTTGGCAAGGGAGGCGGCACCTCCTATGACATCGACCAGGCGGTGCGTTACGCGGCCGGCCTGAGCAACGACTCGGGGACGGTGCCGGCGCAGCGGGCCGACATCATCAACCTCAGCCTGGGCGGGGCGGGTCACTCCCAGGCCGAGCAGGACACGTTCACCCAGGCGCGCAACCAGGGCGTGATCATCGTGGCCGCCGCCGGAAACGACTCCAGCACCACACCCAGCTATCCGGCCGCTTATGACGGTGTGGTCTCCGTGAGCGCGGTCGGCATCAACAAGGCCCTCGCGCCTTACTCGAACTTCGGCCCCACCATCGACGTGGCGGCACCCGGCGGGGACATGTCTGTCGATCGCAACGGCGACGGGTACCCGGACGGCGTGCTGAGTACCCATGGCGACGATTCCAGCGGAAGCATCGTGATGGACTACAGCTTTCTGCAGGGAACATCCATGGCTTCGCCCCATGTGGCCGGCGTGATCGCGCTTATGAAGTCGATCGATCCAAGCCTGACCCCCACCCAGTTCGACACGCTGCTGGCCAGCGGCGCACTGACCATCGATTTGGGCGCAGCCGGGCGGGACGACCTGTACGGTTACGGATTGATCGATGCCTACAAGGCCGTGGTGGCGGCCCAGGGCGCCGCCGCCACACCCGGTACTCCGGCCATGTCGGTCAGTCCGGGCGCTCTGAATTTCGGTAGCGTGGGCACCACGGCGACGCTGTCGGTGGTCAACAGCGGCGGGGGCACGCTGACGGTCAATCCGCCCACCGACGATGCATCCTGGCTCACCGTGAGCGCTGTCAGCGTCGATGGGAACAATCTTGGGACATACCAGGTCGCCATCGACCGATCCGGTTTAGCCGGCGAAACCTATTCGGCGACCATTACGTTCACGTCATCGGAAAATACCGTCAAGGTCCCGGTGATCATGCAGGTGAACGGTGCCGTCACCGGCGACGCGGGTCGTCACTATGTACTCGTAATCGACCCCAAAACTCTGCAGGCGGTGGCTCAGACCCCGGTCGATATCAGCAACGGCGTCTACAACTTCAGCATCCCCAATGTCCCCGCGGGTGATTACCAGATCTTCGCGGGCACGGACAGCAACAACAACGGTTCTATCTGCGATGCCGACGAGGCGTGCGGCGCCTACCCGTCCCTGGACCAGCCCCAGACCATCACGGTAAGCGGCGGTGCGGCGGGCCTGGACTTTACGACCGGCTTTGCTATCAGCATTTCCGGTCAATCCGCGAGTGGCGGCGGGTCGCCGCGACCCGGATACCGGCGCATCAAGCTCAAGAATACGGCGCTAACTCGGTGAAAAGGAAACCAGGGTCACCCTGATCCCGATTTTAGTAGCATTTTGCATGCTTGTTTAGCGATGCGGCGTGCCTCGTCAAGTAGTTACCAGATATAAGTATGTGGGTGTCCCGGGTTCAGTGACTTGGTATAAAGCTATTTTGCCATTGAATCTAAGCAAAGGGGTCGGACTGAGCTGTCCCGGGCGACCAAGTAAGGCACACCGTTTATGGCCTTAAAACTGACGGGACTGACACAGCCAATCGCCAAATATTTTGATGTCACATCTTTTTCAGGATATTTCGATAGATATCCCAGAGTACAGCCTGTTTTTTGCTTCCCGGTCTTATGTCCAGAAACGTAACCGCACTCTGCAACACATATTTTCCCTTGCGAATGACTACCACACCCACCGTGCCTTCACCCACGGACATCAGGCCTTCATCGCCGAGGCCGGTGATTTTCACCAGTTTGACGTGGGAAGGCAGGGGTTTTGAAAAATAGTCACGCAGCGGAAGATCCGCGTCACGGACCCTGATGTCCATGTCGGCCATTCCTCCCGGTTTTTCGCTCCAGAAACAATCATTTTCAGAGGCAGTGGGATAGAGGTGTTTGCGATACAGTTTATTGAGTTGCGCGGCACTGACCTGTTTGCAGATATCGGTTTGTCCGCCAGACGCCGCGGCACAAGTGGAGGAAAATCCGACAAGCAGACCTACGGCCATGGCCAGCAGTGCGCCCGGTTTCCAAGTTGACGTTTTCATTATGTTCTCCCTGAAAAGTGTTTTGAAACAGCCATTATGTTAACGGAGTAAATCTGGGACACCCAAGAACTGACTGACAATAAATGCATGTCTTGGAATTGACACTGTTAGTCGGTATGTGGGTGTCCTAGATTAGTGGCTAGCATCAATA
>CAYXAX010000099.1:0-9485 GCA_964463055.1 uncultured Gammaproteobacteria bacterium | reverse complement strand
GCGGCGAGCGAGAAACTCAGGGCCAGGGTGACCGTTGTGTTGAGCCCCAGCAGTGTCAGGGCCTGACGCAGGTTTTCCGTTTTGCGTCGTTTGCCGTAGAGCGGGCTGTTTGCCACCCTGAGTATTTTGGTTGTCAGGGCAGGGTCGACGTTAATGCAGCGCGCAACCTCGCCAAGATCGGTGACCGGGCTGCTGGCCAGGTCGATGACGCGCAGCGCGACGGTCGAGAGGGTGGGAAGCGTGTTACAAAAACGCAGCCGCTCTTCTAATTTCTGATCCAACATCTACCCCTCTTCGTACGGATCTCACCGAGATTGTGTGTCGTCGTTCGTCAGCGAAGGTCGCCATGAGTGCTGTACTCCAGCGGCGGCATCACACGCGGCAGCCATGGCGCTATGCCAATATTCCCATCGGTGATCATTTATCACAGACGGCATTGATGAATCAGGGACTGAAATTTCTGTGCCAGTTTGGCGAGTTGCCCGCCGCTCTCGGCGGTCTGGCGGGCCACCATCGCGGTTTTGTAAGCAACACCGCTGATGTTTGCAATATTCTGGTTGATTTCTTCCGCCACCGCGCTTTGCTCCACCGCGGCGCTGGCGACCATATCGTTCATTTCAGTGATGGTGGCTACCCGCTGGCGTATCGTTTCGAAGGACTGGTCGAGTTTTTCAGCCTGCGCGGTGCTCACCTGAACCCGCTCATGGCCCAGGCTCATGATCTCGACCGCCTCATCGGCGCCGGTTTGCAGGTTGGTGATCATCTTGTGGATTTCCTGGGTGGAATTCTCGGTTCGCAGCGCCAGGTTGCGTACTTCGTTGGCGACGACGGCGAAGCCGCGACCGCTATCACCCGCGCGGGCGGCCTCGATGGCGGCGTTCAGTGCGAGCAGATTGGTTTGCTCCGCGACGTCGCTGATGACCGCCAGTACCGAACCGATCTTCTCGGAGTTCTCCCTGAGCTTGTGCATGACCACTGTGGCCTGCTCCACTTGCTCAGCCAGTGAGTGAATGGCGGAGATGCTTTCGCTCACCACGGACTTGCCGTTGGTGGTTTCCTGCTCGGCGCGCTGAGCCGCTTGCGCCGCCTCGCTGGTATTGCGCGCTACCTCTTGGACGGTGGCCGCCATTTCATGCATGGCAGTGGCCAGCTGTTCCGTGTCCGTTTGTTGTTTTTGAATACCCTGGCTCGTATGTGTCATGCTGTCAGCGGTTCGGCCCGCCAAGTCGGACAATTCCGTCACTGACTCCTCGATACGTCCAACCACGGTGCGCAGCTTTGCCTGCAGCGCCAATATCGTCAGTTGGATTTGCGCGACCTCGTCGGAGGACCCTGTGTAAACCTGCTGTGCGAGGGGGTTCGAGAAAATTTCCTGCGCCGCCCGTGCAGCCTTGCGCACCGGTGCCGTCAGATAACTCGCGATGAGAAAACTGAGTACTGTACCGACAAGCACAGCCGTGCTGATGGAGACTTTGGAAATCCCCGCAAATGCAAGAAACACAACGCTACTCAGCAATAACGCCATCAGGCCGGCAACGCATTTTCCCCTCACGCCGAGTTGCAAGCGGCTCGCCAACGGCCTTTTCCCGGCCATGATGCGTTTGTAAATGCGTGTCGCACGTGTGACCCATTCCTGTTGTGGACGCACACGTACTGATTGATAACCGTAGATTTCACCGTTTTCAAACACCGGCGCCACATAGGCGTCCACCCAGTAGTAGTCGCCGTTTTTGCAGCGGTTCTTGACGATGCCCATCCACGGCTTGCCGGACTTCAGCGTCTGCCACAGGTCCGAATAGGCATCGGGGGGCATGTCGGGGTGGCGGACAAGATTATGGTTTTTGCCCAGCAACTCCTCACTGGAAAATCCGCTGACCTCTATAAAGCTGTCGTTTGTGTGGGTGATGATACCTTTCTTATTTGTGAGGGAGATCAACTGATCGGTGGGTGAAAAGGTGCGTTCCGTGTCTGTGACAGGTGTGTTGATTCTCATTTCCAATTACCTCGAACTTCCGGACAGCGGTTTTATGCCCAATGGCCGGCCAGGGAATAAGGCCTACCATTTATATGGTATTTCGACGGAGTCGAAACCATCTTTAGGGGACAGTTGAATTACAGGTTCGACAAGTGTTTATCGACGGGTTGTGCGAGGAGTGCAGTTCCCAGGTCGAAATGTTTTGGATACCCGAGAGCTGGAGCCTGCACCGACTCGCCGCAACAGGTTATGGCAGTGGGGTTGTCCAGAGGAATGCGGTTGTCATACCCGTCAGTGAGCGCTGGCCGCATCGATCGATAGCTGTATAGTCATGATTTTATTATGAAATATCAATCCATATGTCAGCTATACGTTTATGGATTCGGACCGTGGCTTGCTCTGTTGCCGTATTTCCGGGTTTCGGGCATTGAAAGTTCCTCCGGCTGGACGCATTTTCGTATGGATGATGCATGACAAGGTCACGCCTTTTGATAGACCTGTCGGCACAGGGGGCGCCTCACTTGGAACGTCATGGGGGTAGTGCCATGGCGGCGCGTGGTCCCGGCCACGGCGGACCAAACGGCGAGGCGACCTGTATCGCTTTTGAGTAATCGGGCGAACGCCCGGAGAAATGTATGACAACGCTTCATCTGGTATGCCCCCATTGTGAGGCACTTAATCGCATCCCCGCGGATCGCGTCGATGATCGGCCCAAGTGCGGCCAATGCAAACAACCGCTTTTCTCCGCTCAGCCGGTTGAACTGGGTGAAGCGGCCTTCGGGCGCCATATGCAGCAAAATGGCATTCCTCTTCTGGTGGATTTTTGGGCGCCGTGGTGCGGGCCATGCCGCATGATGGCGCCGGCGTACGCCGAGGCGGCGAAGCTCTTGGAGCCGCGGGTGCGCCTGGCCAAGGTCAATACCGAACTAGTCCCCACCATGGCGGAACAGCATGGGATTCGAAGCATCCCCACCATGGTGCTGTTTCGCGGCGGACGGGAGATCGCCCGCCAGTCGGGAGCCATGGGAGCCCGGGATATTGAGCGGTGGGTGCGTTCACAATTGTAGTATGCGCGCTTTCTCGACGGCATGGGCGGTGATCTCCGCCGAGAGGGTTATCCCGCAATATCAGCGGACAGGGTCTTGAGACGCTGACCTGATACGCACGGAATAATACCCTCATATAAATCCCCCCGATAGAGAGATGGTGAAACCCCCGATTGCAGGCAGGGGGCGGTTTTTCCATACTGATCCTTCGCTTCAGGACGCCGGCGGGTCAATGAGGCGTTATTGCCGCGGCATGGGCGACCTTATCTTGAGGAGGAGGGAACTGGCCATGGACGCTTTCACTGTTTCCCTGGGAGTCTATACGCTGACCGGTACAGCGGTAATGGCCATGGGTATTCGCGCTTGGCGCATATCGCAGCGGGAAAACTACTACGCACGATTGAAGCGCCGTCTCCGCCAATTTCGAATGTCCAAGCTGATTACCTACCTGGGCGCGGATGTGGACGCCTATGTCCATGCCGTACCGATCAATGAGCTCAGCGCGGAAATGCGGCGCTGTTCCCGGTGTGCCGCGGTTGCAACCTGCGATGCCTGCCTGCGCGACGGCAAGGTGCTCATGGATATGAATTTCTGCCCGGTATACCGTTCGGTGACCAGGCACAGTCGGATATTCATCAACCAGTCATGATCGTCTCGGACACATTCAAATGATGTGCTCCTGGTTTCAACACGGGGCAGTTACCCGCAAGGGTATTTGTCTTAAGCCGCGAAACGGATGCCTGGGGCGTCAGGTGCGCTTGGTAATGTGCCAGTCAGCTTGAAGCGGCTTAATCGGTGTTCAAATGGGGCAGAGTGCACAGTACGGTGGTGCCTTTACCCTTTTCAGAATGAACCTCCACCGCAGCGCCGATGATATTGGCGCGGTATTGCATGATGTGAATCCCCAGGCCGCTGCCCCTGCCCCCGGAGTCTATGCCTTTACCGTCGTCCTGTATTGTGAGAGTAAGTTCGCCGTTGCGTTTCGCCAGTTCAATGGTAATGTTGCGGGCATGCGCATGCTTGGCTGCGTTGTTGACCGCCTCCTGGGCGATGCGAAACAATTGCAGCGCCTGAGTACGGTTGTTCAGTTCGATGGCACGATCAGCCTTCAAGCGGCATGCGATGTCCGATGAGGTGGATATGGTCTCGGCGAGGCCCTTGAGGGCATGGCTGAGGCCGCTGGGGTCTATGGGCACCGGGGCCAGCCCCCGCGACAGTATGTGAGCCTCATCGGCGGCCTCCCGGAGTTGTTTTACAAACTCCTTGAGCAGAGCAGGGTCTGTGGTCTTTACGCCCGTGAGCTTCTTCTCCAGACCGGTGGCCAGCATGGTCAAGGCCGTCAGGCGCTGACCGAGGCCATCGTGGATCTCATGACCGATGCGCGCCTGTTCCTGGGTGCTGACATCGATCACCTCTTTCTCAAGCCTGCGTTGTACGCTGATGTCTCGTGACACCAGGAGGTAGATATCGAGGTGATCTATCTTTGAGATGCTGACCTCCATGGGGAACTGGGTTTTGTCTTTACGGCGTCCCTGAGTCTCCCGCTGCCTCATGGCCCGGCTTGTCTTGCTTGGCATGAGGCTGCGTAGCCAGTCGCCGCCACGCTTCGTCTTGGCCAAGACAGGGAACAGTATGGTGGCGTCTTGTCCTATCGCCTCGTCCGACGTATAGCCAAACATGCCTTCCGCCGCCGGGTTGAAACTGGTAATGGTGCCGAGGCGATTTATGGTGACGATCGCATTCGGGTCGGTATCGACAATGGCGCTCAGGTACTGCTCGCGTTGCAGCAATTGAGTCGCATACTGCGCGCCTTCGCTCGACTGCATGGCGATGCGTACCTTCAGGTCTTTGTTATCGCTCAGTAGTGCATGTTGCGCGCGTTTGCGATCGGTGATGTTACGTTCAGTGGTGATGATTCCGATGACCTTGCCGCGGGTGTCCGTCAACCGTGTCGCGGTCAGGGCGACGTCGATCGTCTGTCCGTGCTTGGTTACCCGGCGGGTTTCGAATGTCCCGACGTCTTTTCCCCGGGCAATCTGCGCGATGACGGATTGAGTCTTTTTGTGCAAGGCGGGGGGGATCATGTCCAGTGCGTTCATCTTCAGGGCCTCGGCGGCGGTATAGCCGTATATGCGCTCGGCACCATGGTTCCAGGCGGTGATGCGCCCGCCCAGCTCCTTCACGATAATGGCGACGTTGATATCTTTGAGCATCTCAGTCGCTTGTTTCAGTTCTATATCGGCCATGATTTGCGGTGTGATGTCGATGAAGCTGACCACAACGCCTTCGATCTGGTTATCAACGGTCCGGTAGGGCTGGATGCGGCGCAGGTAACAGATGCCTTCATTGGTCCACACATGCTTGTCGATGGGAGCCAGTTTTTCCAGCACCGCGCGGGCGTCGATGAGCAGTGCCTCATCGTTGAATTTGTATGAGAAGTCGCTGATGGGTCGACCGGTATCGCTGGGCATGAGATTCAGCAGCTTCATGGTGCGGGGCGTGAAGCGGCGAATCCGCATATCGCTGTCCAGGAACAAGGTGGTGATATCGGCGCTGTTGAGCAGGTTATTAAGATCATTGCTGACAATGTCCAGCTCTTCGATCTTTTCCTCGAGCTGAGTGTTGACGGTGTTCAACTCCTCGTTGAGAGACTGGAGCTCCTCTTTCGACGTCTCCAGTTCCTCGTTGACCGACTGCAGTTCCTCGTTTACGGACATCATTTCCTCGTTGGAGGACTTCAGTTCTTCATTGGAGCTTTCCAGTTCCTCGATGGTGCTTTGCAGGTCTTCCCGGGTGGTCTTGAGTTCGAACTCCAGCTGTTGCACCAGGGGATTCTTATCGGTAGTGTCAATAACTTCGGCGGCATCGCCTTGCCCCTTGTCGACCGAGTCCTCGAAGGTCACCAGCAACAGTCCCTCAAGGGCCTGTGGAACTCTGATTTTCCTGACCTTCACCCGGACCTGCACATAGTTGCCGTTGCGTTTGATATTGGCGTCGCCGACGGCCTCGCCGTCTTGACTGTTTGTTACTTGAAAGCACAGGCTGCGTATTCTTGAGGTAAGCCCCTCATGGGCCATGGCCAGCAGGTCATGGGTCGGCTCTCCGGGCGGCATGCTGAGGTACTGGTGCGTCGGACCGTGAAGGTAGAGAATTTCGAACTTACGATTGATGAACACGCATGCCGGTACATAAACGTCGATCAGCAGCTCCTGCGCCAATGCCCCGATCTTCGTCACCCGGGGTGTGACTTCAGGCTTGGCGGGTGACGGTGTATGCAAGGCTTGCTGGAACCCGAAGGGGAATTCCAGTCGGCCCGAGCGTGTCGGCCCGATACGCCGGAAGACACGCCACTTCTTGGAGACCGGTTCGAACATGTCATCGAGCCGGCCCACCGTCTCGGAGGCACCGAGAAAGAGGTATCCGCCTTCGTTCAGTGCAAAGTGAAATAGGCCGAGCAGCTTTTGCTGGGTCTGCGGTTCCAGGTATATGAGCAGGTTTCGGCAACAAATCAGGTCCAACTTGGAGAACGGCGTATCGCTGATTACATTTTGTATGGCGAACATGACGGATTCGCGTAAACGCTTATTAACTTGGTAATGGTCGCCGCTTTTTACGAAAAAGCGCTGCAGCCGCTCGCTTGAGACGTCCGCGGAGATGCTTTCCGGATACGTGCCTAGGCGGGCCGTTTTTAACGCCGATTCGTTGATGTCGGTGGCGAAAATCTGAAACGGCAGTTGTCTTTTTGTCCTGTCCATGGCCTCGTAGAAAAGCATGGCGATGGAGTAGGCCTCTTCCCCGCTGGCGCAGGCGGGGATCCAGATACGGATAGGAATATCGCTATTGGCCTTGTGCCGGATCAACTCCGGGATGATCTGTTGCGCGAGCACGCCATAGGCATCGGGTTCGCGGTAGAAACCGGACACATCGATCAGGAAATCCTGGAACAGCTGTTCGAGTTCGTCGGCGTTCTCCCGCAGCATGGTGAGGTAAGTGTTCGGGTCTTCGACGTGTTTGAGGCCCATGCGCCGCTGAACGCGGCGGAATAGCATGTTTTTACGATAATCCTTGAAATTGTATTTGGTGCGGGCATATAACAGGGCGATAACCCTGGCCAGAAACACATCGCTTTCGGCCGGCTTGGGCACGTGGTCGACACGGCGGTGTTTAAGGTAGATACTGAGCGTCACGGGCATCTGCGCCACCGGCAGGACGTAATCGGCGGCATCGGCGGTAATCGCGCTTATGGGCATTTGATCGTATTCGGCCTCTGAGGGATCCTGGACCAGGGTTATCCCCCCATTGGCCTTGATGGTCTGCAACCCGGAGGTGCCGTGGGAACCGGTGCCGGATAGCACGATGCCGATGGCCATTTCTTTTTGATCCTCGGCGAGTGAGCGGAAAAACAGATCGATGGCGGTGGCCGCAGAGCGCAGCTGTGGCGGTTTGGACAGGTGCAGCGCGCCGCTGCGGATTTCCAGATTTCGGTCGGGGGGGATAACGTAAACCGTGTCGGGCTGGACAGCGACCCCATCGCGCACCTCTTGAATGGGCATATTGGCGCGGGGGCGTAATAGCTCAACCATCAGACTGGCATGAGTAGGGTCCAGATGGGGCACCAGGACGAATGCCATGCCGGTATTGCCGGGCATGGCGGAGAGCAACATCTTGAATGCCTCCAGCCCCCCGGCCGAGGCGGCGATGCCCACGACCATGAAGGGATGGCTGGGGGGGGGCGGGGCGGATGAGGGCGGAGCACGGTCCTTTTCCGGGTGGGTTGCGGCTGGCGATTTTTTTTTCGGCATTATGATTCCTGCTCATGGAGCAGATGGCGATATGATAGCAAATGCCGTCGAATTGCAGCCGAAAAATAAATACTGGCGACCGGGAAATCGACCCGTGGGCTTATCGCTCCAGAGTCCACTGCACAGCCCGCATGGTCAGCTCGCTGGCTGATTGGAGGTTGAGTTTTTTCTTGATGTGGGCGCGGTGTGTCTCGATTGTCTTGACACTCAATTTCAGTTTTGCAGCGATCTGGGCCGTGCTCAAACCACGGCCGATAAACTCGAATACCCCCAATTCGCGATCGGAGAGGGTGCCGATCACGGAGTTTTGCGATTTGGCTGAAGCGCCGGCGATGCCTTGCCGTACCAGGTGATCCGTCAGCTGCGGGCTTAGATAAAATTTTCCATCAAGTATTTGGCGCACCGCCTCGATCACATTCTCCGCTGCTTCCTGTTTGTTGATGTAGCCCATGGCGCCGGCGCGTATTGCGCGTTCGGCGAATATCGATTCGTCGTACATGGATGCGACCAGTATGCGCACGGCAGATGCGATGGCATGAATGCGCTTGATCAGGTCAAGACCGGAGCCGTCCGCAAGCGAGATATCTACGATGGCAAGATCAGGTCGTGTTTCTCTTGCCATGGACACCGCTTCGTGCACATTGGCGGCCTCGCCGCAGACCTTGAAATCCGGCTCATCGCTAATCAATTGACGCAGGCCGGCGCGGACCAGCGGATGGTCATCGACAATCAGAATCTTTGACAATTCACGGGTGGGCATGGCCTCGTATCCCCTTCTATTGTCTTACCTTCTTCCATCTGCCCCGACAATGCAATCAGGGAATCCCCGATTGTACGTCTGACCATTAGAAGTGATGCTGTAAGCATATCAGGTTGGGCTTATGTTTTATCCATATTACATGCAAATGAAAATGACATTGGCGGAGGGGCACATGGAACGCAAAATGGAACACCGCATGAATATGCGAATTCCCATGTATTTGCCGGTAGGGGTTAATTACCCGGTCAAAGGCGGTCGCGCCGGATTTCGCGCCGTGAGTCGCGACTTGAGTTTTGGAGGGGCGTTCATCGAGATCGGTGATACTGCACCATCAACAGGGGCCATCGTACGTTTGTCATTCCAGACTCCGTTGGAGAGTTCGATCACCGTTGATGCCCTGGTGCTTCGAGGTGAGGCCGATGGTTTTAGCGTCATGTTCGCCTATTACGGCGATGAGGTCTTCAGACAGCTGACCTTGGTGATGGAGCCGGCACTCGAGCGGCACTACGCATATGATCGTCACTGATACCTGTGTATAGCCCTTTCTAAAGGGGCATGCGATGAACGGTCAACCGTTTGCGAGGGTCTATGTCAACGCAATCGGATCTTTTCCGCAGCCTCGTTAGCCGGCATATCGCTCGTGTGCTTTATTAATTGAGCTCCCCCAGATAATGCAAGACACAGCCCGCCCGGCACCGCCACTCTACACTGGCCTTCTCATTGACAGGCATCATGATCTGCTTGCCGCCCTTTTGGATGTGGCCGGTGTCCTCACTGTCGTCATGGACTGTCACGGCCGCATCGGGCTGTTCAACCGGGCGTGCGAGCAGCTCACGGGATGGTCCTACGCGCAACTGCGGGAGCGGTATGTGTGGGATGTCCTGGTGGCGCCCGAGGAGGCG
>CAYXAX010000098.1:3722-9494 GCA_964463055.1 uncultured Gammaproteobacteria bacterium | reverse complement strand
CCATCCCTGCCCGTGACGCCATTTTGCCCATCATGACAGCACCCGCCTCACCGCATCGGCGAAGGCATCGCCGCGGGCCTCGTAGTTTTTGAACATGTCGAAGCTGGCACAGGCCGGGGACAACAACACCGCATCGCCGGGGCGGGCCAGGTCACGGGCACGGGCCACGGCCTCGTCCATGTCCCTGACCAGGGTCACAGGCGCCAGGTCATCGATGGCCTGCTTGATCAGTGAGGCGTCCTGACCCATGAGCAGCGCCGCACGCACCTTATTTTTGAGTGCCGGGCGCAGTTGGGAAAAATCGGCCCCCTTGCCGATGCCGCCGGCGATGAGCACCACCCGGCCGGGAACGTTCAACCCGGCCACCGCCGCCGATGCCGCACCCACGTTGGTGCCCTTGGAGTCGTTGATCCACTGTACCCCGTCGCGTTCGGCCACCACTTGCATGCGGTGGGGCAGGCCGCGGAAGCGGCGCAGGACCGCCAGCCTCTGGGTCAGGGGCAGACCCATGGCCTCACCCACCGCCAGCGCCGCCAGCGCATTGGCCATGTTGTGCATGCCCTTGAGCGGCATGTGCGACGCAGCCAGCAGCGGCGTCTCGCCCTTGGCCAGCCACGGCAGACCATCCACGGTAACCACGCCAAAGACACCCGGGCCCGGTGTCGCCAGGGTGAAGCGCAGCACCGGCCGGTCCGCTTCGATCAGGCCGCGCAGCAGCGGATCGTCGTCATTGATGACCATGACGCCGCTACCGCGATAGATACGCCGCTTGGCGGCAAGGTATTCTTCCATGTCCAGGTGGCGGTCGAAGTGGTCGGCGCTGATGTTGAGGATCACCGCGACGGCCGGCCGCAGGGAGTGGGTGGTCTGGAGCTGAAAGCTGGACAGCTCCAGAACATAGAACTCGGGTTCGCCGTCCCCCAGCAGGTCCAGGGCTGGGGTCCCCAGGTTGCCGCCGACGCGGATGTCGCGGCCCGCCTCGCGGGCCATCTCACCCACCAGGGTGGTCACGGTGCTCTTGCCGTTGGAACCGGTGATGGCCACCACCGGTGCGCGCGCCTGGCGGGCGAACAACTCCACGTCCCCGATCACGGGGATGGCCTTTTCCACGGCCGCCGCCACTGCCGCTTCGCGCAGGGAGACACCGGGGCTGAGCACCACTTCATCGGCGCCGACGAACAATGCCGGATCGAAGCCGCCCAACACCGGTTCGACGCCGGGCAGGTCACGGCGCAGGGCCTCAAGGCCGGGGGGATCACGGCGGCTGTCCACGATGGTATAGGCCAGATGATGCGCGCTCATGAAGCGGGCGCATGACAAACCGGTCTTGCCCAGCCCCACGATGAGTGACCGTTTCGTGTGCACAGGCACCGGGCGCCCGGCACCGGCGGGTCCCGCGTCCCGCACGGGATAACTGGCAACGGCGTTGTGAGCTATGGTCGTCATCTGATCTTCAATGTTGCCAATCCGATTAATACCAGGATCACGGTGATGATCCAGAAGCGCACGATGACCCGGGGTTCGGGCCAGCCCTTCAACTCAAAGTGATGATGCAGCGGCGCCATGCGAAAGATACGCCTGCCGGTGAGCTTGAAAGAGACCACCTGCAGAATTACGGACACCGTCTCCATCACAAACACCCCACCCATCACCATGAGCACCAGCTCCTGGCGCACCATTACCGCCACCACGCCCAGGGCGGCGCCCAGCGACAAGGCGCCGATATCGCCCATGAACACCTGGGCGGGGTAGGTGTTGAACCACAGAAAACCCAGACCCGCGCCGACGATGGCGCTGCAGAAGATCACCAGTTCACCGACACCGGGCACGTAGGGGATGCCGAGATAGGTGGCAAAGCGCGTATTACCCGTGACATAGGCGATGATGCCCAGCCCCCCCGCCACCATCACCGCCGGGACGATGGCCAGGCCATCGAGACCGTCGGTGAGATTGACGGCGTTGCTGGAACCAACGATGACCACGTAACTGAGCAGGATGTAGACCCACCCCAGTTCGATGGCCACATTCTTGAAGAACGGGAGGATCAACTGGGTCTCAATGGGTGTGTGGGCGGTGAAATACAGGAACAGGGCCGCGCCGAGGCCGGCGATGGACTGCAGCAGGAACTTGCCGCGGGCGGACAGGCCCTTCGAGCTGCGCGTGATGAGCTTCTTATAATCGTCCATGAAGCCGATGGTGCCGAACAGCAGCGTCACCACCAGCGCCACCCACACGTAGCGGTTGTGCAGGTCGGACCACAACAGGGTGCTGATGGCCAGGCCCACCAGGATCAACGACCCACCCATGGTGGGGGTCCCGGCCTTGCTGAGGTGGCCCTGTGGCCCGTCGACACGGATATTCTGTCCAATCTGCAGCTTGCTCAGGCGGCGGATAAACGACGGCCCGATGACCAGCGAGATCAGCAGCGTGGTGAGCACGCCCAGGATGGCGCGGAACGTCAGATATTGAAAGACATTAAAGCCGCTGTCATATCGTGTCAGGTATTCTGTAAGAAACAACAGCATTGCGTTATCCCTGCGCCAGTTCTATGCAAGCCCGCTTGACGCCGGCCCGGCCCGCGCCATTGCCGCCCGCGGCGCCGTCCTTAAGCGCCTCCACCACCGCCTCCATGGCCATGCCGCGGGAACCCTTGACCAATACCGTCACCGGACCGGCAGCCGCGGCAAGAACCGGCTTCAACGCCGCGATCAACCCGTCGCGGTCCGCGAAATTCGCCGCGCCTTCGCCGAAGGTCCGTACCGCATGGCGACTCTGCTCACCCAGCGTGAACAGCCGCTTCACGCCCGCCTCCTTTATCCATGCGCCGGCCTGCGCATGGAGCGCGGCGGCGGCGTCGCCCAGCTCATACATGTCGCCCAGCACCACGAACCTGTCGCCGGCGGCGGCGGCCAGGGTGTGGAGGGCGGCCTGCAGTGAAGCGGGATTGGCGTTGTAGGTGTCGTCGATAAGACGAATGCCATGGATGCCCATCTGCACACACAGGCGACCGCGCACCGGCGCCATGGCCTCGAGACCGCGTTTTACATCGTCCAGAGCGGCCCCGGCCGCCATCGTCGTCGCGGCGGCGGCCAGGGCATTGCGCACGTTATGCACGCCGGGCATGCGCAGCGCAACCCGACGCATGCCATCCGGGGTGTGCAGGTCGAAGGCGGTGCCGTCAACGGTATATTCGATATTGGCGGCGCTGACATCGGCGTCATGATCGATAGCGAATGTGACGCAGCGATGCTCCCCGGCCAGTTTGCGCCACAGGGAACCATAAGGGTCATCGGCGTTGATCACCGCCGTGCCGCCGGGCTGGAGGCCGGAGAACAGTTCGCCCTTGGCATGGGCTACCCCATCGAGACTGCCGAACCCCTTGAGGTGCGCCGGGCCGGCGTTGGTGATCACCGCCACGGTGGGCCGCGCCAGGGCGGCCAGGGCGGCGATTTCGCCGGCGTGATTGGCGCCCATCTCGATCACTGCATAGGCATGTTGCGGGGTCAGGCGCAGCAGCGTCAGCGGCATGCCGATATCATTGTTCTTGTTGCCCTCGGTAGCCAGCGTCGCGCCGCGCTGACCGAGGATGGACGCAGCCATCTCCTTGACGGTGGTCTTGCCGTTGCTGCCGGTCACGCCTGCCAGGGGTATGGAAAACCTGCCGCGCCAGTCACCGGCCAGTCGCGCCAGGCCATGGCGGGTATCGTCCACCTGCACCACGGGCAGCGCCGCGTCGACGGCGCGGCTGACCATGGCCGCGGCGGCACCGCTGTCGCGCGCCGCGTCGATATAGTCGTGGCCGTCAAAATGCTCACCCTTGATGGCGATGAACAAATCCCCTGGGCGCAGCGCGCGCGTATCGGTACTTACCTGATCGATCACCGCATCGGCGCCGCTGTGCACGCCCCGCACCACCCGGGCGATATCGCTCAACTTCAACTGCAGGCTCACGCGACCTCCTCGAGCACATCACGCACCTGCTGGCGATCGCTGAACGGGCGCCTTTCCGTACCGACGATCTGATACTCCTCGTGACCCTTGCCCGCCACCAGCACCACGCCCCGCGCACCGGCATGGCCGATGGCGTAAACAATGGCGGCGGCGCGATCACTGATGACCTTTGCCTTGTCGGGCGCGGCCATGCCCGACAGGATGGCGTCGGTAATGGCCGAGCTGATTTCGGTGCGCGGATTGTCGTCGGTAACGATCACCCGATCTGCGCAGCGTTCGGCGATGGCGCCCATCTGCGGGCGCTTGCCCGGATCGCGATCGCCGCCACAGCCGAACACACACCACAACTCACCGTCACCGTGGGCGCGCAGCGCAGTCAATACCTGTTCCAGGGCGTCCGGCGTGTGGGCATAATCCACCACCACCAGAGGTTGGCCACGCCCGGCGCCGAAGGTCTCCATACGCCCGGGCACCGTCCTCACCTCCGCGAGACGCTGCAGCGCCGTATCCAAGGACAGACCCAGCGCCAGCAGGGTCGACAGCACGCCCAGCACGTTGACGGCGTTGAAGCGCCCGATCAGCGGCGCCTTCAGTTCGCCCTCCCCCCACGGGGTTCGGACGTGCATGGTCAGTCCGCGGCGTTCCAGTCGCAGCCGACTGCCACATATCAATTCGATGCCGTCCCTGGCGGCATCCGTGCCGGTATCATCATCCATGAGGTGATAGGCGAAAGTGCGCACACCATCCGGCAGGCCCTTCAGCAGTTCCCGCCCATAGGCGTCGTCGGCATTGATCACCGCGTAACGCAACCCGGGACTGTGGAACAGCTTCGCCTTGGCGGCGCCGTAGTCATCCATGCCGCGGTGATAATCCAGGTGATCGCGGGTCAGATTGGTGAACATTGCCGCGTCGAATGCCACACCATTGAGCCGTCCCTGCGCCAGACCGTGGGAGGAAGCCTCCAGCACCACGTAACGGCATCCCGCGGCACGCAGATCGGCCATGATGGCCTGAATGGTAACGGCATCCGGCGTGGTAAGCGGGGCCGGTGCGAGCCGGCCGTAGACACCGTAGCCGAGTGTGCCGATAACACCGCACGGCACACCGTCGCGGCTCAGGGTCTGGGCGAGAAAGTGGGAACACGAGGTCTTGCCGTTGGTACCGGTGATGCCAACCACGATAAGGTCTTCGCTGGGTCTGCGGTAAAAGCGCGCGGCGATCTCACCCAACTGCAGGTTCAGATCGGCCACCGCGATAAGCGGCGCTGAGTGGCGCGCGGCGGCGGTACGCGCTTCACTCAGCTCAGCCTCGCCGAGGCGGCTGTCATGAATGACGGCGGCGGCGCCCCTGTCCAGGGCTTCAGTGATAAACCCGTGGCCGCCATGGCGGTGACCAGGGCAGGCCATGAACAGATCACCGTGCGCCACCCGTCGACTGTCAAGACACAGTCCCGACACCGTACGCTCGTCCGCGGCGTCCACCCGCGCGATTCCGCGCAGCAGTTCACTCAGTAAAGCGGCCGTATCCAGGTGATTCGTCATCAAAACATCTCCACCGAAGTCGTGGTCAACCCGGCGCGCAAAACATGGCCCTCACTGCCCCCCGAAGACTCGTCCTGCTCGCCCGCCGCCTGAATACGGTCCGGCGCCGCCTGATCAGGTGACCCGGGCAGATCGTCGGGAGGGATATCCATCAGCCGCACAGCGCCGGCCATGATCTTGGCGAAGATCGGTGCCGCCACCTGACCGCCATAATAAGAGTCGCCGGAGGGTTCGTTGACCACCACCACGCCCACCAGACGGGGATGGCTGGCGGGGACCA
>CAYXAX010000098.1:0-3712 GCA_964463055.1 uncultured Gammaproteobacteria bacterium | reverse complement strand
CCGACGAAAATGGCCATGTAGCGGTCCTCGGCATAACCGCCGTCGCTGGGTTTGTGGACGGTGCCGATCTTGCCCGCGACGCGATAGCCGGGAATCCGCGCCTCGGTCCCGGTGCCGCCGTCGGACACCACGGATTCCAGCATGGCGCGTACCTCGCCGGCGATGTCGGGGCTTATGATGGGCTCGGCCTGGGGCGGCTGATTCACGCGCACGAACGACACCGGCTCGAGGCGCCCGCCGTCGGCAAAGATGGTATAGGCGCGGGCCAGCTGCAGAGGCGTCACTGACACGCCGTAACCGAAGGACATGGTGGCCTGTTCAACCGCGTTCCAATGCCAGTAATCGCTGAGGTGTCCGTCGACCTCACCGGGGAAACCGCTGCCGGTCGCGCGACCGAAGCCCACCTGTGAAAATATGCCCCACAGGGTCTTGGGCTCCATGGACAGCGCGATCTTGCTGGCGCCGACATTGCTGGACTTCTTGATGACGGTGCTGACGTCGATGAGGCCGAAATTGCGCGCATCGTGAATGGTGTCGTGGCCGACCCTGAAGGTACCGGGCGTGGTGTTGATCATGGTGTGCGGCGTATAGGCCCCGCTCTGCAGCGCCGCCGCGATGGTAAACGCCTTCACCGTGGAACCCGGCTCAAACACGTCGGTGACGGCGCGGTTACGCATGTGGGAGCGCTGCTGCAGGTCGCTGCGGCTGTTGGGGTTGTATGACGGCTGATTGACCATGGCCAGGATCTCGCCGGTGGCGGCGTCCAGGACCACCGCGGAACCGGAACGGGCGCGGTTCTGCTGCACACCGGCCTTGAGCTCACGGTAGGCCAGGTATTGCACGCGCCGGTCGATGCTCAGCGCCAGAGTGTGGCCAGGCACCGGCTTGCTGATACTGTCCACGTCCTCGACGATGCGCCCGAGGCGGTCTTTGATGACGCGCTTGCTGCCCGGGGTACCCTGCAGCCACTTGTTATAGGCGAGCTCCATGCCCTCCTGGCCCTTGTCGTCCACGTTGGTGAAGCCGATGATATGGGCCGCCACCTCGCCGGCGGGGTAATAACGACGGTACTCCCGCTGCAGGGACACCCCCGGCACGCCCAACTTCATGACCTGCTGGGCCGTGGTCGGGTCCACGTCACGCTTTATATAGACAAACTCCCGACCCGGGCGGGTGGTCAGACGCTGATGCAGATAATCCGCGTCCACATCCAACAGCCGCCCCAGCTGGCGCAGCTGGCGCGAGGACGCCTGGGCCGCGTCCTGGGGGTTGGCCCATACCGAATCCACCGGAGTACTGATGGCCAGGGGTTCACCGTTGCGGTCAGTGATCATGCCGCGGTTGGCCGCGATCTCGACCACGCGCAGATATCGAGCATCGCCCTGGTCCTGCAGGAAGTCCTTGCGCAGCACCTGCAGGTCCACGTCGCGGCCGACCAGCAACAACAGCGACACAAACAGGGTCAGCAGGACGATGTGTCGCCGGCCGCGGTGAAACTGTGGTGCGCGATTCTTTTTCATGGCCTCACAAACACAACGTTGCCGGGCGCCGGTGCAACCATTTCCAGTTTCTGGCGTGCCATATGCTCGACACGGCTCTGGGTACCCCAGGTGCTCTGTTCCAGCTGCAGCCTGCCCCATTCCACGTTGAGGTCGTCGCGCTGGGCGATCAGGGCCTGCTTTTTGGCGAACAGCACACGCACTTCATACTGGCTGTAGACCACGCCCACCGCGGAGGCCACCACCGCGATCACCAGGACGCCAATCATCCACCAACGCGCGGTCATGACAACTTCTCTGCAACACGCAGAACCGCGCTGCGTGCCCGTGGATTACGCTCGATTTCGGCATCGCCGGGGTATACCGGCTTGCCCACGGGGCGCATGCGCGGGTGGCGATCTGCGTCCTGCACCGGTAAACCCGGCGGCAGATCATCACCGCGCGCCTGGGTACGTATGAAGCGCTTGACGATTCTGTCTTCCAGGGAATGAAAACTGATCACGGCGAGACGCCCGCCGGGTGCCAGGACATCCAGTATCTGGGACAGGCACTCGCGCAGGGCGTCGAGTTCACGATTGATGTAGATGCGAATGGCCTGAAAACTGCGCGTTGCCGGGTCCTTGCCGCGCTCGCGGCTGGGAACGGCCTTGGCGATGACGGCTGCCAGCCGACCGGTGGTGACGATGGGAGCCTCTTGGCGCGCCTGGACGATGGCCCGGGCGATGCGCCGCGAATACCGCTCTTCGCCGAACTCGAACAAAACCGTGGCAATGTCCTGCTGGTCGGCCTGCGCCAGCCACTCGGACGCGGACGGGCCCGCCGATGGGTCCATGCGCATGTCCAGGGGACCGTCGTGCTGGAAGCTGAACCCGCGCCCCGCCGTGTCCAACTGCGCCGAGGACACACCGAGATCGAGCAGCACGCCGTTGACCTGGCCGTTGAGTCCCTGTTCCCGCACAATCTCGCCTATGTCGGCAAATGAACCATGCTTGATCACCACCCGAGCGTCCTCGCCGAAACGCTGTCCGGCCGACGCAACGGCCTCCGGATCCCTGTCGATCACCACCAATTTCCCGCGATGACCCAGTTTGTCCAAAATGGCCCGGCTATGCCCGCCGCGGCCGAAGGTCCCGTCCACGTAGACGCCGTCGGGCACCACCGCCAGAAGCGTCACCACCTCACTCAACAGCACAGGTTGGTGGGTATTGGGCGGCTCCATAATCCTGTTAGAAAGAAAGGGAACCCAATTGCGCTGATAAAGGCTCGTCCCCTTCTTTGGCCTCGGCAGCCTCTGCCCGCCAGGTGTTACACCGTTCGGCCCAGATTTGCTCATTCCAAAGCTCAAATTTCTTCCCCTGTCCAACCAAGATCACACGCTTGTCTATGGATGCATAATCTCTTAGCGTAGACGGCAACAAGATCCGGCCATTGGTATCCAGTTCACACTCGGTGGCATGACCTATCAACATTCGCCTTAAACCACGGGCCCTTTTCTGGAGGGTCGGCAGACGGGTCAGTTCGTCCTCGATGATCTCCCACTCGGGCAGCGGGTACAGGAGCAGGGCCGGCTCAACCTCCTCGACGGTCACCACCAGTTGTCCGCCGCAGCGATCTTGGAGCATCTGCCGGATTTTGACCGGAATGGCAACGCGACCCTTGGCATCCAGACTTAAGGTGTTGGCCCCTCGAAACAAATTTTGTCCTCCCGCAACCCCTTAAACCCACATTGACCCACAATTCCCCACCAACCGACACTATATACCCCCATGATCCACTGTCAAGCCCACTCAACAACATTTTTAGACCTCGTTTGATGACGCTGAAAAGCAAATGCTCAAAGACGCAACACAGCGTGGAATGCAACAGCGATAACGCGTTACGGGGGAAAAAATAAGCACATCGAATGCAGAGTGATCGCAGGCGCGGGCAGATCGATAAACACGTAGACGGAGCGCTTGACATGCTGCGGAAGCGGTGCTCAACGCCCCGGGAAACTAAAGGGAGCGTCACGACACCTGCATGCACCTGGCCGGGGACAACCGAAGATCCCCGCGGGAATTCAAACAAAAATGGAGCCGGCCGGTAAGCCGGGTTCTGTCGCGGACAGCCATTCATCTGGAACGCGCGTCACCGCGCGCTTCAAGCGACCAACCCGGGGGCGGTGCGGGCCACACCATTGCCCCCCTATTCGGTCTTGCTCCAGGTGGGGTTTA
>CAYXAX010000097.1:0-9702 GCA_964463055.1 uncultured Gammaproteobacteria bacterium | reverse complement strand
CGACCTGCGACCTGCGACCTGCGACCTGCGACCTGCGACCTGCGACCTGCGACGATATATTAATACATGATCACCCAGAGTGATTTTAAGCCGCCCGTCTGGCTGTCCAATCCCCACCTGCAAACCCTGTGGCCGTATGTTGTACGCTCCAAGCTGACGGTGGCCGTGCGTCGAGAGCGTCTGGAACTGCCCGACGGCGATTTCATAGACCTGGATTGGAACACCCGCAAAACCGGCCCCATCGTAGTACTGCTTCACGGCCTCAGCGGCTCCGTAAAATCTCACTATGTAAAATATACCCTGCGGTCACTGCAGCGACGCGGCATGCGCGGCGTGCTGATGAATTTCCGTGGCGCAAGCGGCGAGCCCAACCGGCTGCCGCGAGGCTACCATGGCGGTGAAACAAGCGATCTGACAATGGTCATGGAAACACTGCGCCGCCGTGAACCCCTGACGCCCATTGCCGTTATCGGCTTCTCACTGGGCGGAAACGTACTTCTCAAATGGCTTGGGGAACAACGAGACAAGTGCCCCGCCTACGCTGCCGTCGCGGTCAGTGCGCCGATTGATCTCGACCTCACCACCGCCCGGCTTAGCCAGGGATTTTCTCGATTATACCAACGTCATATCCTCAATTGCCTGAAGCGCGACATGCTGGCCAAGGCACGACAGGTTGTTATGCCCGTGGATATGGACGCACTCCCCGCCGTTTCCTCGTTTCGTCAATTCGATGATTTGATCACTGCTCCCCTGCATGGGTTCAGGAATGCTGCGGAATATTACCAACAATCCAGCGCACGCCGATTTCTGGCGACGATTTCCATTCCGACATTGATCCTGCACGCCATGGACGACCCATTCATCCCACCGTCCGTCCTGCCTTCGGACGATGAATTGGCGCCGCACACCCTGTTGGAAATTTCTCGTTATGGAGGGCACGTAGGGTTCATCAATGATGTAACCGTTTTCAATGGAGATTGGTTGGAAAGACGCATCAACACGTTTATAAGCGATATCATTAGAAGACAAATCGCGGCTTAAGTGTGTGATACCATGTGATAATATACAAATTATCACAGTGATGCCCTGAACAGATATCCGGACCTCCGGGACTGCACAAGTAAAGTAACCGCACGGACCAGTCCGTCGGGCAAGAGAACCGCATGCAACAGGAACGCCGCACATCCAAGCGCAAAAGGTTTGTCAACAAACCCGATGGGCGCTTCTTTGTGACGGTAAGAAATAATCAATATGAGGTCATGGACGTAATCGACGTCTCCGTCGCCGGTATCGGCCTTGAAATGGGGATATACCTGGACCCCGGCAGGATGGTCCGCGTGACGTACAAGGATGACGATACCACCATGTATACCACCGGCACGGTGACTCACTGCGAACCGTCCGCACACCAGCGCTACCGCGCCGGGATCGTATTCGACTTCCCTCATAGAGAAGACAGCAACCTGTTCTACAAACGAGTCAGGTCGTTCCTCGATGCGGGCCTAAACGATGACACGCGCAACCTCTAGGCATCATCCTTGAAGTGAGGCCGCCACCGGATACCACCCGCGGACCGGGGTTATGAGAACAATCTAAAGAGGCGTAATCAAGCCGGCAAGGGGATTTTTTCTGCGTCGGCCGCGTCTATGATGCGCACCTGACGCCTGCCGCTCTGCTTCGCACTGTAAAGCGCCTTATCCGCGTGTTCCAACAGGGTCTCCGCTTCCATATCCACACCGGCCGACAGTATCGCCACACCGATGGACAATCCCAACATACCGGTGGCACCGGCACGCTCCACCGTGGTGTTATCCTTTGGTTTATCAATGGACGACAGGATACGTTTGCAGATGGAAGTGAGGGCTTGGGCATCTGTTTCCAGCAATATAACGACGAACTCGTCTCCGCCATAACGCGCCAGGACATCGTATGTGCGCAGTTTGCTGAGGATGGATTGTGCCACCACCTTCAACAGCCGATCGCCCTCAGTGTGGCCGAGGCTATCATTGAGTTGCTTGAAATGATCCAGATCGATAAACATCACTGCCAGACGGCCCTGTTTGGCGCGACGCATACGCTCCATTTCCTGCTGAAGGCGCTCATCGAAATAACGCCGGTTGTACACGCCCGTCAGAGGATCTCGATAAGCCAGTTCCTTCAGCAATTGGTGCTGGCTTTCGGCCTCCAGCGCCAGTTGCAGGTGTGACGCCAGCATGGACAATGAGGCGCGGATCGGCGCCTGCAGTGATGTGCTCAATTGGAACAGCAGGCAATAACGCAGGTTGGTGTTCACAAATAACGGTACGGCAAGTTGAAAATCTATTTCAACACCGGGTATCTGCAACGGCGCGTCTAGCTCGACAAGAAAATCGGGTCGTTGCTTATCCACGAGCGATGCGAGCATTTCAAGGACTCTTGGGGGTACATGAACCGGCGCGTTGTCGACCCCGATTCCGCCGATGACCTCCAGCCGACCGTCAACGCACTCCATGGCCAGGGCGCGCGGGGAGACGATGAGCTTGGCCGATCCTTCAAGGCCTTGAGTAAGCACATTGCCACCGCCGAGACCCTTCTCAAGCTGCTGCGAAATATCGAGCATCGTCTTCAGCAATTCCAGTTGCACCGTCTTGACGTGAATCTTTTCCTTGTCGCGTATCTGTTCGGCAACCAGATCGTAAAGCAGCTTCGCCTCTTTGCCCGACACAATGCCGATATCATCCCTCTTGCGCTGCTCATGAAGCCAGCCATGGACCTCGGCGCTGCCGGTAACATCGATGATCAGATCGCCATCAAATTCCGGAACGATATCTTCCATGTGAGAAAAGACCGGTACGCCGATAGAGCGGGCAAGATGCAGTCCTGGCGCCTGATCGTCGATATCGACGATTCCGTGCAGTTTTATCCATTCGTAATTGTGCAGCACTTCTAGCATAGCCAAGCCACCGCGCCCTCCGCCGACGATCAGTATTACAGCGGAGTCGAAGCGCGCGCAGTGGGGTGTATGGTCAACTGGGTGCAGCATAGCAGCCCCTGAATCTGGTTTATGGGTCTTGCTATATATCGTCCCGCCCTAATGAACCTTGAGCTGGGGCGAGGGCGTGCTGTGTCAGCCCCGCACGCTTGCGGGATCGGAGAGGGATAAATGATGTTTGCCGGATATATTATCCGACCTTGGCCCACCTCGACCTTGGCGGTTTATTTCCATTAAAACAGATATAAAAAAGCCCCAATAAAGGGGCCTTTTCGCTTGCCTGGACGGAATGCCGCGGCATTTACTGCTGATTGAGCTCTTCTTCCTTGTTGATGGCCTTCATGCTCAAACGGATACGGCCCTGTTTATCCACCTCCAGGACTTTGACTTTAATGTTATCCCCCTCCCTGAGTTTGTCGCTGACATTCTCCACGCGCTCATCGGAGATCTGGGAGATGTGCACAAGGCCGTCACGGCCGGGAAGGATGGTGACAAAGGCACCGAAGTCCATGAGCTTGGCGACACGACCGTCATAGATCTTGCCCACCTCCACATCGGCGGTGATCTGCTCGATACGGTGCTGCGCCTCCAGGCCGGCGGCCTTGTCCACCGAGGCGATCTTGACCGTGCCGTCATCGAGGATATCGATGGAAGCCCCGGTCTCCTCGGTGATGGCGCGGATGGTAATGCCGCCCTTGCCGATCACGTCGCGGATCTTCTCAGGGTTGATGTGCAGGGTGATGATGCGCGGGGCGTACTCGGACATCTCGTTACGCGGCGCGGGCAGAACCGCCTCCATCTTGCCGAGGATGTGCAGACGCCCCTCCTTGGCCTGCTCCAGGGCGTTGGACATGATCTCCCGGGTGATGCCCTCGATCTTGATATCCATCTGCAGGGCGGTGACGCCGCCGCGGGTGCCCGCAACCTTGAAGTCCATGTCGCCGAGGTGATCCTCGTCGCCGAGGATATCGCTGATGATGGCGTAGTTGGACGGCTCTTTGATGAGTCCCATGGCGATACCCGCCACCGGTGCCTTGGTGGGCACGCCGGCGTCCATCAGGGACAGGCTCGCGCCGCACACCGATGCCATGGAACTGGAACCGTTGGACTCGGTAATTTCCGACACCACGCGCAGCACGTAGGGGAACTGCTCCGCCGTGGGCATGATCGCCATTACCCCGCGCTTGGCCAGGCGCCCATGGCCGATTTCACGACGTTTGGGACTGCCGATCATGCCTGTCTCACCGACACAGTAGGGCGGGAAGTTATAGTGGAACATGAAGGGTTCCTTGCGCTCGCCCTCGATGGCGTCGATCATCTGTGCGTCACGGCCGGTGCCCAGGGTAGTGACCACCAGGGCCTGAGTCTCGCCGCGGGTGAACAGGGCCGAACCATGCGCACGGGGAAGCACCCCGGTGCGGATGGTGATGGGGCGGATGCTGCGGGTGTCGCGGCCGTCGATACGCGGTTTGCCCTCGATGATGCGGCCACGCACGATGCGCTTTTCCAGGGATTCGATTTCCGCGAGGATTTCATGGTCCGTCCACCGCGCCGGCTGATCATCAGTCGTCCCAGTCAGCTTGGCCACCAGGTCGTTGCGGATCGCGGCCAGGCGCTCCTGACGGGCCTGTTTCTCCTCGATCTGATAGGCCGCGGTGATGGCGGCGCCGATCTCGCTTTCACACAGACTGCGCAGTTGATCGTTGGCCTGGGGTGCCTGCCACTCCCAGCGCTGCACGTTGGCCTCGGCTGCGAAGGCTTCGATGGTGCTGATCGCGGTCTGCATATGCTGATGGCCGAAGAACACCGCCTCCAGCATGACCTGCTCGGGCAGTTCACGCGCCTCAGATTCCACCATGAGGACGGCGTTTTTGGTGCCGGCGACCACCAGATCCAATTGGGAATCCTTGAGCTGGTCCAGGGTCGGATTGAGCAGGTACTGACCGTCCTTATACCCTACCCGCGCGGCGCCGATGGGCCCGTTGAACGGGACGCCCGATACGGCCAGAGCGGCGGAGGCACCGATCATCGCGGGGACGTCGGGGTCGATCTCCCGATTGAGGGACACCACGGTTGCGACGATCTGCACTTCGTTGTAGAAACCCTTGGGGAACAGCGGACGAACGGGGCGGTCGATCAGGCGGCAGGTGAGTGTCTCTTTCTCACTGGGCCGCCCTTCGCGGCGGAAAAAGCCACCTGGAATCTTGCCGGCCGCATAGGTGCGCTCCTGGTAGTTGACCGTCAGCGGGAAGAAATCCCTGCCCGCCACGGCCTCTTTTTTGGCGACCACGGTAACCAGCACTGTGGTGCCGTCCATATCCACCATGACGGCGCCGTTGGCCTGCCTGGCGATTTCACCAGATTCCAGGGTGACGGTATGCGCGCCGTATTGAAAACTCTTTTTGACAATTGTCACGTTCGATTCCCTGCATAGTTCGAAATTGATCGGAGTTCACATCAACTTTTCAGGGCTGATGAAGCCCCCGTTGAGAAAACGCGTGTGTACCGCAATGAGATATCGGAAGGCGATATTGTATAAAACGGCAGTGAAATGCTGCGAGTTCCGGATGACGACCGGCCGCTTTCACAGGACAACGTTTTATTTCCTCAGGCCCAAACGGGAAATCAAGGTGAGATAGCGTTCGTTGTCCCTGCGCTTGAGGTAATCCAGCAGCTTGCGTCGCTTGCCCACCATCTTCAACAGGCCCTGACGGGAATGGTGATCATGGGGATGGTCCTTGAAATGGTCGGACAGCTGGGTAATGCGGGCCGACAACAAGGCTACCTGGACTTCCGGCGAACCGGTATCCGCGGCGCCCGCCTGGTAGTCGGTTATGATCTTTTCTTTGCTCTCATGGTTCAACGGCATGGAATAACTCCGATATTACTTAACGTATTGGTTCAATTTTAACTTTTGTCATCATGGCGTGACAAGTATATACCCGTTTTCGGGGCAGCTTATTTAAGGATTCACTAAGCGTCGCGGCGCGATGCGCCCGTCCTCCATCACCCGCCCGATACCCAGAAACCGGTCCCTGGCGGAATACAGCTTGACCATGTCCCCCTTGGGCGCCTTGGAAACCACCACCGGCTGCCCGCGCCGGATAAAAAAGGCCAATTCATCAGACAGGGACACAGAGGGCCAGTGCAGCAGCGCACTCTCCATGGGCAACAGGAATGCATCCAGCGCCGAATGGGCCTCTCCCGCGGCCGCCAGGGACTCCAGTGTGACCATCTGATGTGATTGATACGGACCGATGGACAGGCGGCGCAGGCTGGCTACATGTCCCCCGCAGCCGAGGCGGCTGCCGATGTCCTCGGCCAGGGTGCGTATGTACGTTCCCTTGGAACACGATATTTCCAGCTCCAGCTCGTCACCGCAATGGCTCAGCAGGTGGATGTGGTTGATCACCACCCGGCGCGGTTGGCGCTCTACCTCCAGGCCTTTATGGGCCAGTTTGTACAGGGGCTGGCCGTTGCGCTTGATCGCCGAGTGCATTGGCGGGATCTGCTGAATCTGGCCGGTAAAGTCATTCAGCACCGTCCTCAAATGGGCGGCATCCAATCCGCCCACCGGGCGGGTAGTCACCGGCTCGCCCTCGGCGTCGCCGGTGGTGGTGGTCACGCCCAGTTTAATACGCGTCCAGTACTGCTTATCCGCCTCAAGGACGAACCCGGCCATCTTGGTGGCCTCCCCCAGGGTAATAGGCAGCATCCCGCTGGCCAGGGGATCCAGGCTGCCGGAGTGGCCGGCCTTACGTGCCTGGTAAGCCCGCTTGACCTGCTGCAGGGCGGCGTTGGAACTCATCCCCACCGGTTTGTCCAACAACAGTATCCCGCGTACGTCCCGTCTCGGACTGCGTCTGTTGGGCAATGTATTTGCGTCCGTCATTGATGGGATTTGCGGTCAGAGGCCACCGCCGCCTCGATGAGTGCCGCCAGCCGGTTGCCTTGAGCGACGGAGTCGTCATATATGAATCGCAGCTGCGGTATCACGCGAATGGAAAGGCGCTGACCCAATCGTCCGCGCAGGAAGCCGGCGGCTTTATTGAGGGCCTCGACAAGAGATTTTTTGTCGTGTTCGTCGTCCAGCGCGGTGACATAGACTTTTGCGTGGGAAAAATCCGGCGCCACATCAACGGCGGACACGGTCACCATGCCCACGCGCGGATCGTCCACTTCCTTTTGCAGCAGGACAGCCAGCTCCCGCTGGATCTGCTCTCCCACCCGCTTGGTACGGCTGTATTCTTTTGGCATAGGGTGTCCAGGGGCGGCGTCATAGGGCGCGCGCGGTTATATGCTGCGCGCGACCTCGACGCGCTCGAAGACCTCGATCTGGTCACCGGGCTGCACGTCGTTGTAATTCTTGACGCCAATGCCGCACTCCAGACCCGCCTTGACCTCGGATACATCATCCTTGAAGCGGCGCAGGGACTCCAGCTTGCCTTCATAGATCACTACGTTGTCACGCAGCACACGAATAGGGGCGTTGCGGCGTATCACCCCCTCGGACACCATGCAGCCGGCGATGGCGCCGATCTTGGGTGATTTGAACACATCACGGACCTCCGCCACACCGACGATCTGCTCCCGAATCTCCGGGGACAGCATGCCGGAAAGCGCAAGCTTGACTTCATCAATGACGTCGTAAATGACGCCGTAGTAGTTCAGCTTCACACCGGTCTCTTCGCTCAGGCGACGCGCCTGGGCGTCGGCGCGCACATTGAAACCGATGAGGATGGCGTGGGAAGCCAGCGCCAGGTTGACGTCGGATTCGGTAATTCCGCCGACGCCACCGGCGATGATCCTGACCTGGACTTCACTGGTTGACAGCTGGCTGAGTGCCTCGTTGAGCGCCTCCATGGAGCCCTGCACATCGGCCTTGATAATCAGATTCAACTGATTGACCGCGTCCTTATCCAATTGGGAGAACACATCTTCAAGGCTTGCGGGGCGTTGATGGGACAGCTTCACGTCGCGGTATTTGCCCTGGCGAAACAGGGCGATCTCGCGAATACGCCGCTCGTCATCCAGGACAACCGCTTCGTCACCGGCATTGGGCGTGCCGGACAGGCCCAGCACCACCACCGGCATGGAAGCGCTTGCCTCCTCCACGCTGTCGCCGTTTTCATTGAGCAACGCCCTGACACGACCGAATTCCTTGCCGGCCAGCAGGGCGTCGCCCTTGCGCAGCACACCGGTCTGGACCAGCACCGTGGCGATGGGTCCGCGACCTTTGTCCAGGCTGGATTCGATAATCACGCCCTTGGCGGGGCGGTCCTTCACTGCGGTCAGTTCCATGACCTCCGCCTGCAGCAGGATGGCGTCGAGCAGTTGATCGATGCCGTCCCCGGTCTTTGCGGAGACATTGACGAACATGGTGTCACCGCCCCACTCCTCGGCAATCACCCCGTGGGTGGACAGCTCATTCTTGACGCGGTCAATGTCGGCCTCGGGTTTATCCACCTTGTTGATGGCGACAACCAGGGGGACCCCGGCGGCCTTGGCGTGCTGAATGGCCTCCACGGTCTGCGGCTTGACGCCGTCGTCTGCGGCCACCACCAGGATCACGATATCGGTAATCTCGGCGCCGCGAGCGCGCATGGCGGTGAACGCGGCATGGCCGGGCGTATCGAGAAAGGTTACCGTCCCCTTGCTGGTATCCACATGATAGGCGCCGATGTGCTGGGTGATACCACCCTTCTCGCCCGCGGCCACCTTTGTGCGGCGGATATAATCCAACAGTGATGTCTTGCCGTGGTCCACATGACCCATGATAGTCACCACCGGCGGGCGATGTGCGGCATCACCGGCATGCATATCCAGGTTGGCCAACTCTTCTTCAATAGCGTTTTCCTGGATGAGCTTGGGTTTGTGTCCCAGCTCCTGCACCACCAAGGCTGCGGTCTCCTGATCCAGCACCTGGTTAATCGTTACCATGCTGCCCATGCCCATCATCAGCTTGATGACTTCGGCGGCCTTGATGGACATCTTCTGCGCCAGCTCACCCACGGTGATGGTCTCGGGAATAGTGACGTCGCGCACGATGGGCGCCGTGGGGCGCTCGAAGCCATGGCGGGACGTGGACATTATCTTGACAGGCCCCTTGCGGGTCTTTTTCTTACGACGGCCTTTATCGGCGGTAATGTGTAATTCCTCGCGGCCGAATCGCGAGGAGCGATCATCGCCCGCGGCCTGACCCTTGCCGCGGCGCTTGTGTTTCTTTTCCGCCTCGGCGGTCTTGGGTGCGGCAGGGGCTGCCTTGGCCTTTTCCTTGGCGGGCGCCTCTGGCGCCTTGGCGGGCTCCACCGCAGGCGCGGCCGCCGCCGCTTGCTTGGCGTTCTTGTCTTCGGCGGGCGCCGGTTCCAGCTCGGCCTGCGGCGTGGCAGGGGCCGCTTCCGCGGCCGCCTTGGATTCCGGCGTGGCCGCCTCGGGGACGACCGTCTGGAGTTCCAGCTGAGGCTCGGGGGCAACCGGCGGCTCTTCCACCGCCGGCTCTTCCGTAGTGATGGAGGCGCGCTTTACGTAGGTACGGCGCTTGCGAAACTCCACGTTGACGACTGATTTCTTGCCCTGAGTACCTGTCTGGCGCAGCTCTCCCACACTCTTGCGGCGCAGGGTGATCTTTCTCGGTTCGGGGCTGGCGGCCGATTCTTCCTCGCTGCCGTGTATGCCACGCAGGTAGCTCAGCAGCTGGACCTTTTCCTTGTCAGTAATGGTAGTGTTCTGAT
>CAYXAX010000096.1:0-10092 GCA_964463055.1 uncultured Gammaproteobacteria bacterium | reverse complement strand
CGCCTTTTCCTCATGGGTGTCGGCGATCAGCATGTTCTTGATCTCCCGCTCCACATTGATCAAGGCGATGTTCGCCTCCTTGACGTGGGATACGCCGAGCAACTCCATGTTATACATCTCATCGGTCATATCGTTGATTCTTCCCATGTTGGACAATCCCAGATATCCAACAATACCCGTAATGGCGGATACAATGACAAATGCGGTTATCAGCCGCGTACCCACCTTCATGTTGTCCAACACCTTCATCATCATTCTCCTGTCGTTTATATATAAAAAAATACATTACATTAATCGCCATGTTCTTCGTTAAGAACCGGCAATGTCATCCCGATAATGCACGCCGTGAGGCGCTACTACGTACCTCGTTTTCTTCCGCCGTTGCCGCCTGCTGCACGAGCGCGGAGGCATCAAGGATCAGCGCCACCTCACCACTGCCCAGAATTGTTGACCCGGTCACGCCGGAAAGATTACCGAACAGCCTGCCGAGGGGTTTGATGACCGTCTGGAATTCTCCCATGAGACGATCGACCATGAGACCCGCCTTGCGCCCACTGCACTGTATGACTACGATATTTTCACGACGGCTGCGTTCCCCTGTGTGCCCGAAGTGTCTGCGCAGGCGGATAAACGGCAGCACCTCGCCTCTAAGATTTATATAGTTGTGATCGCGCATGGTCTTGCGCTCCGCCTCAGAGAGCTCCATGCACTCGACCACACTGTCCAGGGGCACAACATAAGCGGCATCGCCCACACCCATCAAAAACCCATCGATGATTGCCAGGGTAAGCGGCAGGCGGATCCTGATCGTCGTGCCCTCGCCCTCCTTGCTGTCCACCTCCACGCTCCCGCGCAACGCCTCTATATTGCGCCGCACCACGTCCATCCCGACGCCACGGCCAGAGAGATTGGATACCCGTTCCGCGGTTGAAAACCCCGGCTCGAATATCAGGTTGAATATCTCCTGGTCCGTCATGGCCTCACTGCCATGAACGATTCCGCGCTCGATGGCCTTGGCCAGAATACGCTCGCGGGACAGGCCGCCGCCGTCATCGGACACCTCTATGACGATGTTTCCGGAATCGTGATACGCATTGAGAGATACAGTGCCCTGCTCGGGCTTACCGCGCGCGCTGCGGACTTCATGTGACTCTATGCCGTGATCGATGGAGTTTCTGACCAGGTGCATCAAGGGGTCGCCGATCTTCTCCACCACGGATTTATCCAATTCGGTCTCAGCACCGTTGATCGACAGGTTGATCTCCTTGCCGAGCTCCTTGCCCACATCGTGAACAACGCGCTGAAACCTGTTAAACGTCGTGCCAATCTCCACGGTACGCAGCTGCAGCGCATTATCCCGAATCTCTTCCACTAAACGTGAAACAGTGGACGTAGCCTCGTATAACGCTGTTTCTCCCGCGCTTTTTGCCAACAGCGAGGCGGACGCGCCGGCAATGACCAATTCACCAACCAGGTTTATCAGGCTGTCCAGCTTACCGGCCTGAATGCGTATCGTGCTGCTCTCGGAGGTGCGCCCTTCCTTGATCTGCCGCTGCTTTTCCAGGGCGGCATTGACCACCGTGGGCTGCACGTCCTTTTCCCTTATCAGAATCTCACCGACGGGCATGTACTTAGACTGACCCTCACCGGAAGCCGCCGCATCTCGCGCATATTTTTCCTGTACCACTAGCGCCCGCTCCAGCTCAGCACGAGTCAACGTACCGCAACTAATCAGGATTTCGCCTAGACGCATGTCCTCTTCGGAAATCCGCTGAATCAAATTAATGTACTCCGTGATCAGGCTGTGCGGCGGCAGAATGTGTATCTCAGAGTCTTCCCGGACAAACTCGAACACATCCTCGATGGCCTGCTTGCTTTCACTGCTCTTGAAGTTGATTTCGAAACCAAGGTAACAGACCTCCGGATCGATCTCCGTCATGCTTGGCAGATTATCGTCAACAACCGATATAGCCACAATTTCACCCAAGGTCGACAGGTAGCGGATAAATGACAACGGGTCCATGCCGCTGCGCAGTACGTCGGCGCCAAAGCGAAGCGATATATGCCAGTTATCCGTTACGGCGGAGTCAACTCCTTCGCCCACCGCATCGGATTGATCTACTGCGGGAGTCGGCTTCATTTGCGCTGCTTGATCGTGTCCGCTCGGTATAAAATCATGCAGGCGCGGTAGCAGAACGGCGGCGCGCTCCTTTAACAGCAGCTCCGAATCCCCATCCCCGGAGGCCACGCCATCGACCAGCAGTCGCAGGTGGTCAGCGCACTCGAGGAACAAAGCAACAAGCTCACCGGTAACCGAAAGCTCATCATTGCGCACATGGTCCAACAACGTCTCGAGGGAGTGGGTAAACTCGACGATTGCGTCAAGCCCAAATAACCCGGCCGAGCCCTTTATGGTATGGGCCGCCCTGAAGACGGCATTCACGTCACCTTCATCACTACTGTGTTCCATGCGAAGGAGACTGTCCTCCATTTCCTGCAACAGTTCCCGGGATTCACTCAAGAACGTTTCCAGCGCCTGATCGAGATTCATTTAATTACTCCGCAGCGATTACTGTAATATGCATATTTCCTAATCCGCCGTTTTGGCTGCGCCCGGGCACAGCTGCTCCGCATTGCCGCAGGCATTCAATGCCTCGACCACTTCCAGGCTCGGCGCTACGATAGAAAGCTTCCTGCCGCTGCCCTCCAGTTCGCGCTTTGCCACCAGTATCAATTGCAGCCCCGCCGTATCCAGCGCATGGACATGGGACAAATCGAGGTCAACATCCTGTTCCGACGCGACCGGGCCCAATAAGGCCTGTTTCAATTCAAGGGCCGTGTAGATCGTCATGTCCCCGCGAATTGTGGCGCGCGTGCGTTTTTTGTTCTTTCTAATACTTACTTCCATGATCTTTTACTCCCATGGATATCACTGGCTTACGGCAATACGAGCTTCGCAACCGCCGTCATCATCTGTTCAGGTTTAAACGGCTTCACCACCCACGCCTTGGCGCCGGCCTCTCGTCCTTCCGTTTTCTTGGTTTCCTGATTTTCAGTCGTAAGCATGATGATGGGCGTAAATTTATAGTCGGGCAGCTTTTTTACTTCCTTCAGAAGGGTGATACCGTCCATATTCGGCATGTTTACATCGCTTATAATAAGGTTGATTTTTCGTCCATCCAGCTTGGACAGCGCATCCTTTCCGTCGCATGCCTCAATTACGTCATATCCCGCTCCTCTCAGCGCGATGGAAACCACTTGTCTCAGTGATGCCGAATCATCAACCACCAATATCAACTTACCCATAATCCGTCCCCGCTAGAAAAATGTGATGTCGCTTCCCGCAGCGGCATTCTCCTGCACACCGAAATGATTATTACGCTGCTCTTCTGTCGAATACGTCTTTTGAATGCTCTCGGCAAGAGTGCCGGCATCGAATACAACAGGACCTTGCCCGCCCATGGCACGCGCACTGCACGCCTCAAGGTGATCCTTAAAGGCATCGAGATTTCCCTGCACAGAACAGAGAATCTGGCTGACCCGGTCCTGGAACTGCAGGGCGATCATGATATCCTCCACCTCATCCCCTATACCGCGGCTCTCTTCGTACAAGATGCCGGCGGCGGTTACCAGGCCTGACGTCAACGACTGCAGCCTTTCCAGAACACTCTCTATCGTCGTCTCTGATGACTGAACCGAATTCTTATCCCGGTCTGCCGCCTCTCCTGCGGCATGCAGGGTTTTCTGCATCGCTGACGAAATCGCACTTACCTTTCCGGTAATCCCCTTGACGGTCTCCGCGGACTGCAGCGACAGGGAGCGAACCTCATCCGCCACGATTGCAAAACCGCGGCCGGTCTCTCCTGCGCGCGCCGCCTCTATTGAGGCATTCAGCGCCAAAAGATTCGTCTTCGATGCGATCTTGCCCACATCGGTGGCCATGTCATTCAATTGCCGGATGTGCCCCTCAAGCTCGCCTATCTGTTCATACATGGCATGTTTTTCACTCATCACATCCTTGAGAGAGTCGACCACCAATGTCAGATCGCCCTTACTGACGTCGAAGGCGGCGATAACACCCCCGTCACCACCCGCGCCATCGATATTCCCGGCCGCACCCTGAGCCGCCTGCACCGCCGCGGTGAGTCGCTGCGACAGGGCGGAAAATCGCCCGGTAAGTGAGGTGATCGCGTCTTCGGTCTGCTTGCGACCGGTCTCAATTTGGCGATGCCAGATAGGAAGTAGTTCGACACAGGCATCCGGCAGACCGGCGACGTGCCGCCGCGCATTATCCGCGGCCACTTCTTCCTGCAGCCGTTCTTTCTCAGCGGCGAGCGATACGGCCAGAACGCGTCGGTGCCGCAACTGCATCACTGCGATCATCACCGCGCATGTCATCAGCACGGCAATGCCCGTCACATGTGCCCAGGGAGAATTGATGTGAAAGGACAACAACGCCGAGCCAAGCGCGCCCATGCCCAAGGGACCCGCCCAATCCAATGGACTTCCCGGTATCTTTCGTACTGACGCCTTAATCCTCATTATTCGTTATTCGTTCCGTGATATGTCACAAGCCAATTACTTCGCACCCTTTCCCATTGATCCCGGTATATCATCCAGGGCATCTTACCGGCAGCATTTCCCGCCGTGATTACTGAGTTTCGGTATTTTCCGAATAACCGAAATAATCGTTTTTTAAATGCGGCAGATTCGGCAAAGACTTTAGTCGCCACAATGTCTTAAAAATTGCACACGTAATTTAATATTAAAAATTAATACTAAAAACATGCGCTTACGGTTACATCAGCACTCCGCATGCAAGAACTGGCACAATGACCGCGATTTCAGGCATAGATACATGAGAAATGACCCAATAGAAAGCCGTTATAGACGACACATCCAAAAGGGCGCCAAGGCAGCCATCTGACAACAGGGGGAGTGATTCGCGTCGAAAATGAAAATGACTTGTGACAACTGCCGGACGCGACGCGGCATGCGGCCGCATGAAAGGACTAAGGCATCCTTGGAGTGTTAAAAGTGGGTATCAAATGCGATATTAAAGCGAAGTGTAAATACCCATGCGGCGGGATACATCCCGCCGGGACTAGCGATGTACTGCACGTCGGGCTGCAGGGCAATGTCGTCCATCAGGGAAAATTGATAGGTCAATTCAGTACTGGTTTCGGCCGCCAGTCCGCGCAGATTCATCTGTGTCACACCCATGCTGAGATGGTCATCAGGACGTTGGCCAAAGGGCGACGGCAGCAAAAACCCCGCGGCCACGGAAAATGGTGAAATGCTGTCGTGGCTGGGACTGCCCGACAGGTGCAAAAAGGCGACCACAGGCTCATCGGCCCGTCTACCCAATGCGATCTGCAGGCTGCCGTATCCTCCCCATGCCTGGATCAGAGCGCTTTGGTCCGGGCCGGATGTACAGTGACACTGCCAGGCGCCAAGCTTGGCCTCGATGGGGCTGCCTTCACCTCGAGCGCCCACCGGCTGCCACTCGGCGATGAGCATACGGCCGTCGTGGAATACATCCTTGCGCACCTCAGGATTGCCCTGGAATATACCCAGATGCAGTGCCGAATCACGCCCCTCCCAACGCAGCATGGTCCCGTAACCGGGCTTTGGATAGGTTGAAGTGGGTACATTGCCGGAAATCACTGGTGTAATACCGAAACTGCTGTTTATTAATGTGGAAGCGCTTTCTGTGACATCCAGGTACTGATTCAAATCAATCAAGCCCGCCCATACGCGCAGCGGTGTGCCGGGAATGTCCTGGCGGTACCAGAGTTGATTAAGACGTGATGCGGATGGCGCCTCGATATTGGAGGCCACCTGGGTATCACCGATGTATTTAACGCTGGGGTTCTGGCTGTCGACGCGCAGCGCTGAGATCTCGATGCGGCTGGTTGCTGGCAGGCCGATTGCCACGCCGTTCACACCGCCGCCCACCTGCAGGAGGGATACATACCCGGTGCCTGTCCGCTGTCCGCCGGTCAGGTTGCTGACCCCGTCCAGGGTATAGGTGACAACGCCATAATATGGGGTATATTCCTCGACCGGCAGCTGTCTGCCCGACGCGGTGTCTTCCCCCGTGTTGGCCGAATCAGCAGAGGCAATGCCGGAAATCCCGAGCAGCGCCATGCCCACCCACCAGGCAAGCACCGTTATCCTTATCACGGTGACTGTTACCCGCTTGTATACGTTCCCCCAACGAACAGCCATCGGTAATGCTCTAGCAGCATTTTTATACATCGCACCCACTGTCTTTGCAGCGGGCGCCCCGTGCGGGAGTATACACCACACCCGGGAACCTGTCCGGACACCATGTCGTACGTGAGCGGCGGAAAAGCCAACGGCGTCTTTAAGAGCGGTTACCCGGGTAACTTAACACGATATGCGCTTGCCGCAGCGACGCCCATGGACATGAATCGATAGAAGCGCTGTTATAGCCCGACGCCGACGCCAATGCCAAACAACACATGAGAACTCGGGGAGTCACCCGGCCGCCATAAATGCAGGGACTTCGCTTGCACGACGGGAAACGAATACGGGGCCTCCCCGATTTTGCCCTGCTGGACACCGTCCACGTGGCCGAGCACCGATACCGCCCTGCCCGGGGCATAATCCACCGGATCCAGAAACCCGTTGTAACGGATTATGAATCGTCCCGAGGCCTGCTGTGACGTCTTAGGAAAGCCGGAATCCTCCAGCGGATAGGCAAGCACCGCGATCTCGGTGCTGTCCTTCAGGTTATGAACGGTGACGATGGTACCGCCCCATAATACCCACCGGCCGCGCAGTGTCCCCGGATCGGAAATCACCTGCTGAGGGGTGATGCTGCGATCCATGTCCGGCGGCAGTTGATCGGCGAATGGGTTGCTGGCGCACCCCGATAAGGCGAGTACGCCCATCATGCAGCCTGCCAAAATCAACCCGGATACAAAGCGCATCATATTCGCGGCACACTCACCACCAATAAGGAGAACAATCCCACGGGTGGTGCAGCCGCCCGCAGTATGGTCGGTAGAACGGATCATAATAGGGATAATACGGATAATAAGGCGGCAGATAGGCGGGGCGATACTTTTCCCGCTTGGGCCACAGGTAAATGCTGTTCAAGGCAACCTTCGGGTAGCGGTAGGCATACTCTCCGATATTCCGCGTCTCGGTTCCCTCCAGTGTCCCGACAACCGTGACCTCCCGCTTCTGTGCATAGACAGCCGGATCGACAAACCCCTTGGAACATGCGATGAAACGGCCCATGGTCTGGTCACCCTCCTCGGGACGACCGCTGGAGTCCAGGGGGCGGGACAGGATGGTCAGACAGGTATCTTCTTTCCCGGGCACCACCTCGGCGATAATCCCGCCCCAACGCACCTCCACCCCGGTCTGCGGCGAACCGCTGCTTTGTACCATTTCGGGGGTCACGTCACTGAACTCGCCCTGCAGTGGCGCGGGTATCGTGGCGCAGGCACTCACAAAAACAGCGGCAAACGCTATCCATAACCTGTACATCATCTTGATCCTCACGCGCAATGAAATCAGCGCCGACACTTACTATGACACGAATCCGGTTTGGCCGTTCCCCACATCCGTCGACACCAGGGCCTGCCCGTCTTATGTGATGCCCTGAAACAACTCGGCACGATAATAGATCAACAGAATCACCCCGAATACTACTCGGTACCAGGCAAATACGACGAAGCTGTGATGCGCTATATAGCGGAGCAAGGCTCTGACCGCGAAGAAAGCACTGATGAAGGCCGTCACGAACCCGGTGGCAAAGACCGCCAGGTCATGGGCATGCAGCAGGGCCCAATGCTTGTACAGATCATAAAATGTCGCGGCGAACATGGTCGGGATGGCGAGAAAAAAGGAGAACTCCGTCGCCGTGGTGCGTGACAGGCCGAAGATCATCCCTCCCATGATGGTCGCGCCCGACCGGGAGGTGCCGGGAATCAATGAGAACGCCTGGGCGAACCCGACCTTCAGCGCATCCTTCCATGTCATCTGTTCCACGCTGTGTACGCGGGGGGTAAACGCCTTTTTCTCCACCCAGAAAATCACCAGCCCACCGATAATAAATGCGATAGCCACTGTAAACGGGTGAAACAGATGGGCCTTGATGGCCTTTATGAAAAGCAACCCCAGGATCGCCGCGGGGAGAAACGCGACCGCCAGATTAAAGACGAAGCCCTGTGCCTGACGGTCATCGAGCAACCCGCGGGACACCCTGGAGATTTTTTGGCGGTACTCCCAGCACACCGCGAGAATCGCTCCAAGCTGGATCACGATCTCAAAGACCTTACCAACTTCATCGTTGAAATTCAGAAGGTCGCCGACGATTATCAAATGACCGGTACTTGAGACAGGCAGGAATTCCGTAAGCCCCTCGACGATACCCAGCACAAACGCCTTGATAAGAATCAACAGATCCATGTGGTAATTCTAATATTAATGGTCTCGGGGAATGGGTGCGGTTTGTGAATAAATGCAGGTCTATACGAGCGGTATGGAGGCCCGGAGCAGTTTACCACCGGGTCCGATGAATGCAATGTCCGTGCGATGGTGATACGATGTATTTCTCATCGATCATGTAACTCTCAATCGTGTACTTCGTGCCCAACAACCTCGGTTGCCCGCCGCCGGGCGGCAACACCGCAAGCATCCGGACCATCCGGATTTCTACCTTAGATATCCATGACTTGGATACCGTCACAAATCTGTAACAATGGTTAAGGTACATTGTAATGTCGGAATGTGCCAATAATATAATAATGAATGAAGTCGACCTGAAACGCCCCGATCTCTATATCAACCGCGAACTGAGCCTTCTGGAGTTCAATCGCCGGGTATTGGAACAGGCCAAGGACGCCAACGTACCCCTGCTGGAGCGGTTGCGTTTTCTGTGCATCTCCTGCACCAACCTGGATGAATTCTTCGAGGTTCGCGTCGCCGGACTGAAACAAAGGGTCAAAGCGGGCTCCGCCCAGACGGACCCGGACAACATGGCCCCGGGCGACACGCTCAAGACCATCGGGGTACGCACCCGCGAATTGGTCAACGCGCAATATCAGGTATTCAACGACATCATACTGCCCTCCCTGGCGGATCAGGGGATCTTCTGCATCAAGCGGTCCGACTGGACGGCAGAGCAGGAGACGTGGCTGCGCGGTTACTTTGAACAGGAACTGGCGCCGATGCTGAGCCCGCTGGGTCTCGATCCCGCCCACCCATTTCCCCGCATCCTGAACAAGAGCCTGAACTTCATCGTTTCCCTGACGGGCAAGGACGCCTTCGGCCGCAACAGCGGCATGGCCATCGTCCAGGCGCCCAGGTCACTTCCGCGCATCATCAAACTGCCCTCGTCCGAGGAAGGCAATGGATCATACAACTTCGTCTTTCTATCCTCGGTGATCCACGCCTATGTGGGCCAATTATTCCACGGCATGAAGGTCAATGAATGTCATCAATTCCGAGTCACGCGCAACAGCGAGCTGTTCGTCGACGAAGAGGAAATCGATGATCTGCTGCGCGCGGTGGAAGGCGAACTGGTGTCCCGGCATTACGGGGACGTGGTGCGCCTGGAGGTAACCGACAACTGCCCCGACCACATGACCAATTTTCTCCTGGCGCGCTTCGGCATGTCCGTGGACGATCTCTATCAAGTGAACGGGCCGGTCAACCTGAACCGCACCCAGGCCATCGCCGACCTGGTAGAGCGCCCGGATCTCAAGTTTCCGGGATTCAACCCGAGACTGCCGGCGTGGATCTCAACCGGGACGGATATCTTCAAGACGATCCGCAGCCGCGATATCTTTCTGCATCACCCGTTTGATTCGTTTGTCCCCGTCATCGAGTTTGTCCGTCAGGCGTCCCTGGACCCCAATGTCCTGGCCATCAAACAGACCTTGTACCGCACCGGCCCGGATTCGGACCGTGTCCATGAATCGGCCATCGTCGATGCCCTGGTCAATGCCGCCAAGGCGGGAAAGGAAGTCACTGTGGTGATCGAGCTGCGGGCACGCTTCGATGAAGAGACCAATGTCGCCCTGGCCACCCGCCTTCAGGAGGCGGGGGTGC